>JAZSHT010000111.1:0-4153 GCA_045533435.1 Eubacteriales bacterium | reverse complement strand
TAAACAGTCAGTAATTAGATTTATAAAAAGTAAATGAACTGCTTCAAATACATGACCAGTACCAATAGATAATAATGTCGCAAAGAACATAGTAAAAACTTCTAACAAGTTTGAAGCGGGAAGGAATAGGAATGCTTTTCTAATATTGTCATAAATTCTTCTACTTTCTCCTACGAAAGTCACTTTTGTTGCAAAGTTATCATCAGCTAATATCATATCAGCAACGTTCTTTGTTACGTGCGTGCCTGTAATGTCCATACCAACACCAATATCGGCATTTTTAATTGATGGCGCATCATTTACGCCATCACCTGTCATCGCGGTAATTTTGCCCTTCTTTTGCCATGCTTTAACTATTCGTGTTTTATGTTCTGGTTGAACGCGAGCATATACGGAATATTTTTCAACGGCAGTTTCAAATTCTTCATCAGAAATAGTATCAAGCTCACTTCCTGTAATCGCTTGGTCCGCACTTGTTATAATGCCTAATTGCATAGCAATAGCTACTGCTGTATCCTTATGATCACCTGTAATCATAATTGGTCGAATACCCGCAGAACGGCACTGATCAATAGCGGGCTTAACCTCAGGTCTTACAGGGTCAATCATTCCCACTAAGCCCACAAAACAAAGGTCATTTTCTAAAGAATCAGAAGTATAGTTGCTTGGCTCTGCGTCTAAAATTTTAATGCTAACGGCAAGTACACGAAGTGCTCTGTCTGCCATGTTTTTATTCATGTCGAGTGCCGCTTGGCGTTTTTCATTACTTAAAGCAACAACCTCACCATTTTCGTAGATCTTTGTGCAACGATTAATTATTTCGTCAGGAGCTCCCTTCGTAAACTGAGTGATTTTACCGTCATTTTCTTTGTGAACGGTAGTCATCATCTTTCGCATAGAATCAAATGGGATTTCGCCGATGCGAACAAGAATGTTTTTCTGTTCTTTTTTAGACATTCCAACCTTTTCGGCGTAATTAACTAAAGCGCATTCAGTTGGTTCGCCAATTGCCTCGTTAGCTTCCATATCAAATTCTGCATCTGAGCAAAGCGACATCGCATTTGCAAGAAACTTTTCATCATCAGCATAATGCTCAACTACCGTCATCTTGTTTTGTGTAAGAGTTCCTGTTTTGTCAGAACAAATAATTTGTGCACATCCAAGAGTTTCAACAGCTGTTAGCTTCCTAATAATAGCATTACGCTCTGACATTTTTGTAACGCCAATTGAAAGAACAATGGTAACAACCGTTGCAAGTCCCTCAGGAATTGCTGCAACAGCAAGAGAAACAGCAAGCATAAATGGACTAATTAAGCTGTTAAATGTAATATTTCCATTCATTTTTATAAGCTCAACAGCAAAAATAACGACAGATATACCAATAACAACGTAAGTTAAAATTTTGCTAAGCTGAGCAAGCTTGATTTGTAGAGGAGTTTTACCCTCTTGAGCATTAGTAAGCGCATCAGCAATTTTGCCCATTTCAGTATCCATACCGGTAGCGACAACAACTGCTTTACCTCTACCATATACAACGGTGCTTCCCATAAACACCATATTTTTACGGTCTCCAAGAGGCACATCGCCATTAGAATTAGCGGCTAAAGCATCTATATGCTTATTTGCAGGAACACTTTCACCTGTAAGTGCTGCTTCTTCTACCTGCATGCTTGCACTTTCAATAATTCTTGCATCAGCAGGAACTGCATCTCCTGCCTCTAGCACAATTATATCTCCAACTACTAAATCTTCGCTTTTTACTAAAATTTGTTTTCCGTCACGAATAACCTTTGACATAGCTGACGATATTTCCTGTAATGCTTCAATCGCCTTTTCCGCTTTGCTCTCTTGAAATACTCCTAGCGTTGCGTTAATCATTACAACGGCAAGAATTATTACAGCATCAACAGGAAAAGCGTTTTCAACAATTTCAAGAATACCTGAAATTATAGCGGCAATTAAAAGAATAATTGTCATAGGCTCAGCGAATTGCTTGAAAAATCTAACAATTAATGATTCTTTTTTACCTTCCTTGAGCTTATTTTTTCCGTTTTTCTCTAAACGAGATTTTGCCTCAAGCTCAGAAAGACCGTCATCGGTTGAGTTTTGTTCTTTTAAAACGTCAGAAGTGGACTTTAAATACTCTTTCATAGTTTTCTCCTTTAATATTTAAGGTGTAATAACAAAAATGACCTATCTGCTAAAACAGATAAGTCTCATCATTTAAAATAAAGCCAGGCCATGCCCTTATGTTGACTTTATTACGGAATCCGTTGATTACTCCCTTATGTAATTATTTTATCACTTATCTTTTGTTCTGTCAATAGCTTTACCAAAAAAATGAAAAAAATAAAACTACTTAGCAAAAAAATTTGCTAAGTAGCTTTATAAAGAGAGAGAATTTATATCAAAGGACATCTTCTCGCCCTATTGGGCAATAATGACCTTGATAACTAATTAATAACACTTAACCTTAAATACGCCCTCAATGGCCATTACGGTTTTTACAGTATTCTCTGCGATTGGATCGTTAGTTTCAACGATAGTATATGAAATATCGCCCTTTGATGCATTTGCCATGTTCTCAATATTTGTATTAATTGAAGCAAAAGCACCTGTAATTCTTGAAAGAACATTAGGAATATTCTTATGCATTACACAAATTCTATGTTCAGCTGAAACCTCAAGAGCAACATTTGGGAAGTTTACACTATTATGGATGTTACCAGTTGAAAGGTATGCATCAAGCTGCTTTGCAGCCATAATTGCGCAGTTATCTTCACTTTCATTTGTTGATGCACCAAGGTGAGGAATATTTATAATTCCTTCTACCCCAACTGTTTCTTCGGTTGGAAAGTCTGTCACATAAACTGAAACCTTGCCCTCAGCAAGCGCATTCTTAATATCCGCAGCATTAACCAAGTCGGCTCTTGCTAAATTAATGATTTTAACACCATCTTTCATTAATTGAATTGAACTACGGCAAATCATATTCTTTGTTTGTGGAGTTGCAGGAACGTGAATTGAAATATAATCACATGACTTAAAAATCTCATCATAGCTTGTTGCTTGCTTGATTGATGGATTTAAGCTCCATGCAGCCTTTGGAGAAAGGTATGGGTCATATCCCATTACATTCATACCAAGTGCATTAGCAGCATTAGCAACCATGCCACCAATAGCACCAAGACCAACTACACCAAGAGTCTTGCCAACTAATTCATTACCAACATATGCGCCTTTTCCCTTTTCAACGAGTTTTGCAACTCCCTCTTGACCTTTAAGTGTTTCAGCCCATTTTATACCACCAATGACATTTCTTGCAGCTAAAACAAGCGCGCAAACAGCTAATTCCTTAACGCCATTCGCATTTGCACCAGGAGTATTAAATACTACTATTCCCTTTTCCGTGCATTTATCAACAGGTATATTGTTTACGCCTGCACCGCATCTTGCAATCGCAGATACAGATTCAGCAAATTCTACCTCATGCAACGATGCAGAGCGAACCATTATCGCATCTTCGTTCGTTACTTCATCAGAAACCTCATACTTGCTACGGTCAAATACATCCGTACCAACAGAAGCAATTTTATTCATTAATTTAATTTTTTTCATTATTCTGCCTCTTTATGCTTTTGGATTGTTTTTTGCGAATTCTTTCATGAACTCAACAAGCTTTTCTACACCCTCATATGGCATAGCATTATAAATTGAAGCTCTCATACCGCCTACTGAACGGTGTCCCTTAAGATTTTTAAGTCCGTTTGCTTCTGCTTCTTTAGCGAATTTTTTATCTAAATCAGCATCTCCTGTAACAAAGGTAACATTCATCATTGAACGGCTTCCCTTCTCAACAGGCGCAATATAATAATCTTGGCTATCAAGATAATCATAAAGAAGATTTGCCTTCTTCTCATTCATTTCTTTCATTTTCTCAAGACCACCAAGCCCTAAAATCCACTCATATACAAGCTTAGCAATATAGATGCAGTAGCATGGTGGTGTATTATACATTGAGTCATTGTCTGCCATAAGCTTATAATCAAGCATAGATGGAGTATTTTCTCTTGCATTACCCATTAAATCTTCTCTTATGATAACTAATGTAAGACCAGCAGGTGCCATATTCTTTTGTGCCCCAAGTCGGATC
>JAZSHT010000103.1:0-1947 GCA_045533435.1 Eubacteriales bacterium | reverse complement strand
ATCATTATATGAAACAAATGCATATTTTTCGCCCGCATTTGGTGCGCTTGCTTGGAGATATGAATACTCGGCTGGTGCATCGGTTGCTTCCTTATCGCTTGCGATTACATATGCGCCGAGAGCAAGTAAAACAGATTTATGATTTTCTCCAAATCCACATATTCTAAGCTCAAATGAATTAATTGTATAGCTTGTAATTTCTGCATTGATAACGCCGTTTGATGCTTTACCATCTGTACCGAAAATATCATTTGTACCAAGATTTTCCTTTGCTGCTGCAAATACACCGTATGTTAATACCTTGCCGGATATTTCTTCATATACTTTAATTGCTTCATTATTTACAGTAAAGCCTACCGCAATTCCGCCCGCTCCGTTTTCAGGCGCTGAATAGCCATGGCAGGTAAAGAGAGCGCTTGTAACAACTCTTGTCTCCTTTTTACCGCAGTCATTACATGTTGAATATGCACAGTAATCACTTAAATATTTCTCCCCTGCAAAGCCATACTTAACGGTATAATCGTGATTTCCGCCGTGGAATGCATCGCATGCGCTGTAATCATAGATTATATAGTCGCCAGTTTTATAATTGTCGGGGTTTGCAAGATAATCTGCATATGCAACCGGTGTTGCGTTTGTGAAGTTACCATTATTATCAGTTGCGCTGGATGTGCCACTCTTGAAATTGGCAATTGCGTTAAGAAGCTGATCCTTATTTCCACAGTAGAAAAACTTTACATCAGTTCCGCCGTAAAATGCGTATGAAACGCGATAAACGGTATCAGGAACGGTAGCGTAAAAGCTTACAGGAAGATAATATTCCTTGATATTGCCCGCTAGGTAAGTAAAGGAATGGTGGTCGTTTCTTATCGTGCCGTTTGAATTTGTATTTACAAAGTGAGTAAATGTTTCTGGAAGTCTTAAAATCTCTAATCCGCCCATGTAGCTAAGTGTGTTATTTTCAATCGTTACCATGGATGCAGGAAGATTAATTTCTTTAAGAGATGTGCAGCCCTTAAACGCAGCGTTTTGAATTGATGTCAATCTTGAATTTTCATCAAATGTTACCTCTTCAAGGGAAACACAGTTATGAAACGCTCTACCATTATTATCGCTTTGTGATGCAATAACAGTAACGGATGCAGGAATATTTACCTTGCGAAGGGACTTTGATTCGTGGAATGCAAGATGGCTAAGAGTTGTAAATACAGAGTTCTTATCAAACTCAACCTCTAAAACCTTAGTTGCTTGAACAAGTCTTTCAGTATTTGTAAGTGTATTTGGGAAGCGCGCAAACAAAATCTCTAATTTGTTTGGTGTGTAGGTAACGCCAGCCTGGAAGTTAACAGCACTATAATCTGAAAACGCTGTAATTTCCATATCGTTAGGCATGTTTATGCTTACAACATTTTGCTTTGTAGGTACAGGATACTTATCCTTTAAGGTAAAATCCGCCTCTTTAATAAATCTGTAATATCCGCCGCCATGATTTGTGTAAACAGGGTCGGTGGAAACGAAGGATTTTACAGTTTTTACATTACCTTCGGTCTTAATAACATACCATGTAAGTGGCTCGTTTTTTTCTGTCCACATAGGAAATCTTCCATCGTATTCAGTAATTATGCCTGTTTGGTCATCAATCGTTAATGTAAGATATGTCTTGCCTGACTCATCCTTGTATGTCCAATCGGCAGCGCTTGCACTAATTGCAAAAACGCACGCAAGCATAGCCATAAGAGCAAGCATTAAAATGATTTTCTTTTTCATAAATTTCTCCTTTTTAAAATTTTTGCATTAAAAAGATTTTCCCATTATATTTCATTTGTGTCAATCTCTTTTTTGCATTTTCTTTCTCCATTATACTGTACCACAAAATGTCAAAAATTTCAAGTAATTATTTTTATAAAAGCAAAAAGCCGTATGAAATCATACGACCTTTCGCTATTT
>JAZSHT010000100.1:0-3519 GCA_045533435.1 Eubacteriales bacterium | reverse complement strand
GAAGGACGGATTTAATTTCATCTGAGGCGGTGCACCGAAGATTTCATCCTAGCCTCGCTCGGATTTCATCGCGCATAGCGCGATTTCATTAAAGACACAAGGCTACGCCTTGATTTTTTTACAAAAATATGATATTATATTTTTGTAAAAAAGGAGTGATGTTATGAAGCTTTACGCGCCAAAATACTATGATGATTTTAAATGCATAGCCGATAAATGCACACATAGCTGTTGTATCGGTTGGGAAATTGATTTTGATGATACTACACTTTTAAAATACGAAAAATCAAAACACTACTATGCTAAAAAAGTCCTTGAAAGCATTGAAAATAGCGACACTCCCCACTTTAAATTAGCCCATGAGGAAAGATGTCCACATTTAGACAGCAAGGGACTTTGCAAAATAATTATCAATATGGGCGAAGAATACTTATGCGATATTTGCAGAGAACACCCACGATTTTACAACTACACCAACTACGGCAAGGAAATGGGAATCGGTATGTCCTGCCCCGAAGCGTGCCGCATTATTTTAAACAGTGATGATTACAACGAATTTGACGTGATTGCAAGAGGAATAGGCGATACCTACCGTATTGACTACGATACTTTAATTGACAGAGAAAAAATTTATTCGATTTTAAAGAGCGACGGTAACTTTAATGACAAATTAAATAAAATTTGCAAGGAGTACCAAATAGACCTTAAATTCATTAGCGAAAAATCATATATTGAATGTATTGGCAACCTTGAATACTTAAATAACCAACACATGCCGATGTTTTTTGAGTTTTCTTTAGATGCAACCGTATCAGAGAAAAACGAAAAATATCTTGAAAGAGCATTTGCGTACTTCGTTTATCGACACTGTACCGAATCTATGGACCTTGATGACTTTAAAATATCACTTTCCTTCTGCATTTTCTGTGCGTTGCTTTTAGTATCAATTACCCAAAATAACAGAGATATATACGAATGTGCAAGAATTATATCGGAAGAAATAGAATACAGCACCGATAATGTTGAAAAAATAAAGGAGCTTTTTTACTAATGAAATACTGTGACCTACATACACATACAAACGGCTCCGACGGCACAGATACACCCAACGAACTTTGCAAAAACGCAAAATCACTTGGCTTAAATGCAATTGCCATTACTGACCATAACACCGTAAAAAAGATTTTTGAATTTGAAAAATACGCCAAGGAAATGGACCTTGACTATATTTTAGGCAGCGAAATAACTACCGAACATAACGGCAAAGAAGTCCATGTGCTTTGTATGTTCATAAATGAAAATAATGCACACTGTGTGGCTGATTTTACCGATTATATGCAAAAAACCAAAAAAGAAGGCAACCTTAATTTAGCCAAAAAATTAAGAGAAGGCGGTTACCAAATCTACCTTGATGACCTTGAAAATCGTTATGGTGAAAATATAAACAGAGCCCACTTTGCAAAAACTCTTGTGGAAATGGGTGCAGTCAAAACTATGAAAGAAGCATTTGACGGAATTTTAAAAGAAGGCAACGGTTTTTATACCCCAAGTGAAAGACCGTCAACCGTACACACGATAGAGCAAATCAAAAGTTGGAAATGTATTCCCGTTTTAGCGCATCCCCTTTTAAACTTCACCGAAGAAAAACTCGAAGAAGCATTACCGTTATTTAAACAAGCGGGACTTGTGGGAATGGAAGCATACTACCCCAAGTTCGCACCTGAGCAAACCGACTACCTTTTGTCCCTTTGCCAAAAATATACTCTTATTGCAAGCGGAGGCAGTGATTACCACGGAACAAACAAAACAGATGCCGATTTAGGCAGTGCTTTTGCACCGTACTCTTGCTATGAAAATCTTAAAAACGCATATAGCAAAATTAACTAAAATCTCAGTTAAACTGAGATTTTTTCTTTCATTCTTATGCAGTTTGCCAAAATGGCAAAAACAGAGCATCAATCCGTTCGTTTTTATCTCTAAACAGTTAAAAAGTCCATTGCAAATAGTAAAATAATCCATTGTAATCGTATTATTATGTATTATATAATGAAACTGGAGTGATGTCAAATTAATTGAAAACTCCATTTCAAATTTTATAAGGAGAAAAGAAAATGAAAAAGAAAATTTTATTAGCTATTGCAATGATAGCAATTCTTGCTTGTCTCTTTGTTTTTTCAGTAAGTGCAAATGAAGTGAACCCAGATTATAATGAGCAATATGTAAAAACAATGACACAAGGGATGTTATCAGTTGAACTTGAAGACGGTACAAGTGTTAACTTGTACGATGAGCAAGGTTATACACTTTGCTACTATTGGGATGACGTTGCATCTGCGTCAAGAAAACTTATGTCAGTAAGAACAAAGGACTTAACCTTTAACTTTAACGGCACAAAACTTTCATCAATCTATTATGGAGAAGAGTATCTTGCAGGAAACGCTAAAACAGGTAAAATCGTTGTTGTGAACTTAAGAGGCGTTAAAAACAGTAGCGGTCAAGATATTACCGACTTTAACGGCGACAACATGTTTAAAGAAGACAGTCCGCTTCAACATATTTTTATGCCAGATACAATTGAGTACCTTACCGGCTATGCATTCGGTTTTAGAGACAGATCGCTTTCCCATTTAAGAGGTTGCTATTTCTCTGAAAACTCAAAACTAAAAGAAATTAAGTTCAGCACCTTTATGAACTGCGAGCAATTAAGAGGCTTCTATATGCCAAAGGGAGTTACACAAATTGGCTCAAACGGCTTCCAAGGATGCTTTAACGCATTCTTTGTAAATGACTCATACGACTTTTTAACAAAACCAGATGTGTACTATTTCCCTGAAGGACTTTATAAGACAGAGGGAGAAACCTTTGATAGCTTGAAATTCAACTTAAATAAAGTGCTTGTTTTCACTGCTGATAATATTGAAATTAACAATGCATGGGCATTTGAACTCGTTGCTTGCGATACCAACGGAACTAAACCGATAATCGTATTCAAAGGCAACGTATCAATTATAAATGTTGGCTCGTGGAATGTAGGAGCAATTTATTTCTGTAACGAAAATGACGTTAACGCATCATCAGCAGGTGTTAGCGGTAGCAAGACAATGTATTTCTGCAACGCTGAGGGCAACACTAACCACTTAGCAGAAAAAACAGTAGTAGAGGAAGCAAAGTGCGAGGTTAACGCAGGCGAATATACATACTGCTTCTGCGGATATGCTATTGATAAAAAGGAAATTGAAGGCACAGCACTTGAGCATAATCTTGATTATGTAAATGGCGGAGCAACACTTGTTTCCGTAACATATGCTGACCTATCCAAGGATGGCACAAAGGTAGTTAAATGTAGCCTTTGCCAAGCAGATAAGGAATTAAGTGCAGATAAGGTATTTGACTATAAGGGATACTCAAAGAATGATAAGGGCGGCTTCTGTATGGGCTATATTATTGACCAAGCAGCCTTAAAGGATTATGAATCTAAAAACGGCGAGGTAAATTACGGCTTTGTAGCTTCCGCTAACA
>JAZSHT010000104.1:0-66730 GCA_045533435.1 Eubacteriales bacterium | reverse complement strand
AAAGACTTACTTTTTTCTTTGGAAAAAGAAAAAAGCTAAGCAAAAAAGAAACCGAAAAGGAACGTAAACAAAAAAATCGTTTGTTTTCTTATTCTTTGGAAAAAGAAAAAAGCTAAGTAAAAAAGAAACCGAAAAGGAACGCATACAAAAAAATCGTTTGTTTTCTTATTCTCTGGAAAAAGAAAAAAGCTAAGTAAAAAAGAAACCGAAAAGGAACGTATACAAAAAAATCGTTTGTTTTCTTATTCTTTGGAAAAAGAAAAAGTATGCAAAAAAGAAACCAAAAGATACAACTGTGTCAAAACCATTAGTTTACCACATTCTTTTAGAAAAAAGGCTGACCGCTGACGGCTAATAGCTAACGGCTAAATAGAAAAAAGCCTACAAAGGCTTTTTCTATTTTCTTAAATTTTCTGTTTTGTATGCGTTGTAGCCCTCATAGTGATAGCTATTGTCAATGCCTTTCATGTAAATAAGTCTGTTATTTACATCATCAGTTAATGCATTTTTAAGTATATGCTTAATTTCAATATCACGAATAGGACTTCTTTCCATAGCCAAAAGATAGTCCTCTTTATCAACCTTTGACCAATCTACAACCACTTTAAGCTCTTTTTTGAGCATCAAATCAAGCCAAATGCGTGTGCTTCTGCCGTTGCCTTCTCTAAATGGATGGGCAATGTTCATTTCCACATACTTCTCTACAATTTCATCAAAGGTGGACTGATTCATTTTGTCAATGTTATCAAGTGCGTTTTTTAGATACATCACGGGGGCAAAACGAAAATTTCCCTTTGCTATATTAACTGTGCGCACCTGCCCTGCAAAATTGTATATGTCGCCAAATAAAAACTCATGTATTTTAGCAAGGGAGTCAAATTTACCTGCTTCAAGTGTGTCTAAAAAGCCACTCTCAAATAATTCAATAGCCTTAAGCTTTGAGTTTTTTTCTATCTTGTTTGCAAGCTCTGTTGATTCGGTTATATCTAACTTGTTTTCAAGTATCATTTAATTTCTGCCATTTTTAAAGTATATATTATTTATATTATAACATTAAATCACTTCTTTTGCAATCAAATATTGCAAAAAACGGTACATTATGATATACTTTAAATATAAATTATAAAAGGAATTAGAAAAATGGGAAAATCATCTACAAAAGATAATAAGACTACATATCAAATAGCAAGAGAAAAATTAGGACTTAGCCGTGAGAAAGCAAGTGAGCTTACCGGCATTGAGCAATCAAGAATAGAAAGAATTGAAAACGAAAAAATAAATAAAATTGATGCATATGATGTTGTGGCAATGGCAGAAGCATACAAGGAGCCAATGATTTGCAACCATTATTGCACAAACGATTGCCCTATCGGTATGAAATATGTGCCTGAGGTTAAAATTGAGGGTATTAAGGAAATAACCGTTGAAATGCTTGCTTCCTTAAATGCATTAGATGAGCAAAAAATAAGAATTTTGCAAATTGCAAGAGACGGAATGGTTGATGACACCGAGCTTGAGGACTTTGTCGAAATTCAAAAGGAGCTTGAACAAATCTCAATGGCAGTTGAAGCACTCCAAATCTGGAGTGAAAGAATGATTGCCGAAGGCAAAATTGATGAGAAAAAGTATAGAAAGCTAATGAATAACTAAAAAACTCGCACACACGGTGCGAGTTTTTTATGTTTAGTCATAATATTGATTAATTGTAATATGGAAAATTGGATTTTCAGGAAGGTTTACTTCCTCAACATTTTCTTTTGGAATTTTTACAAAGAAAACATTGTCTTCATTTGCTTCGCTTGATATTGCGTCATAGATATCTAAGGTTAAATATACATTTGAGCCATCAATAGAAAAGCTCTTGAATATTTTAATTGTTGATGAATCTTTAATATCATAATAAAAGGCTAAAACATATGAGTTATTATCCATAATACTATAAAAATCATCACCGCTTATTTGTTGTAAAAAGCTTAAATATTCATTTGCGTTATCAAATACAAAAGCATCATTTTTCTTAAGATTTTCAGAATTTAAATTTTGAATACCTTCAGCTTCAAATGAATATCCCTTAAAAGAACTAATTTCAAATGTTAGTCTTCCAAGTAAATCAATATTTTCCGGTACATAATTTTTTGGAATAACTAAAAAAATGTTATATAATAATCTCTGGGAATCAGCATTTGGATCTATTATGTAAGCAGGTACAGCCTCGAGAGTGCTTTGAACATCTACAACAACAGTTTTTTCGGTTAAAACATTGTCAAGCTTAACAGCGTGAAAATCAGTGGTAGAGCTTTTAACTATCAAAATACAGTTATCGTTAAATAATTCAGCGTTAACACCGTCGGTTTTATCTACACAGGTCGCATATTCCTCATGTGTTTTTATGATTTTATATGAGCCTCTTATTTCTTCCATATCATCAAGTAAATACGCAGGTGCAGGCGTAATCTTATCAAAATATCTGTCGTAAATTTTATTTACCACAAATGTATTTTCGGTAAGTTCCTTATTTGTGTTGCTATCGGTTGGCTGATTATCTGTGCTTGTGTCGGTATCTGGACCATCAACACTACAAGCAATGAGAGAAAATGCTAAAATGAGCATCAACAATATCAATAAAAATTTTTTCATAATATCACCTCTTTTTTAAAAATCACAATAACTTATTTAAAAAATATCCCACTTTAATCAACTCCCATTTAAAAATAACAAAAAATAGCATATGAGCAGTAAAACGCTGTTCATATGCTATATTAGTTTAAGGCAACAGGTTACATAGTCATTTATTTATGAACATTGTCTTACAAAATCTATTCTTTCTAATTTAATTATACATAAATAATATGTTTTTGTCAAGAAAAATTCAGTTTTGAGAAATACCGCCGTATATTTTGCACTTTTTGCAAAATAAACGCCCTTATTTTGCGTTTGGTGCTATTTATTTTTATAAAGGAAAATGATATAATTTATACATAAGGAAAATTATTTAAAGGAGATACCATGGAATACATATATAACAAAAATGTAAGAAGCAACTATTATGGTTATCTTTATTTGTCCATTGTTTTAATATTGATTGAAGCTGCGTTTATTATTTGCACAATATTTGTAAATGAGCTTTTTATATGTTGTTTAATAATGGCTCCGTTATTGCTAATATGTCCGATTATATTATATGCCGAAAAAAGAATGTATTTTAGAAAAGCAACTATAAAGGACAACATAATTACCGTTTATTATGGCGAAAAAATCGTTAATTCTATGGACTTGTCAAAGGTAAGAAAAAGCGCTTTAAAGGTGTTAGTTCCCTTTGGAACGGGATATACAGAATATGATTTTATAGTATTGCACAACGAAAGCATTTTAGTTAAAAATAAAATGAAGCTTTATATCTTTAAAAAGGAATTGATATACATAAATAATCCACAGCTTATTGAAGCAATAAATGCATATTACAATGGATAAAACAAAGCCCTACTGACAAAATCAGCAGGGCTTAATTTTTATGTTTGTATGTCTTTTTGATTTCTTTTTGCTTACTTTTTCTTTTTCCAAAGAATAAGAAAACTAACGATTTTGTTTGTGTGTACCTTTCGATTTCTTTTTGCCTACTTTTTCTTTTTCCAAAGAAAAAGTAAGGGCTATTTCGATTGTAAGTAAATCAAAAGAACGGAAATGTCCGCAGGGGAAACGCCGCTGATACGAGATGCTTGACCTAAGGTTAATGGCTTTACCTTGTTTAGCTTTTGACATGCTTCTATGCGAAGTCCTTTGATTTCGGTGTAATCAAGGTCGGCGGGGAGAGGCTTTTCCTCTAATTTTTCGGTACGGGCAACCTCGGCTAACTGTTTTTTTACATAGCCATCGTATTTAATGTCTGTTTGAGCGGTGAAAACTACACTTTGAGGCAAAATTGGGCGGGATGTGTCGAATTTTGCCATATTGTTAAGGTCAATTTGAGGTCTTTTAATAAGCTCATAAAGAGTCATTCCTGCATAAAGCGGAGTTGTGCCTAATGCTTCAACTACCTCATTTACCTCTTTTGATGGCTTAATGTGAACGGTTTTTAGTCTTTCCTTTTCCGCTTCGATTGCTTGTTGCTTTCTTTGGTAGTAGTCCCATTGCTTATCACTTACAAGACCTACACGGCGGCCGATAGGAGTTAAACGCTTGTCCGCATTGTCTTGGCGTAAAAGCAAACGGTATTCGCTTCGTGAGGTCATCATTCTGTATGGCTCATTTGTGCCCTTTGTTACAAGGTCATCAATTAAAGTGCCAATATATGATGATGAACGAGGTAAAATCATAGGCTCTTCGCCTTTGATTTTTAATACAGCATTGATACCTGCCACAAGTCCTTGGGCTGCGGCTTCCTCATAGCCTGATGTACCATTAAACTGTCCTGCGCCGTATAAACCACTGATTTTTTTGTATTCAAGGGTGGCAAGCAGCTCTTGTGGGTCGGTGCAATCATATTCAATTGCGTATGCATAACGCATAATTTTTGCATTTTCAAAGCCAACCAGAGAGTGTACCATCTTTTCTTGAACATCAATAGGCATACTTGTTGAAAAGCCTTGTAAGTAAATTTCCTTAGTATTTAAGCCCATAGGCACAACGAAAAGCTGATGTCTTTCCTTGTCGGCAAAGCGCACGATTTTGTCTTCAATAGATGGGCAATATCTTGGACCTGTGCCTGTAATATTGCCTGAATACATTGCACTTTTCTTTATGTTAGACTTTATAATTTCGTGAGTATTTAAGTTTGTATAAACGATATAGCAAGGAATTTGGCTCTTTTTTTGGTATTCCTTTTCATCGGTTTCCCAGCAGAAAGGAAGAGTGTCGCTTTCTCCCTCTTGAATTTCAAGCTTAGAATAATCAATACTGTCCGCATGAATTCTTGAAGGCGTGCCTGTTTTAAAGCGCATAAGATTTATACCCTCACGCTTTAACGCTTCCGTTAAGAAATTAGCCCCTGAAAGGGAGTCCGGTCCGCTTTGATAACAGATATTACCTGTGTGAATGGTGGCATTAAGATATGTACCTGTGCAAATAATGGCACACTGTGTCTTATATTCCTCGCCTAAACGGGTAATCACGCTATCAATTTTCTTAATACCGTTTTCCTCTATTGTTTTAATATCAACAATTTCTGCTTGAATTACACGAAGGTTAGGCGTATTTTCAAGAGTGGACTTCATTATATCACGGTATTTCATTCTGTCCGCTTGTACTCTCTTTGAGTAAACAGCCGCACCCTTGCCTAAATTTAATGTTCTTGATTGCAAGGTAACATTATCTGCGCCTCTGCCCATTTCTCCGCCAAGAGCGTCAATTTCATATACTAAATGACCCTTTGCAGTACCACCGATTGATGGATTGCAAGGCATATTTGCAATAGCATCTAGGGACATTGTGAAAAGAATGGTGTCCATTCCCATTCTTGCGGATGCTAAAGATGCTTCTATTCCTGCGTGGCCTGCGCCTATTACGCATATCTGTGCTGATTTCATATAAATCCTCCAATGAGAAACTCACAGGCTGGTGAAACCGAAAAGCAAAATATATATTGCTGCCTGTTTTTCAATACGATAAAGAAGCTATTCAAGGAAGGAATTTTCCCTTTGGGAGAAATTCCATTTTTGCTTTTCTATTCGCGACCGCTACTCTGTCGTACACCAGTACGCCGACGTGTACGCGTTCACGAATTTTCCCTCACCCTCTGAGCTTCTGGTTTTGCCGAAGCTTTTTGTTATAGCCGCCAGCCGCCAGCTTACAGCAAGTAACAATTTTGATTTATTGAGTTGAAAACATTGAATAAATTGTTAAAAAATCATAAGTAAATCTGCTAACAGCTAACTGCTAACGGCTGACCGCTTATTTATGGTACTTCGTACCATAAATAATACTTAATGACCTATAAATCGTTTCGTGTAAAATAACTCTTAATAATTGATGTGGGAAGGTTAATTTTGAGATTGAGAGCTTAAAATCAGACACTTCCTTGACCTTTTTGGATAGACCAAAGGATGAGCCGATGATAAAAACTATCTCGCTTTTGCCTAAATTTGTTATATCGGTTATCTTTGAGGCAAGCTCCTCGCTTGATAACTGCTTACCCTCAACGCACATTGCAATCACATATGATTTTGAGGAAAGCTTTTCTAAAATTCGCTTTTCCTCACATTCAAGGGCTTTGTCAATTTGTGATTGTGTGGGATTATCGGGAAGTCTTTCTTCCTTTAAAATAATTTCCTCAATTTTGCACCAAGCGCCAAGTCTTTTTTGATATTCCTTAATGGCGTTTTGCCAATATGCTTCCTTTACATCGCCTGTGGCTATAATTTTGATATTCAACATATCCCTATCCCCTATATCCTATATCCTATCCCCTAGCAGCGAAGCTGCTGTTAATATTGCGATTTTTCCGCTTTCAAAGGTTAGACCGCCTTGTAAAAATGCGGTATATGGTATGCGAATAGGACCGTCTGCTGAAATTTCTATTGATGAGCCTTGAGTAAATGCGCCTGCTGCCATAATTACCTCATCCTGATAGCCTGGCATTGCCCATGGCACAGGAGTTACATAAGAGTCAACAGGGGATGCGCTTTGAATTCCTTGGCAGAATTTAATAAGACCATCAGCGTATCCAAACTTAATTGTTTGGATAATATCCGAGCGCATTTCGTTATACCTTGGAGATACATCAAAGCCTAATTTTTCAAACACATATGCGGCAAAATGTGCAGTTTTAATAGCCTGAGCCACAATGTGAGGTGCTAAGAAAAATCCCTTGAACATATTTCTGTTTTGACCTAAAGATGCACCTACCTCGCATCCTGTGCCGGCAGAGGTTAAACGGTAGGAAGCTAACTCAACTGCTCTTTTTGTGCCTGCAATATATCCACCGCTTTCGGCAATTCCGCCACCTGGATTTTTAATAAGTGAGCCGATTATCATATCTGCTCCCACATGGCAAGGCTCTCTATCCTCGCAAAATTCGCCATAGCAGTTGTCAACAACCACATACGATTTGCTTCTTTTGTGAACAAAATCGCAAATTTCGCCAATTTGGTCTATTGTAAGTGTCGGTCTATTTAAATATCCCTTTGAGCGTTGAATGAAAACAACCTTAACGCTATCTCCATATTCATTGAGCTTTTTCTCAATTCCCTCAAAGTCAATTTCCTCGTTTTTAAAGTCAACCTGATCGTATTTTACACCAAAATCCGCAAGTGAGCCATCTCCGTTTGCACCGTTAATGCCGATTACCTCGCAAAGAGTATCATATGGTTGATTTGTAACTGATAAAAGCACATCATTTGGTCTTAAAAGTCCAAACAATCCGATTGTAAGTGCGCTTGTGCCGTTGGCTATTGAGTGTCTTACAAATGCACTTTCTGCTCCGAAAACATCGGCATAAATTTTATCAAGTGTGTCTCTGCCAATATCATCGTAGCCATAACCAGTTGTGCCTGCAAACATACTCTCGGCAACCTTAAATTCCTTAAAGCTTTCAAGCACTCTTTGTGTATTTTTAAATGAAATTTCATCAATCTTAGCAAAAATCGGAGCAAGCTCCCTTTCCGCCTCAGATGCTATATTTAATATCTTTTCTGAAAACATTTTCTATCCTTTCCGCTTTTCTTTTCAGAAAGAAAAGCTTAGCAAAAGAAATGGGACAACGGTAGTTATTCAAAACCGTTTGTATTTTTACATTATATTTCACAAAAGCCACTCACAGAGTGGCCTTGCGTATTTAATTGAAATCTATTCGTTAGTCTAGCTGCTGAACACTGACCACTGACCACTGATCACTGCTTTTTTAATTTCGCTTGCGCCTTAAGTCTTAATGCAGTATCAAGAATTTTCTTTCTTAATCTAATTGACTTAGGTGTTACCTCAATAAGCTCATCATCCGCAATATACTCAATAGCTTGCTCAAGGGATAATTGCTTTGGTGGAACGAGAATTAAAGCCTCATCTGCGCCCTTTGAACGAATAGCAGTTAAGTGCTTCTTTTGGCAAACATTAAGAACGATATCCTCCATCTTTGGACATTCGCCAACAATCATTCCCTCATAAACAGGAGTTTGAACGCCGATAAACATAGCGCCTCTGTCTTGTGTCTTAAATAGACCGTATGATGTTGCTTCGCCTGTTTCGGATGCGATAAG
Organism: Eubacteriales bacterium; assembly: GCA_045533435.1. Classification (GTDB taxonomy): domain Bacteria; phylum Bacillota; class Clostridia; order Oscillospirales; family CAG-272; genus RGIG2000. The sequence continues at coordinate 58,544 of JAZSHT010000104.1, read as the reverse complement.
TGAGCCTGTAAATCTTGTTACAACCTCTCCCTTGAATGGTTGATAGCCATCAAAGAGTGTATTTAAAATGCCCTCGCCCTTTGTATCTGTCATAAACTCGTTTCTGTAACCAAGTAAGCATCTTGATGGAATAATATATTCAAGCTTAGTTCTTGAGCCTGTTGGGTCCATTTCTAAAAGCTCGCCCTTTCTTGCGCTAAGCTTTTGAATAACTGCGCCTGCGCTCTCTGCCGGTACATCAATAGAAACTCTTTCCATTGGCTCATGTAAAATGCCATCAATTGTTTTATAAAGCACTCTTGGAGTTGAGCAGCAAAGCTCAAAGCCCTCACGGCGCATTGTTTCAATAAGGATTGATAAGTGCATTTCGCCTCTACCTGCAACTCTAAATGAGTCGGTAGTGTCGCCATCGCTTACACGGAGAGATACATCCTTAAGTGTTTCCTTGTAAAGGCGGTCTCTAATTTGGCGGGATGTTACGAATTTACCTTCTTTGCCTGCAAATGGGCTATCGTTAACTGCAAATGTCATTTCAAGAGTAGGCTCTGAAACCTTTACAAATTCAAGTGGCTCAACATTACCAGCAGAGCAAAGTGTATCGCCGATTGAAAGCTCTTCAACACCTGAGAAGCATACGATATCGCCAACTGTTGCACTTTGTACCTGTGTACGGGAAAGACCATCAAATTGATAAATTGAAACGATTTTTGCTCTTCTTGGAGCTTCATCTGAGTGGAAGTTACATACTGTAACCTCTTGGTTTACCTTAAGTGAGCCTCTTTCAATTCTACCTACACCGATTTTACCAACATACTCGTTATAGTCAATAGATGAAACGAGTAATTGAAGGCTTTCATCCTCTTCTCCCTCTGGAGCTGGAATGTAATTTACGATTGTATCAAGAAGTGGAATTAAGTTTTCGCCCTCTACATCAGGAGAGAATGACGCTGTGCCTGCTCTACCTGAGCAGAAAAGCATTGGAGAGTCAAGCTGCTCATCAGTTGCATTTAAGTCAATAAGAAGCTCTAAAACCTCATCAATAACCTCAGTTACACGAGCATCAGGACGGTCAATCTTATTAACAACAACGATAATTCTGTGATTTAATTCCATAGCCTTGCGAAGAACGAATCTTGTTTGTGGCATTGGTCCCTCTGCTGCATCAACAAGAAGGATAACACCGTTAACCATTTTAAGAATTCTTTCAACCTCGCCGCCAAAGTCAGCGTGGCCTGGGGTGTCAATTACATTGATTTTTTTGTCGCCATAGTGAATAGCAGTATTTTTTGCAAGGATAGTAATTCCTCTTTCCTTTTCAAGAGCGTTAGAGTCCATTACTCTGTCAGTAGTTGCTTGGTTTTCGTGATATGCGCCACCTTGCTGAAGCATACCGTCAACAAGAGTTGTTTTGCCGTGGTCAACGTGAGCAATAATTGCTACATTTCTTAAGTCGTCTCTAATCATAAATTCTCCTTTGCGACCCTTACAGGCTGGAAACATCTTTCCTCGCTCTCTAAGGCTCTAAATTTAGTGTTTATATAAAGATAAATTATATATAAAATATAAAGCGGCAATATTATAGCACAATGATTTCAAAAAATAAAGTGTTTTTATAAAATTTTTTCAAGAAAAACACAAAAAATTAAGAGAACCATCAAAAATATTACATTTAGAAGCGTGAAAACGCCAAAATATTTCTTTTTATTCTCAGGCTGATAGCGTGAAAACTCCGAAAATGTGATTAAGCTTGCTAAGGATGCTATAATTGTGCCTGTGCCACCGATATTAACGCCAAGCAAAAGTGATTTATAGTTATCGGTAAACTGAGATAATAACACCGCGGATGGCACATTTGAAATAAACTGACATGATAAAGCGGACACTAAAAGTGTGTTTTTTTCTAAAAGTCCCGACATAAAATCACGAATTAAGTCTATTCTTGACATATTTCCCGCAAAAATAAAGAACATTAAAAATGTTAAAAGCAAGGGATAGTCAACCTTTAAAAATGCTTTTTTATCAAGCATAAAAATTCCAACTGCGATTATAACAGCGGCAATTAAATAATGAATTACTGAAAATACCGCAAGGATTGATACCGCAAAAAGCACTATGTAAATTGCGGTGCGCTTAGGCTTAAACTCAATTATATCATCGCTTATGGACAATTCCATTTTTGTTTTTGGGAAAAATAGCACGGATAATGTTAGCATTAAAACTGCAAGCAAAAACGGAAATACCATAATACCCATAAATTCAAGAGTTGGTATGTTAAATTTAGTGTATAAATATAGGTTTTGAGGATTGCCAAATGGTGTTAGCATTCCACCTAAATTTGCGGCAATATTCTGTAAAACAAACACCCAAGCCATATATTTATGGTTACCTGTGTCGCTTAATACGAAATATCCAAGGGGCAAAAATGTAATAAGCGCCATATCGTTGGCAATAAAAAGTGAGCCAATAAATGTGATATACAAAAGCGCCAAAACGCATACTCTAAGGTTAGGCGTAGCGTGAACAATCTTTCTTGAAATTAAGGTAAAAAAGCGAATATTCTTTAAAGCACACACCACAAGAAGCGTAGCAAAAAGACAGAAAAGCGTTTTAAAGTCTATGTAGTCAAAGTATGTAACATCAGGCGGCACAATTACCATTGTAACAAGCGCAATAATCATTGCAACCGTTAAAACAGCATGACCTGCAAAAAATTTATATACGGTCTTCATTTTCGCTCCTTTCAGTCGCTTTGGGGGATAGGATATAGGGGATAGGGGATAGGGATGCGACAAAGTCGCAATCACATCGCAGATGTGTATGTAATCAACGCAAAGCATTGTATGGAATTGACCGAAGGTCATATGCAATCAGTCAAGGATTGTATGGAATCAACCGAAGATTGCATATTACTGGTCAGTGTTCATCTGCTAGTTAAAAAATTATTCCCAAAGCATAATACAACTTTTTTATCTATTTGTCAATATTTTATTGACACTTATATTATAAAATGTTAGAATATTTATAATGAAATAGGAGTAAGGCAAATTTCCCTATCTCCTATTCCCTATACCCTATTCCCTGTTTACGACTGAAAGGAGTAAAACAATTATGAAAATTGCAACTTACTATAACAACGCAAAAAGTGCATACAGCTTTGTATTTGATGATGGATGCTATCGCGAGTCAACTCTTGATGCATACGAAAATTTAAAAGAGGTTTACGAAAAGACAGGACAAAAAATCAAAATTACCTCTGCTCAAACTGTTGGCTTCTTGCACGAATGGATAATTAAAATGTGGAAGGACCTTATTAACGAGGGCTATTTTGATATTTGCGGACACAGTATTGACCATTGCTTATGCTATAATGGCGAAACCGACCCCGAAAAATTACATAAGGATGCTAAGGAAACTAAGGAAAAACTTGAGGAAATTTACGGCACACCTGTAATTGCATATGTAACTCCCGGTGGCGGTAGCACACAGGAGGGTTGGAACATTTTAAAGGAATATTACTATTCAAACCGAAACGGAAATGACAGAATTAACGACACATATAACATGAATTTATATGATGTTGGCACATTTACAACTCGCTTTGTTTACGATTTACAGCCATATATTGATAATATTGATAAGACAATAAGCGAGGGCGGTTGGACAGTTCAAATGAACCATTGGCTTTCTAAAAAGGAGCAGGATACCCACCACGCCCAAAAGTACGAAACATTCTTGCCTGAATGTATGTACCTTGCTGAGCAAGCAAACAAAAATAACATTTGGCTCTGCTCATATAACGATATGGTAAAATATATTTACCTTCGTGATAACTCCGAGTTAGTAGTTGAAAACACCGAAAACGGCACACAGGTTACACTCAAAACCGACTTGCCAACTGAAATTTTTGACACCCCTGTGTCCTTAATCCTTGAAAATAGCGACACATGTGTGGATATTTACGCAAATCAAACAATAAATATTTAGTGGTCAGTGATCAGTGGTCAGCGGTCAGCAGTTAGATTTTGCACAAGCTTACAAATAATAAAACGCATACGGAAATCCGTATGCGTTATTTTATTTCATGTTGTCAATCATAGTTTCAATAAGCTTTAATTGGTCATTGTTAAGAGACTTTAATTTTTTGATAATTTCCTGTAACTTAGTAGGATTGGTGTTGTCAAAATCAAAGAATTCCATTGGGGAAATACCAAAATAATCGCAGATATAGAAAAATACTTGCATAGATGGGAATGCACGCTTATTTTCAATAGCGTTTATATAGTTTTCGCTTTGACCAAGCGACAAGCTCATGTCTCTTGCAGAAACATCCTTCGCCACTCTTAATTCTGTTAGTCTTTTATAAAACAGTTGTTCATCAAACACAAAATCACCACCTTATGTATAATTGTATCATACACACATAAGGTTTATACATAATACAATGAAAGAATATACTTGACACACATAATTGAATTATGTATAATATAATTAGTACACATTTTAAATTGATAGAGAGGTAATTATGTTATACGGAATAGATGGAATGATTGAACAAGCGGCTGATTATATAAGAGTAAGAGAGCTTGCATATTTTTATTGCCACAAGGAGCTATTAGAGGATAAATATTATCATTGTGCATACAGACTTCTCCGTATAGGGCATATAAAAAAATACTCCTCTATGACCGTGGACGATGCTATTAGGTGTGCGGAAAATGATATAATTGAAATGGTGCAAAATTATGAAAAAGAGAAAATAGAAGCGTACAGAACAACCATTGACCAATTTACAGAAGCCGTAAAATTTTATAATATGTGCGAAAAAATAGATAAGCTAACCTTTATTGAATACTAAAAAACGCATACACCGAAAAGATGTATGCGTTATTTTTTAAAATATTTAAAATAAGATTTTATTTTTTGAATACAAATAAATATTCGTGGGCAAGTAACAAAAAATTGTGTTTTATGCTATTAGTTTTCCAAAAACCCGTTGCTTTACAATTATGTTGTTCTTTTATTATAATTTCTTTTGTCTTAAATCCAACAAGTTCAAAAAGACGCATTGTTTCAAAAGCGAGAGGTTGAACCATGCCGTTTTTGCGGGTATCTCCCATTAAAATAGCACAAAACTTGCCTTTTTTCAAAACTCGATAGCTTTCCTGCGCTACCTTGTAGATCTCTGTTAAAAAATCTTTTATTTTAAGGTGCGACAAATCGCCTTTAATATCTTCGCTATACTTGATAATATCAGCATAGGGTGGATGAGTGCAAATAAGATCAATGCTTTCGTTCTCTAAATTAAGATATCTTGCATCACCTTGCATTATTTTAATTTGTGAACTTGATTCGTATTCAAAATTACATTTTTTCAAAGACAATTCAACTGCATTTGGGTTAATATCAACTCCTATTGCATTTCTGCCTGTCAGCTTGGCTTCAACCATAGTTGTACCACCGCCAACAAATTGATCAAGAACTGTATCACCCTCGTTTGAATATCTTAAAATTATATTTCTTGGGATATAAGGCGACCAATTTCCGCGGTATTTGGCATCGTGAGTTGCCCATTTTCCCCTATTTGGAAAGCTCCAAACAGTATTTGTTTCAAGCTCAAAATTTTCTGGTTGTAAAGGTATTTTCTTTGCCATATCAGTTAAATAATTCGTTTGCTATGCCGTTTTCTAAGTCGGCAATAGAATAAATGTGTTCCATTACATCAAAGGTTTCTTCTAAATTGTGTCTTGCAGATTTCCAACCGTTTCCGTCGGTAAACCATACAAATTCAAACCCATCTATTTCTTTTGACTCAATAGCTATATTTTTATAGCTTCTTGCTGTTTCATTTAGCTTAGAGCCGCCACTTGAATAAAAGTTTGCTTCTATTCCATAAATTTTGTTGTTGGTTTTCACTACAAAATCAAATCGTTTTTCCGTTTTACCTGTGTTTGAAATTGCAGATAAGTCAATTCCCCAAAGATGTTCTATATCTGAAAGGTTCATTTCTTTAAAATAAGTTTCATTTTTTATAAATCCAGCCTGTTGAATATAGCTTTCAACTAAATTTTCCATTAAATGACCGCCACGGTTTTTTCTGCCGTTTGAATCCAAGCCTGTTTCAACGCCTGTTACATAATCAACCAAGTTGCTTATAATGCGATTTTGTAATAGATCAAAAAGCCCTGTTTCTCTCATAAAATAGCAATACTCTTTGAAAAATTTCTCATCTGCATCTATGGGAATATTTTTGGAAAATTCAAATGTTCGTGCTAAATTTTGATCTTGGCAATATATTTCACTTTCTCTCTTTGCAAGTAGAATAGGAATAACCTTTAATGTTTCAGGATATTTCTTTACTAAGTTTATAAAGTCAGCTTCAATGTTTTTAGAGCCTACAAGTGTATTTAATATATTCAACTCAATCTTTATGCTATCAACATTTCTATGTACTTTGTCAAAATCAATATAATACTTGTAGTCAGCTATGCTTTCTCTGAAATTAGCAAGCCATTCGTTAAAATTTCTTTTCATATCTACTCCTTAATAATTCTTAATTAAAAGCTCTTTGATTTTTCCTCTTGATGAGCCTTTACTGTTTATCATACGAGAGGCTTCAACACGCAAAATGTTAAAATCTGCATACAAATCGTCAAAGAAATTGTCATTTTCGTTTGTGTTTTTTGGGTCTGAGTTGCTAAGCATTACTTTAACGCCTTTTTTTGAAAGAGCCTTGAAGCAATTTGCTAAATCTATTTGATTTTTATCAGAAAAATCATCCTCGGTATATGAGGTAAAGCCTGATGTTACATTCAAGGGTCTATATGGTGGGTCAAAATATACAAGAGTTGAGCTATCAGCAAAGCTCATAACCTCTTGATAATCGCAAGCCTTTATTATAACATTTTGTAGCATAGCAGAAATTTTAGTTAAATTATCGCTATCGCAAATTGAAACAGACTTGTGTTTTCCAAAAGGAACATTATATTTGCCCTTTTTGTTAACCCTAAATAAACCATTAAAACAAGATTTATTTAAGAAAATAAACAATGAAGCCTTTTGAACACTTGTTTTATCGGTCAATTCAACTGTATTAAATTCCTCGCGCTTTTCATAATAAAATTTCTCTTGCAATTCGGCACTAAGTCCATTATATTCGTTTTGCAAGGTGTTGAGAGCATTTAAAAGCTGGTTACAGTTATCCCTAATGGCGACATAAACATTCATAAGCTCTTTATTGTTATCGCTAATGTAAATTTCCTCAAAGTTGTATTCCTCGAGTATAGAGAAAAGGAATGCACCGCCACCAACAAAAGGCTCTGCATATTTTCTAATAGTAGTACCAATACCACTTGGTAAATTACTTTTAAGTACATCTAAAAGCTGAGTTTTACCACCTGCCCATTTTATAAAAGGATGAGCTTTTTCATTAGTTGGCTTTGCACCGTTATTTTTTCGTGCATCCGTTGGCTTTTCGGCATTTATGGGAATTATCCACATATTGCCGAGCATAGCAACATTGGGTATGCGATTTTCAGCGCATAAAACAGAAACTCTGCGTTGTGATATATTCCATCTTTCGGCAGCATCTCGGCAAGACATATATTGAAGCATAAAATTGTCTCCTTATATTTTATAAGTCTATTATATTCTATTTATCGAACAAAATCAAGATCCAAAATGCAATTTTAAAAAATCGTGAGCTATTCTAATAATTATTTTCATTTTACTAAAAATAAACGCATACACCGAAAAGATGTATGCGTTTTTTAGTATGTGTAATGTTGTGCAAAAGCTAACTACTGATCACTAGCCACTGACCACTATTTTCTTTCTTCCATAGGAACATAAGTGCCTCTTGGGATGATTTCCTGATAAGCAGGACGGATGATTTTACCGTTCATTAAGATTTCCTCAAGGCGGTGTGCGCTCCAGCCTGCAATACGAGAAATTGCAAAGAGTGGTGTATATAGCTCGTGAGGAATATCAAGCATATCATAGATAAATCCACTATAAAAGTCAATATTTGCGCTTACGCCCTTGAAAATTGCTTTATGCTCTGCGATGATTTTGGGTGCAAGTCTTTCAATTAACTGACAAAGCTTATAGTCCTTATCCTTGCCCTTTTCCTTTGAAAGCTTTTCAACAAATCTTCTTAAAATACAAGCTCTTGGGTCGGATTTAGAGTAAATGGCATGTCCCATACCGTAAATAAGTCCCTTGCCATCAAATGCTTCTTTATTTAAGATTTTGTTTAGGTAATCGGAAATTTGGTTTTCATCTGTCCAATCCTTAACATTTTTCTTAATGTCTTCAATCATTTCAACAACCTTAATGTTAGCGCCACCGTGTCTTGGACCCTTAAGTGAGCCAAGGGATGCGGCAATTGTTGAGTATGTGTCTGTACCGGATGATGAAACAACATGAGTTGTAAAGGTGGAGTTGTTACCGCCACCGTGCTCTGCGTGTAAAACTAACGCAACATCAAGAATTCTTGCTTCAAGTGGAGTATATTTTCCATCCTTTCTTAGCATATAAAGGAAGTTTTCCGCAGTTGAAAGTCCCGCCTTTGGTGGGCGAATAACTAAGCTATTTTTCTTTTCATAGAATTCATATGCATGATATGCATAAACCGCTAAAAGTGGAAACTCTGAAATTAACTGTAAGCTTTGGCGAAGCACATTAGGAATTGATGTATCATCTGCCTTGTCATCATAAGCATAAAGAGTAAGCACGCTTCGTGCAAGTGAGTTCATCATGTCCTTGCCTGATGCCTTCATAAGAATATCACGAACGAAATTCTTTGGAAGTGAACGATATTTTGAAAGTAGCTTTATAAAATCATCAAGCTCCTCTTTATTTGGAAGAACACCGAAAAGAAGAAGGTAAATAGTTTCCTCGTAGCCGTGTCTGCCATCATTTAAAAATCCATCAACAAGGTCATAAATATTGATACCACGGTAGAAAAGCTCGCCCTCGCAAGGAGTTCTTACGCCATCAACATACTTAAAGCCCTGTACCTCGGAAATTTCAGTAAGACCTACAACTACACCCTTACCGTCCTTTTCTCTAAGTCCTCTTTTTACATTATATTTGTCAAAAAGCTCTGCTTCAATAGTTGTATTGATTGAGCATTTTTCTACATAACCCATAAGCTGTGGAGTTAATTGTGTTAATTCTTTCTTTACTCTTGCCATAGTAGTTCCTTTCCGCTTTGCGCAAATGAACAGCCACCAGCCGTTAGCTGTCAGCCGTCAGCAGATATCATAAGCTAATATAAATTAATTATTATATAAAATAAAAAAATATACTTTATTCTATCACATAATTATGAACAATGTGTTAACAAATGAAAATTTGTTGCATTTTTTAAATAAAATTTGCATTTTTATTCATCATTATATATATCAAAAACAGAAAAGAGCTTAAATTTCGCTCTTTTCTTGAATTTAATGTGAAAATTTTACCATATATGAGTTGCAATTAGGTAGCTATCATTAAGGTCATCACTTGCTAAAACTGTGTAAGCGTTCTTAACAGCCTTAATTTTTTCGCCATCATCAAAAAGAAAATGAATGTATTCATTTTCTATATATGCTATGGCAATTTTAATTTTGTTGTCGCTTTTTCTGCCTAAATATAAGTCAAACCAATAAAGGTCCTTGTCCTTAATGTCCTCAATCTTTATTTCAAGGCTTTCCACAAGCATTTCATCGTTAAATGAGGCTCTTGCAACATAAAAAACGCTTATATTTATCTTTTTTTGTGTAGCATTATCACTTGCAACGCATTTTTTAAGATTTAATATTTCTTGCTCGGTCATAATTTTATACCTTAAAATTTATTAGAAATGCGTTTTTGAATATCTTCGATGGAAGGTAATTGCTTTTCTAAGTCTTTAGGCAAGCTACAAGTGATTTTATATTCGCTTACTCCCATAGGCTTTGACATATCTCTTAGTGAGTATTCGGCAATTATATTATTTTTGCTTTGACACAGTAAAAGTCCTATGGTTGGATTGTCTCCATCCTTTTTTAAGATGTCATCAACTGCAGAAAGATAAAAATTTAATTTTCCTGCATATTCTGGCTTAAAGTCATCAGTTTTTAATTCTATCACAACATAGCATCTTAAATTTATGTTATAGAATAAAAGGTCGATGTAGAAATCTTCGCCGCCGACATTCATATGATATTGATTTCCAACGAAAGCAAATCCTGTTCCCAATTCTAATAGAAGAGATGTGATTTTTTTAATTAGCTCATTTTCCAAATCTCTTTCAAGCATATCTTCTTTGAAGGTAATAAAATCAAATATATACGGGTCCTTCATGGCTTGAGAGGCAAGCTCGCTTTGTGGAGAAGGAAGCTGCTTTTCAAAATTTGAAACTTTGTTAGCGATAGCTTGCCTTTCATATAACTTGGTATCTATTTGATGAGATAGAATAGAACGGGACCAACCGTTTTCAATAGTTTTTTGGATGTACCAATTTCTTGATTCGGATGATTCTATTTTATCTAAAATTACTGTATTATGTCCCCAAGGAATTTGTGCAACAGCCTGTTGCACAAATTCTATATCCGTGTAGGATTCCGCTAATTTTGACATATATTTCAAATTTCGCACCGAATATCCCGTGGAGCTTGGATACATTATTTTTATATCCTTAGCAAGTGTGTCTATAAATTTATTTCCCCAAGATTTATTTTCATTAATGATTTTTCCAATGTTGTAATAGAGCAAAATTAACTCTTGATTAACCTTGAGAGCTGCCTTATGTCGGGAATTTTCTATCTGCGCTTTTATATTTTCTATAACGGTTAAGTAATGGTTATCGTTAATTAACATATATACTCCTTTTCAAAGCGGCTTCTTTGCAATCTGCGAATTATTTCGTGGATACTTAGGCGGAGTGTTTTTTATTTTTCGTATAACTACGATTGAGCGCTCAATTTCCTCGTTGTCATCGGTAAGCGTGTAGGTAAACACATTTTCCACCTTACCACCCAGTAAAGCTATGGCTTTTTGTGCTTCCTCTAATTCCTCATCAGTTGAGAGGGATTTCATTGCAAGGAATACGCCACCTACCGAAACTAGCGGAATACAAAGCTCACTTATAAGATTAAGTCTGCCAACGGCTCTTGCAGTAACAACATCAAAGCTCTCGCGCTTATTGCCTTGTCCTAAAGCCTCGGCTCTTTCGTTTGAGGTTTTTTCGTTTTTAAGACCGAATTTTTGTGCAGCGCTTTCAACATAAGCAACCTTTTTTGATACGCTATCAACTGAAAATACAGACACATCAGGGCGTAAAATTGCAATTACAAGTGATGGAAAGCCACCACCACAGCCAATATCGCAAAGACTTGCGTTTTCGGGAATGAAATTCACAACCGCAGATGAGTCAACTAAGTGCTTTAAAATAACACCATCCTCATCCTTAATAGCGGTAAGATTTAATGTTTTATTTACCTCAAGCATATGGCTTGATAATGCTTCAAGCCTGCGTGCATTTTCCTCATTTATTAAGTTTTTAGTAGCATCGTTTCTGTTTGCTACGCTTATTAGTTTTTCTGTGAACATAAAAACTCCTTTCAGTCGTTTTGTAGTGATCAGTGGTCAGTGGTCAGTGACAAGCGGATAGACCAAAGAACACGAACAAAAACAAAGATAAGCGTTAAACGTCATTTTAATAAGCGGTACATAATTAGCGGTTAGTTGTAAAAGTCGTATAGCAAGCTTACTGACCACTGACCACTAGCCACTGACCACTATATTGCTTACCTTGTAAGCAATACCGCTTCTTCAGATGAAGCGACAGATAAATCGACGGATAAATTATTTGCTTCAAGTAAGTTATTTACTGTGTCAAGTGCAATTTTTGGTAAATTATTTTCCTTGCTTAAATGCCCAAGAGTGATGCATTTAACTCCGTTATCTGCAAGATAGCAAGCAAGGCGGGCGCAGTTTTCATTTGATAAATGTCCGTGTGGGGACAAAATTCTATCCTTTAAAAACTGTGGATACTTTCCTTCCTTAAGCATCTTTTTATCGTGGTTTGCTTCAATTAAAACACATCTACATTTTATAAGCTCATTTGCAAGGCTTTCGGTAACATGTCCCATATCGGTAGCAGTGCCGAAGGTGTCCTCGCCATCACTTATTATGTAGCCAAGATTTTGCATACTATCGTGTGGCACCTCAAAGGATTTTATTAACACATCCCCCACCTTTTTCTCAAAAAGCACCTCGTGGCGAATAGCACTACGCTTTAAATATGTGGTGTTTTGAATTGCCTTATCGTATGAAGGGTAAGCAAAATGCACAGGAATATTATATTTTTTAGAAATTACCTCAAGCCCTACGGTGTGGTCGCTATGCTCGTGAGTTACAAAAATATCGTTGATGCTTGAAAGTGATGCGCCAAGAGCATTAAGAGCTTTTTCAATGGCAAGACAGCTCTTTCCGGCATCAATAAGTATTTTTGCTTTTCCATCTGTTACATATGTACAGTTCCCACCTGAGCCTGAGAAAAGTGTGTATGCAGTAATCATAGTTCTCCTTTCGTTCTCCGAAAGGAGAACAGTTATGATTGCCTTCCGCGAAGCCTCAGGACAAGTTATGAGACTTCGTCGTTATGAACGCTACGCGTGTTATGAGCCTGACGGCGTTTGGCAATCATATCATAACATTTTGTTTCGCAAAATTCATAACGCTTGCGTAGCAAGTTCATAACATTCGCATAGCGGATTCATAACTAATAATATTACATTACTTGAATTGCGCCGTAAGGACGGATTCTTAAAATATGACAAGCGCCCTCGCCAAGTGCTGCATCAATTTCTTCCTTATAAGCGGAAACCTGTGCAAAAGGTACGAATGCTTGAATTGTACCTGCAAAGCCACCACCGTGAACACGCCAAGCTGCGCCTGTATCACAAAGGATATTTTCAGTAATTGCAAGCGCAAGGGAAAGCCCCTGCTCACTTACATTCTTTGTTGTATATACATTTTGTAAGAATTTAAAGCTTGAATTTCCTGACTTTAATACAAATTCAAGGAAGCTTTCAACATCATTTTCCTTTAAGTAGCTTGCTTGGGCTGATACTCTATCGTTTTCGTTAAAGAAGTGATATGCTCTTAAAATTGCACGGTCGCCAACCTTTTCGCGAAGCTCCTTTATATTTGCCATAACCTCGCCAAGACAGGTTTGTCTTAAATATTCGCAGCCAAGCTCCTTTGCAACTGCTTTCATTTCACTTGGAACTGAAGCATAATCATCGTTTAAGTCTGCGTGGTTGCCACCTGTATTTACAATACAAAGCGCATAGCCTGCACCACTTAGGTTAAAGTCAATTTTTTCAATCTTAGGATTTTTTGTGTCCTCAAAGTCAATATAAACAAAGCCACCAACTGCGCAAGCCATTTGGTCCATAAGTCCGCAAGGCTTACCAAAGAATACATTCTCTGAAAATTGCGCCATTTTTGCAATTTCTACATTGTCAACCTTGCCGTCATTATAGAAATAGTTAAGGATATTACCAACCATAACCTCAAATGCCGCAGAGGAAGAAAGTCCTGAGCCCTTAAATACATTTGATGTTGTATAGGCGATATAACCGCCCTTGTTGTAGCCTGCATTTGTAAATGCTTTTGCCATACCTGCAATTAAAGCGCCTGATTTGAAAAAGTCCTTTTCATTTGGCTCTGTATATGTATTTGTGTCGATTTTATCCTCATCAAAACCCTTTGACTTAATTCTAATTACACCATCATCTGTCTTTGATGCAATAGCAATAATATCAAGGTTAATTGAGCCTGCAAGCACCTTACCGTGGTTATGGTCGGTATGGTTACCTGAAATTTCGCTTCTGCCTGGAACTGAGAAAATTGAAACCTCTCTATCTCCGTAAATATTTAAAAAGTCGTTAATTGCTTCCTCGTATCTTGCTTTTTGGCTTTCAACATTTTCCTCGCCGTAAATATCGTTAAGCTTAGCGTTTAATTCTCCGTTTTTTACATAATTTAAAAGCTCAGTTGTTTTCATTTTATATCTCCTTTAATGTTTACTAATTCACAGGAAATGCCTTTTCCTGTGTCTGTGTCTATTTCAAAAATTGCTCCGTTAAATTCAATCTCGCCTTCTGCAAAATCAAATTTTGAAAGCATTTTATTTTTTAACTTAAATATAATAGCTTCCTTTTTAACACCTAAAATGCTATCATATGCGCCACACATACCAATGTCGGTAACATATGCGCATTTACCCTCAAGTATTCTTGCGTCATTAGTTTGAATATGAGTGTGAGTGCCGAATATTACGCCTATTTTGTCGGCAAAATTGTAAGCGATTGCTTTCTTTTCTCCCGTTGCCTCTGCATGAAAATCTAAAACCGCAAAATCATAGTCGCCCTCGTTTCTTTTGAGTGCTTTTTCTATGGCTTCAAAGGGGCAGTTAGGTGGATTATCGGAATAAACCTGACCTAAAGCATTTAAAAGTAGCATTTTATAGCCGTTTATATTTATTATTGCATCTCCATGTCCGGGACAAGATGAAACAAAATTGAGAGGGCGTAAAATTCTATCCTCATCATCAAGATATTTAAAAACCGTAGTTTTTCTAAATACATGATTTCCTGTTGTGATTGCATCAACACCGCTTTCAAAAAGCGTTTCGGCAGTTTGCCTGTCAATACCGTTTGGCTCAGACGCATTTTCGCCGTTGGCAATAACACCATCAATCTTGTACTTTTTTCTTATTGCCCATAAATTTTTTCTTATATATTCTACCGCACTCGGCCCTACAATATCGCCGATTGCTAGAAGTCTTAGGTTGTTCATAATATATCCGCTTTAAGCAGTGGTCAGTAGTCAGTGGTCAGTGGTCAGATGTTTAGCAAACGACCAAAAACAACGAAAGCTGTACTGCTTAAAAGCTTATCCTTACTATTCTTTTTTAGTTACAATTGTCAAGAAATCTACTGATCACTGACCACTGATCACTGACCACTAAATTACTTCCGTCCTTGACGAAGTAATTTATGCTTCTCATCAAACAATTTTTGAGACAAGTCAACATAATAATTATGTGGATTTTCAAAGCGAAGCACCTCATCCCACATGGAATCAAGCTCCCTTTGACAGTATGCGCGAATTTCTTCAATGGTTGGATTTTCGTAAACACATTCGCCTTTTACAAATACAGGAACAAGTAATTCTCTTAATGTGTAATTATCCATTACCTTACGCTTCCATGTGTGGTCTGGGTCAAAAAGCTCATAAGGCTTTGATGTATCAATAACCTCATCATGAATTGTAAGAAGGTCTGCCTCTGCCTTGCCTGTGTCCTTTGAATAGAAGCGATATACCTTTTTAAAGTCGGGATTTGTAATCTTTGCGGCATTTTCACTTATTTTGATTTTTGGTGTAATTCCTCTTTCATCCTCAACTGCGCATAGCTTATATACACCACCGAAAACAGGCTCGCTCTTTGCAGTAATAAGTCTTTCGCCAACGCCAAACATATCAATCTGCGCGCCTTGTAAAAGAATATCTCTTATAATGTATTCATCAAGGGAGTTAGAAACTACAATCTTGCATTTTGTAAGTCCGCTATTATCAAGGATTTTTCTTATCTTTTTTGTAAGATAGGTAATATCGCCGCTATCAATGCGGATAGCGCAATGCTCTCTTTGCTCCTCACTTAGACAGTCCTTGAATGCTTTAATAGCATTTGGAAGACCGCTGTTTAATACATCGTAGGTATCAATTAAAAGCGTTGGATTATCGGGATAGAGAGTGCAGTAGGTTTTAAAAGCATCGTACTCTGTGTCAAACATTTGAATCCAGGAGTGCGCCATAGTGCCACCTGCCTTTGCGCCAAACATTTTATCGGAAATAGCGCATGATGTAGATGCACATCCGCCAATATATGCAGCTCGTGAGCCATAAATTGCAGCATCAGGACCGTGGGCGCGTCTTGCTCCAAATTCGGATACAGGTCTGCCATTTGCGGCTCTTACAATTCTTGATGCTTTAGTTGCAACTAAGCTTTGATGGTTTACAACTAAAAGAATAAATGTTTCAATAAATTGTGCTTCCATAGCAGTTCCGCGAACAGTCATAATAGGCTCATTTGGGAAAATTACCGTGCCTGAAGGAACGCTCCAAATGTCGCCTCTGAACTTAAAGTCCTTTAAGTAAGCTAAAAATTCCTCGTCAAAAATTCCCTTTGAACGAAGATATTCAATATCATCATCCTCAAATTTGATAGACTTAATATATTCAATAATTTGTTCAAGACCGCAGAAAATAGCATAACCGCCATTGTCTGGCACTTTTCTAAAAAACACATCAAAGTATGCAATCTTGTCCTTAATTTCAGAGTGAAAATATCCTCTTGCCATAGTAAGCTCGTAAAAGTCGCAAAGCAAGGTTAATTTTCTTTCGTCAATTTTCATAATATTTCTCCCCGAGAATTCAAAAAGTTATAGTTATATATATAATAAAATAAATGTAATTAAATTGCAAGACTTTTTTAACAAAAAATACAGGATGTGGGTTACATCCTGTATTTTTAGTGGTCAGTGTTTAGTGGTCGGTGGTCAGCAAATTAGTAAAATGATTTTATTTCAAGCCGTAAAGTCTTCTTTCGTAATCGGTAATATCTAATACATTGCCGTGGGAATCTAATTTATGTGTTATTGGCTTATCCCAAAACACTTTTATAAATTCAATGCTTTTATCGGTTAATGGCAAGCGGATAGGATGCTTTTTTGATGCTTTGCTACAATTTTCGTTATCTTCTTCCACAAGCTGAAAATAAAGACCGGCTCTGTATATTGGTATTATTATAATGTCTTTAATGTTTTCTAATTTTACCGTATGCTTAAAGAATTTTATGTACCCTTCTCTGCATATTTCCTTGCTTTCCGTATCATACCACATTTTGCCACATTCTCTGTTCATAACAAATAAACAGCTTATTAACATAGAGATGGAAAAAGAAAAAATGATAATTGACAACACAATGGAAGCAACAATATCTTCACTTGAAAATGTCAGAGCGACTATAAATATGCTTAAAATCATAGAAAATATGAAAAAAGCGATTCCAACTATAAAAATGCTCTTTGATTGCTTTGGTGCATAAATTCTGTTTTTCATAATCCGCTCCTTTCTTTGCAAAAAGACAGAGAGAGGGGACCGCAGGAGGTGGCGGTTTTCCCCCTTCTCTGCCATAGAAAAATTTAGTATTAAATCAGAGTGAAGCTACATTCGCTAAACAAATCTCGCTAACCGCTAACGGCTAACGGCTGACCGCTGTGAGCGAAGCGAACTAATTAAACCTCCACGAAGAAATTATGAAAATATCCTTCTTATCGCTTTCGGTGTAGGAAATATTTAATTTATCTCCTTGGCGGACTAGAATAAGTGATTCATCTGCTTCAAGATAGCCCTTATATACCTTGCCATCGGTTGATGTGATATAAACTGTTGAAACTCCTGATACTAATGCAATACGAACATTTTCTACTGTAATATCAACGCTTGTATCTGCACCGATATCAATATTGTTTTGCTTTAAGAGCTTTTTGTATGCACTCATTGCATCTGCTTGAGTTGAGCCTGTGGCTACAATACTGTAATTTTCCACATTAACTAACGCGTATAGCTTAACAAGTCCTGCATCATCCTTTAATACCATAATATAGGTTGCTTGACCTGAAATATTAACAAGGGATGGGAAGGATGCTACATAGCCCTTTTCTTGTACTTCGCCCTCTGCTGCATCCATTGCGGAATGCTCCTCTGCGCCAATTACGGAATAAAATTTATATTCGCCTGTTCTTGCATTTGTGAGTAAGAAACCGATATTTGATTTATCGTTTGAAACGGCAGATGTTACACCGGTAAAATACCACACATCATCGCCGATAACAATATAACCGAAGTCATCAGTTGAATGCTTACAGCCTACATTACCGATAATGCTATTAAAGAAGCCACCGGAAAGCTCGCCGTGCCAGTCGTATTTTTTACATGCTAAATCGCCTGTATAAACAATGTCAATCCAAGAGGGTGTATTTTCAAGAGAGTAAATTTCGCTTTCGCCGTTTGTTGGGTTAAAAATAATTACTTCATTTATATCCATAGCACCAAAAAGTGATACCTTTGGTTTAGCACAGGATACTATATAGAACGGTTGACCGTTATCATCAATTTCAAAGCTGATGGACTGAAAAATCTTTGTTGGATATTCAAATCTTAATTTTCTCTGAAGGTCTTCTTTGAAATATCCGCTTTCTGTATAGAATATAGGATTTTCAAATTTCACATACTCTGCACTACTTTTTACAGGGTCAACCATAACCATACCGGGAATACCCTCGTGATTGTTAATTGCCCATTTGAAAAATCCATCATATTCAAGGGTTGTAACCTTTTTAGGGGACCCCTTGTAGTTTATTTGAGTATAATAATCGTTTAAGGTGTATTGAGATACCACATTGGAAAGTGAGCCAAGTGTACGGTTGCCTAAGATTTTAGCAGATGCAGTATCCATAAGTGCGATATTTGTAATTTCCGTGGTTTCGGGTAAATCGGTAGCAAAATCTGCTTCCTTAACCTCAATTACATCTGCATAGCGTCTTGCATTAAAGAATGTGGATGAAAAGATAAGACCTAAAATCAAAACCGCAAGAGGAATTAAAGCAAAAAGTGTCCACTTGTTAAAGTCAACGTGATATGATGATTGATAATAATTTCTGTTACCTTTTTTAACTTTGTTTCGTTGGTGGTTAATTCTAAATCCCGTAAACGGTAACGCACCTACAATAGCAAGAATTGAAATATAAATGTAAAATCCAGGGGAGCGGAAGTTAAATGCAGGTAATGCAAAATAGAATATAGCGTAACCTACAAGTGCCACCAAAATCACGGCAAATAGGATTTTTAATAATAATGTTGATGTTTGTTCTTTCATTTTTATCTCCTTGTACTTTTTGTATATTGTAATATATGTTTTTTGTTTTTTCAAGCAACCTAAGGTTACATCTTGCTAACCTGTGGTTTACAAGCCGGCAAATTTGTCTAAATGCTTTAAATCGTAAAGATAACATTCCTTTGCGATTTTATCGCCAAAATAAAGTCCTTCGTGGCTATATGTGTCTGTAATTAGGTTAGGAAAGACATTAAATACAACTAATTTTGTTTGCTCCTCTGCGCTTTCTTCCCACTTTAAAATTTTGGTTGACACATTTCTTGTTTCAACCTTAGAGGAAATCATATTTGCTTGCCTTGGACTTGGCTTAATTGCTAACCTTGTTGATTTATATAGCTCGATCCTATTTATGCTTTCAAAATGGTATCTTAAATACTTCCTTGTAACATAAATTAGCGATACACTAACCGTTTTTTCATTCTTTTTTGCAATAATGCTTTGCTTTTTTCTTAAAGGAATAGGCATTATACTAAAATGAATGATTTCGTAGCATTTGCTTTTAAGCTCCTTTTTAACGGATAAGCAAAAATGCAGATACTTAAAAAATTTAACTGCTAAAATAGTTACCGCCACTATTGAAAGGAAAAGCAATAAATATGGATTATGTATTTCTCCGCCTATATCATTTGGCAAAAATATACCAAGTAAAACTATGGCAATTAAGCAATAAACTAAATAATACATTGCTCCCATATAACGCCCCCCTAAAGCTCAATTATCTATGTTGTAATAATTATACCATACTTTACAATCAAAATAAATATCAAAAAGTGCAAAATAACCGTATCTATTTTAGCAAAAAATGCAAAATAGAGCGCTTTATTTTGCATTTTGTGAGAAAAAGCTATTTAATTTTATGTTATTAAACGATGTTGCCACATCAAGCATAAATGTAGAAAATCTCACGCGCGTGCGTGATTTTCTACATTTATATATATTATATAAAAAATATAAAAAATATTATAATAATATATTGCAATTTGGAAAAATATGTGATACAATGAGGATAACTGACAGGGGACTGTCAAAAATTCTTAAGGAGGGATTGATTACTATGCCAGAATTCAAGTTTGACATTGTAAAAAGCTTTGGTCTTATTTCAGAAAATAAGAGCGGATGGGTTAAGGAAGTTAACTTAGTTAGCTGGAACGAAAAAGAGCCAGTATATGATATCCGTGTATGGCAAGAGGGCCACGATAAGCTTGGCAAGGGTATTACTCTTACAGAGGTAGAAATGAAGAACCTCAAAGAATTACTTAACAGTCTCGATATCTAATTAAGTAAAAAAATTCCCACACACCTGTGTGGGAATTTTGTTTTATTCGATATTGTAGCGCCTATTCTTTAATATCATAAGATTTGTTAACGGCTGACCGCTGGCTGCTAACGGCTGGCGGCTATTTTACTTTTTTAAGAAGGAAAAAATACATTTCTTTTCAACTTCTCTTTCGCTAACATCAAGCAGCTTATAGCCAAGGGCAGTAACTGCTTTTTCAAGAGCGATTTTCTCAATTTTATTCTTTGATGTAATTACTGTTGTGCCATCCTTATGTGAGGACCTTACGCTTTTTACATTAAAGCCGTTTCGTATTGTTTCGTTTACATGATTTTCGCAATGTGGACACATCATGCCATCAATTTTTAATGTTGTTTCTATCATATTATATACTCCTATATTGTTTTATGTATTTATTTTAATACGGCGCGCAAGCTTTGTCAATAATTATTAGGTAATTATTCCATTAAATTTCTTGACACAAAAGCTCTGTTATGATAAAATTTATATATAAAAATTGTGAGGTAATATTTATGTTTAATGCAGAAAAGATAAAAAATGAATGTGTAGAATGGATAAGAGATTTTTTTGAAAAAAACGGTAAAGGCTGTAATGCGGTGCTTGGAGTTTCAGGCGGAAAGGATAGCTCAATCGTGGCGGCACTTTGTGTTGAGGCCCTTGGCAAGGACAGAGTTATAGGCGTTTTAATGCCACAGGGTGAGCAAAAGGACATTTCCGCATCATATAAATTAGTAAATCATTTAGGAATTAAGCACTATGTTGTTAATATCAAGGATGCGGTTGATGGAGTTATAAATAGCATTCCATCTGACCTTGAATTAACACCTATGACTCTTCAAAATCTCCCTGCAAGAATCCGTATGGCGACAGTTTATGCAGTTTCCCAAAGCTGTAACGGCAGAGTTGCAAATACATGTAATCTTTCAGAGGATTGGGTTGGATACTCAACACGCTATGGCGATTCCGTAGGCGATTTTAGCCCTCTTTCAAGACTTACTGTAACAGAGGTCAAGGAGATTGGACATCTTCTTAATTTGCCCTATGAGCTTGTTGAAAAGGTGCCTATTGACGGCCTTTGCGGAAAAACCGATGAGGAAAATCTCGGCTTTACCTATGCAGAGCTAGATAGATATATCCGCACCGGCGAAATTGATGATTTAAATAAAAAGGAAATCATTGATAGAAAGCATAAAAACAACCTATTCAAATTGGAGCTTATGCCTTGCTTTGAACCAAAATTTTAATAACAAAAATCCTATGCGAGTGCATAGGATTTTTTGTTTTAAGTTATGAACTTAACTTTGTTAAGTGTTATGCAATAATAGCGAAATTACTCAACTTCGTTTCGTAGCGAGATTATTACTTCTTAGTAGGAAATTACCCCTGTGAGCGAAGTGAACCCCTATACCCTATATCCTATACCCTGACGCCAACGGCGTCGCCTTTGTATTGCCAAAGGAAGTCCTCGGCAGTTTTTTCGCATCTTAAAAATGCTAAATCATCCTTAAAATAGAATGAAAATGTTACATTGCCGAAGTATTTATCAATAATTTGTGAAAATACTGTTATTTTGTCCGTTTGTGTCCAAGCACCACTTGTTGCACAGTTATATTTAAAGCCATCCTGTGTGCGTAAAGAGCCATATTCGTTGGAATAGCCTTCCTCAGGGAACTTACCAAAATAGTTTGAGTTTATCTTAAATGGCAATACCATTGTACCGTTTTCATTTTCGTATGTAAGTGTTCCCTCTTTATCGTTTGCAAAATCAAAGCGGAAGCTTTTAATTCCCATTTGATTTTCCTCGCACTTATATGTTACGCCATTTATAATTTCACGGTATGGGGAGTCAACATAGCCGTATTCACAGTAAAGCTCAAGGGAATTTATGAGAGAATTAAGCATTTTTGAATTATTTTCATTTTCAGGCAGGGGAGTGTCGCTTATTTCATCAACAATGTACTCATAAAAGCCGTTTACAATAAGCTCTGTTGAAAATTCACTGCCTTGATTGTCTGCGGTGCAAACGAAAATTAAGTCCTTGCCTGGCACACAAATAGCAAGCTGATTTCCCATTCCCACAAATGCAAAGCTATCATTGGGCGCGCGCCAAAATTGATAGCCGTAGCCACGGTGCAAGGAATCCCTGTGGGCAGATGGAGAGTTATCCTTATGTCTTGCGGTTGCTTCTCTTAGATAGTCCTCATTCATCAGCCTTTCGCCGTTATATACGCCGTAATTTAACACGAAGCGAGCAAATGCGAGTAAATCCCTCGGTGTGCAAATAAGAGCCGAATCGCCCCAGCTATCGCCGTTAGGTGTCTTTAATATGGTGGCATTTTTAAATGCATCTAATTTTGTGAAAATTCTTTCATTTAAGAAATCAAAAATGCTCTTGCCTGTTACCTTTTCAACCAATGATGAAAGCACCTGCGACCCTGCGCTATCATATTCCCAAAGTGTTCCGCTTGGATGCTTTTTGTTTTGGTCATTTAAATAAAATTCCGTTCTGTCATAAGGCTTTTCTTTAAACCAATCTTGACAAAATCCTACCGTTGTCATGGTAAGCATATCGCGAATTGTTTGCTTTTTTAGATACTCCCCTGGCTCTTTTTTGATTTTTTCAGGAAAATATTCTATAATTGGGTCATCTAATTCAAGCAAGCCATCCTCTACACATAGACCGATTGCAACCGACACAAAGCTCTTTGTAACAGAATACATTCTGTGGTTAAAGTCCTTATCAAATGGCTTCCAATAGCATTCGCAAAAAATATCGTTGCCCCTTGCTACTAAAAGGCTGTGCATATGCAAGGCGTTTAGCCTTTTTATAAGCTTAAAAAGATTTTTAGAGTCAACACCAACGCTTTCTGGCGTTACATTTCTAAACATAACTCTACCTACCTTAAATAATATTATATAAGCATTTTATCACACAAATAAAAGCCTGTCAATAAAATAAAGAGCAGATTTCTCTGCTCCTTACTTCTATTTTATTTCTTGCTCTAAGTTGTCAAATAGCTTGGAATTAAAAAATTCACGAACATCAATCTCTAAGCCATCACAAATTTTTTTAATGGTTGAAATAGTTGTGCTTTTATTTCTGCCACATACGATATTGTTAAGTGTTGATTGAGTAATTCCACAAATGGTTGATAGCTTGTTTAGGGTTATGTTTTTTTGCTCGCATAGCTCAATAATACGCAATCTTGTAGCTGCTCCTATGTTCATTTTTACCTCTTAGTCTTCCTTTGGTGGAAAATCAATTTCGCCCTCAAGCTTTTCAAATTCCTTAATTGCCTGTCTTATTAAAAATAAGATTTCTCCATTGGCACTTCTGCCGTAGTATTTTGAAATATAATGCAATTTGTAATGTAATTCCTTGTCAATTTCTATTCCAAGATGCTTGTTTTCTTTATTTCTCATAAAAACCTCAAAAATATCTTAATTTTAAAATTTTGTGAGCTATTATGCTTACTGCGGCTCTGATTTTATTGCGGAAATTGTGTTTCCATCCAAGCAATATGCTCCGCAAGCCATGTTAAAAAGCGTTGCTTTCTTGTGCTTAGCGTTGTTTTTGATGTACCAAAGCGCATGTTGTCATAATTTAAAAGAAGTGAATGTGCTTCTATGTCAATTTTGTCAAATTCAGCGTTTACATACTTAGCTAAATTGTCCTTAACCTGATAAAATAGCTCGGTGTAGCGCTTAACAAATGACTCTTTTTCAATTAAGTATTGATAATAAAATGGCGCGCCATTCCATTTCATTCTAATTACTGAAAGACCATCAACGCTTCCCATATAGGAGTCAAAATCCCAGTTGGGTCCCATACAGATTTTTGTGTCATCGCTTGAATTCTTTTTATAAAGGAATAGATTACATCCGCCGCCATCCTCAATACAAAGTATATCGGACACAAGCAGCCACTTAACAAAGGAATCAAGGTCGATATATTCAAGGTAGGAATCATCATCCTTCATTAAGGCTTCCTCAAATTTAATCAAATAATCTCTTAAATATGTGTAGTCGGGAGCTAAATCGGGGTCGGGATACTTAAATGTAAAATACATAGGTGTATTTTCAGTTAAGGGCGTGCTAAAATAGTGCTCCTCATTCCACCAATATGCATCACATTCAAACACATAGCCATCTGCATCAACATTTACACGCCATCTGTCCTCTTCGTTTCCGCTTCCCTCTTCAACTGCCTCTGATAAAACATAAAGCCCTCTGTATTCGCCATTTATGTATAATGTAACATAGCAATAATCGGGAGACCACTCTGTATTTACGCCATCTGCAATAGCATCTCCAAGGATACGGTAGCCATCACTTCCGTAGTTAAGTAAAAGCCAATCCTTATCCGCGTAAATGTTGCTATCATCGATTCTGCCAATAAGGGGAGCTAAAAGGTCGGACTTTTTATCAAGCTTTAATTTATACGGAAATCTACCGCTTGAAGCGTATCTTGCGCTTGTGTTTCCTCTAATTTTTAGCTTTGCGCCTTGATATATGTCGTCTTGCGTATCGGCTGAGGAATAAACAATTTCGTTATTTTCGTTATAAATTACAGCCACACACCTTTCGTAAAGCGCATTTGTAATTCCTGCACCCCAGCATCCCTCAGGGGATGAAACAAAATCACAGCTTGGCAATACATAATTTTCAGTAGTGATTTCAATTCGTGGGAATTTTACATCCTTTGGTGCTTTCATAAAGCAACAGGAAAGGTCAATTTTCTTGCCTAAACGCGTCTCTCCCACGGCTCTTATAGAAACTGAGTAAACCTCGTTTTCATTCATTGTAAAAAGCTCTTTTTTATATTCCTTAGCATCCACATAAGAGGTATATGAGCCATATTTATCATTGTAGCTTATTTCCACATAGCGAAGTGGGTCGTTTTCGCTTTCCATCCAAGAAATAGATAGCTTGCCATCATCGGAAATATAATAGCCGTAGTCCTTAAAATATTCCTTTTGAGTAGAAATCATTGTAATTGTGTTGGCATTTACTGTAAGGTCGGACTTAACACCGTGAATACACCACAAATCCATACCGATTTTTTCAACGGATGAATATTCTCCACCAATTACTAATTTTGTTACATTGTATGTTTTTTGTGGCTTTACTGAAAGATATATTTTACCGCTCCCATCATTTTTTGGCTTTCCACCAGGAGAGTCTGCTGAGTAGAAAATGCCTTTTAGCTCATTTTCAACCTCGTTACCATCGGTGTATGGAGTGGCTACAAAATATTCGCTTTTAGCAACGGTTGCCACAAAATAGCCTTGCTCCTTGTCTGTATTTTCAGTATCCGTGTCCGTTTCGCTAGGTAATGTGTCTATAATTTCAGTATCAGTTGATATTGTGTCATTTGGCGTAGTGTTATAGCATGATGCTAAGGCAAGCAACGCTATAATAAAGCAAAGCGCCAAAAATAGCTTTTTATTTACCATAAAATCTCCTTATATCAGTAGCTCATAGCTTTCGGTTAAAGCTCCGTTTTCGTAAACTACTGTTTTTACCTCGTATTTGCCAAAGGATAGGTCAAGCTGGGTATTGTTTACCTTTATATATGATTTTTCGGTGCATGGAGTGTTGTTTATTAAACGGAAAATAACTGCATCCTTATCGTATGCTTTTTTCATTGTTACTAATGAAATTACCTCTCCGCCTACACGTATATCAAGGCTTGATAACGACTTGCTATTTGGAATTGGGAAAATGTTAAGAGCGTAAGGCTTTGAAATAAACTCACTTGCTTTTCTTTCAAGCTGACTTCTGTTTGTTACTGTAAGTCTAAATGAATAATTATTTTCCCCTTGGTCGATTTTCTTTGTAAATCTGTCGCTTGGGATAAGCTCTCTTTCCCCAATAGGATGTGCGCAGTAGGTAACGCCGCGGACAAGGGACATATAAAGAGCGTTATTTTCAAAGTGGCTGCCGTAAACGCTTGTATTCATAAATGATACGCACTTTTCTCCCATGTCAAGAGCAACAAAGCGATGTGCAACGTTTTCTCTGCCATCAGTAAATAGCTCCTGCGTGCCGAATGCAGTTTGACCCATAAGGCTGCCCGAAGCATTAAATGGTACTTTTAGCTTGATTATCTTATTAACATCGCCTAAATACAGATTAACGTCAATATCAACGTTATCGTTGTTTTTATAAATCTTGTATAAAATTCTAGCCTTGGTGTCATCACACTCAAAAAACGCTTCAATGCCTAGGTAAATATCGCCGTTTTCGATAATCTGCACGGACTTCATGCCATCAAATACGCCGTGAGGATTTTTTGAGAGGGAGAAGGGTTTTTCATTTTCGCCCACTCTTAAAAGCTGATTTTTGCCCATTCCCCATGGGTCAGCGTTATCGTCAAAACTGCATAAACCAAAACCGTCTTTTAAATATTCAATACCGTCAATTTTATATGATTTTAAAAGACCTGTGTTTTTGTCTATTTCAACGTGCTTTCTTCCGTTATCGTATGTAAATACGGAGTCAAGGGACTTTTCCTCTTTATCCTTAAAATCAACGTAAACGCTGTAACGCGCCAAGGACATTGGCTTTAATTTTGCCTCGAAAATAACGCGCTTACGCCAGTCAAGATTAAGGTTGCTATCCTCTTTTATAATTTGGTAAGGAACTGCGTTTCCGTTTTCGTCAACGACTCTTAAAACGGAATTTATATTCTCATTCCAGTTTTGGTCGGCGAGAGTAAATTCACACTCCACGTTATCACATAGCTCATATGGATTAGGGTTGAATATTACGAATGGATATTCCCCTTCCTTTGCAACTCCCTGCTCCTGAGAAAGTGCAAAATAAGACTTAATTTTAACTCTTTCAGCTTCAAGCATGCCGTGATTTAAGTATCTAAGACCTGCGTCCTCTCCGCATTGAACGGATGTGCCGGGTAATACATCGTGGAACTGAGCGTTTAATAAATCCTCGGTTGCGATTTTTATTTCCTTTTCGGGATAGGTATCAATAGCTCCCTTTAGATAAGCCACAGATGCAATTTTTTCCGCCATTAAAATTTCATTTTCAAGCTGAGCGTGTAGCTTCTTTACACGGTACATAGACGTATAGCAGCCGGGCATAGAAATGCGAAGTGAGGTATCAACAACATCACTTGGCTCTATTTCGCTGAAAAATTTATCGGGAGTAGAGTGGATAAATTCCTTTTCGGTATTGCATAAAAGCTGATTTTTAATGTCCTCTAAATCCTTTTTTGAAGGACCACCGCCGTGATTACCAACACCCCAAAGAGCCACGCCCACGTCAAAGGGCTGCCACTTTGTTTTATGGTAAAGGGATTCTGCGCTTTTGCCAAGAGGTGTGTTATAGCCGCCTGTAATTCTTACAGCCTTTATTTCGCTGCCGTCAAGTCCACGCCAAATAAAGTGGTCGCTTGGTAACGATATTTCGCTACCGTAGGGACGCATGAATAAATAGCTGTCCTGACCGCACTTTTTTACAATTTGAACAAGACCCACCGTGTGGCCGAATGGGTCAAGGTTTATGGCAGTTTTAGGACAAACGCCGAACTTTTCCTTAAAGTATCGTTGTCCCTCTCTTATTTGTCTTACGAAGCTCTCTCCACAAATCAAATTACAGTCTGGCTGTAAATACCAGCCACCCATTATGTGCCACTTGCCTAGCTTTACAAGCTCTTTGATTTTTTCAAAAAGCTCCGGAGCATACTCCTCAATATATTTGTAAACCGTTACTTCGTTATGGCAAAAAATATAGTCAAATTCATCACAAAGTCTTGCTGCCGTATAGAAGGTGGAGAGTGTTGCGCTAACTCCCTCAGGCCAGTCCCATTGCCAAATAGGGTCAATGTGGGCATTACATACTAAGTGTATTCTTTTTTTCATAATAAACCGCCCTTGTTTGTCCGTAGTTATACTCAGTATATCATTATATTATAGAGTTGTCAACAAAAATAAAAGGGGCTGTTGCGTTAAGCAAAAGCCCCTTTTTTGAATGGGGATAGTGAAATGAGTGCAGAAGACGCGCTTTAACACGGAGCGTAATAGGGGTTCCCCAAAACGAAGTATGAGTTTAGGGGGTTCTCGTAAGCGTACTTGCGTACGGAATAGTCATTCCCCAAAAATCTTGACAGATTTTTACGGGGGGCCCTATGACCGCCTGTGTTCGCGTCTAAAAAACAGACATAAAAATGAAGAGAACTTGCAAAAAAATGCAAGTTCTCAACATTAAAGAATATTTTGAATTACAAATAGAACTTTTTTATGAGATATGTGTCTGTTTTTGGTCTGTGCTTATTACGAGCCTGCGAGTAACAAGGTTCTGCGTAGCAGGTTCTTATTGCAACATCCCCTCTAATTTTAGCATATTTTGTATATCCATCCAAAGTCGTCGCTTAGCTTGCCCCATTGGATGCCTGTTAAGGTATCGTAGAGCTTTTGAGTAACCTCACCGATTTGTCCGTTATTAACATCATATTCAACGCCATCATAGAAAAATCTGCCGATTGGAGAAACAACTGCGGCTGTTCCGCATCCCCACGCTTCCTCTAATTTGCCGTTCTTTAATGCTTCGATAAGCTCATCGACAGAAATAAGTCTTTCGCTTACCTTGTAGCCCATTTTCTTTAAAACCTCAATGCAAGATTTTCTTGTAATACCTGGAAGGATTGAGCCTGAAAGCTCAGGAGTTACGATTTCGCCATCAAGCTTAAACATAACATTCATAGCGCCAACCTCTTCGATATATTTTCTATGAATACCGTCAAGCCATAATACCTGAGAGTAGCCCTTCTTAGCTGCCTTTTCGCCTGCTCTGTTTGATGCTGCATAGTTACCGCCACATTTTACTGCGCCTGTACCGCCCTTTACTGCTCTTACATCCTCGTTTTCAATCATAATTTTAACTGGATTTATTCCCTCTGCATAATAGCTTCCGCTTGGGGATGCAATAATCATAAATGTTGCTCTATGTACTGTGTGAACGCCTAATGTTTCATCATTACCGAACATATATGGGCGAAGGTATAATGATGTACCGAATGAGTGTGGAACAAAGTCCTTTTCAAGCTCAACGAATGTTGTGAGAGCTTGTAAGAAGTCATTTTCATCAATTTCAGGTAAGCACATACGGTTAGCTGAAGCGTTCATTCTTCTGATATTTTCCATTGGTCTAAATAAGCGAATTTCGCCGCTTTCTGTTCTATATGCCTTTAAGCCCTCAAAGATCTCAGAGCCGTAATGTAAAACAGTTGATGCGGGGTGGATTGAAAGGTATCCAAATGGTACAATTCTTGCATTTTGCCATCCTTTACCCATTTCATAATCCATAATAAACATATGGTCTGTAAATACCTTGCCAAAGCCTAATGAAGCTTCGTTTGGTAATTCTGTTTTATTTTGTGATTTTGTAATTGTGATTTCCATTGTTGTATCCTCGTTTTAATTTGCTAAAATACTATGTAAATTATAATAGCACAATGATTTTTTCAAGTCAATATATTTTTGAAATTTTTTGTGAATATTTATTCATTAATATTTTTTGAAAAAAACGAACATTTTTTGAAAAAATGTGGTAAAATAAGCTTATGAATCAAATTAATGACGATTTGTGAGGATATATTAAATGAACAAAAAAATTTCTAAAGCTTTGCTTTTAATGTTAACGCTATTATTTGTACTTGGCATGACAAGCTGTATGTTTCTTAGTAGCTATCTAGACTCTTCTGCTTCAACAGATGATATGAAGCCTGATAAAAACGAGGGGCTTCAAATAAGCTCTGTTGATATAAATAACGATGGGGAGCTAATAATTACTTATACCAATGGTAGCGTACAGAACCTTGGAAGTGTTGTCGGTAAAGATGGAAGCGTAAATGTTGACATAAACGGAAATAGCAACGATGCTTCATTTGCTGTGGCAAATGGTCTTCGCAGCGCGGTTAGCATACAATGTGTTCATAATGTTTACAATAAATACGGTGGTTTATCTACATCTGCTTCTGCCGGCTCCGGCGTAATATATAAAATTGATAAGGAAGCAAGCAGCGCATTTATCATTACAAATTATCATGTTGTTTATAATGAAAACGCGGTAAATAAAAATGGTATTGCTGACAGTATTAATGTTTTATTTTACGGTAGCGAATATGGTGATATGAAGGTGTCTGCTACATTCGTTGGCGGTTCAAACAATTATGATATTGCTGTTTTAAGAATTGATAATTGCGAATATTTCAAAAACAATGTATTTATTGAAGCTGATTTTGATGACTCGGACAAAATATATGCAGGTCAAAGCGCTATTGCGATTGGTAATCCTGATGGTGCGGGAATTTCGGCATCTTACGGTATTGTAAGTGTATATTCTGAGCATATCACTTTAAATATTGGCGGTGCTGTTTCCCTTCGCGTTATGAGAATTGACACTCCTGTTAACTCCGGTAACAGCGGTGGTGGTCTATACAATGAAAATGGTAAGCTTATTGGAATTGTAAATGCAAAAACAAGTGATACAAGTCTTGAAAACATTGGATATGCTATTCCATCTAATATTGTAAAGGCTGTGGCTGACAATATAATTGACCATTGCTACGGCACAGAGCTTGAAAGAGTTCAAAGAGCTTTACTAAACATTACCGTGGGAATTTCCGATTCAAGTGCATATTTAACAGATGATGGACATGTAATGATTAAGGAAACAGTATTTGTTTCTGAGGTAAATAGTGGTGGAATTGCTTATGGCAAGCTAAAGAAAAATGATGTTTTACTTTCTGCTAAATTAAATGATAAGGAAATAGAAATTACACAGCAGCACCAAATCATTGATTTTCTTTTGAATGCAAGAGTTGGAGATACACTATATGTTACAGTTGAAAGATCAACATTAACAGGTGTTGAAAATGTTACTGTGGAAATACCTATTACCAAGGACGCAATAAACGAATATTAAAAAAATGCTACGCTTGATGCGTAGCATTTTTTTATACAAGTAGATTTTCTATTTCCTTTGGAGATGACACAATATAAGTAGCTCCCGCTTCCTTTAATTCCTCATAAGTGCCATAGCCGAAGGTTACGCCAATTGAGTCAAGGCTATATGCTTTTGCTCCGTTTATGTCAAAGCATCTGTCGCCTATCATAAGGATTTTTGTTCTATCCTTTTCCTTGATATTATCAAGAGCGTATTCAATAACATGCTCCTTTGTATAGCGTGTTTTTTCATCTATTGTTGCGCCGCTGATAAAGTCAAAATATTTGTGAATATCATAATTTTGTAGGACTATGTGTGCGAAAAGCTCTGGCTTTGAGGTGGCCAGGGCAATTTCATAGTCGCTATTCTTTAATGATTCAAGAAGCTCCTTAATGCCATCAAAAAGCTTGCACTCGTTTATGCCCTTAGCCTTATAGTATTCTCTGTAAATTTCTATTGCTTTTCTTGATTTTTCTTCATTGAAGCCATAATATTTTGAAAATGAATCTACAAGAGGTGGGCCTATAAATTTGCAAAGTGATTTTTTGTCTTCAACGGATATACCATATTTATTTAAAGCATACTCAACAGAGTTGATTATACCCTCGCCGGGGTCGGTTAGCGTTCCGTCCAAGTCAAATAAAATAGTAGTGTACTTATTCATTTTATTCCTCATAGGTTACAGGGGTGTAATCATCTACAATACCTGTTTTAGCCATGATTTTTTCAATTTGGTGGCTTGGTGTGTGAATAATAAGTGTTTTTCCGTTTTCTTCAAGTAGCTTTTTAGCCTCTGTTAGCATTTCAATTCCCGATGCATCAATATAGATTACATTCTCTAAGGAAAGAAGTGTATTTGTGGTTTCAGTTGACAAAATTACTTTCTCTATTTTCTCAATATTATTAAAGAAAATTGAGCCGTTTATGTTAATTTGGCTTCTTATGTACTGTCTGTTTAGCTCTACTGTTGTTTTTGTTGGCTTAAACTTAACGGTAATAAGATATGAGAAAATTGAAAATACGATACCGATAATAATAGCGATTGTTAAATCAAATGCAACGGTTGCAATCATTGTGATTAAGAATTCTGCAATGGCAATATAGTATTTTTTAGAGAAAATTTCTTTAATTGATTTCCATTCGTTCATTCTAAATGCAGTTACCATTAATACACCTGCAAGTGCGGCAAGTGGAATTTTTGCCATTACAGGGCCTAGAAGGAACATTGAAGCAAGTAAGCCAAGAGCGTGAATGATACCTGCAATTCTTGTTTGACAGCCTGATTTGATAGCTACGCTTGTTCTTGCAATAGCTGCAGTTGCAGGTACGCCACCAAAGAATGGTATTACTATATTTCCCACACCCTGTGCGATTAATTCTTGGTTTGCATCAAATTCTTCATTTTTCATTTTTGAGGCAGATGCGCCACAAAGTAAGCTTTCAATTATAGCAAGCGCTGCCACGCTAAATGCAGGGGATATGTATGAGAAAAAGCTTTTCCACTGAATTGAGTTAAATGAAAATCTTTCATCAAGGAATATTTTCTTTGGAATGTCGCCAACAACAGCCATATTTTCGCCACCGAAAATTGGAATTAAGGATAAAAGTGTAGCAACAATAATACCTACTAATGATGATGGCACTACTGCATTTAGCTTTTTAGGCCAAGCTATCATAACTACAATGACAATTAAGCCCATAAATACTGAGTAGATATTAAACTGAAAGCCCTCCTTGATAAAACCGATTATGTTTAAAAAGGAGTTTTCGTGCTTTTCTACTAGGTTTGGAAGTCCAAAGAAGTTTTGAACCTGACCGAATGCGATAATAAGAGCAATGCCTGATGTAAAGCCTGTGATTACAGGGCGTGGAATTTTAGAAACAAATCTGCCGAGCTTAAACACTGCGCAAAGCAAAATTAAAATGCCGGCAAAGAATGAAACTACAAATACACCCTTAAGTCCTAAGGATGAGCCTACAACACCAATAAGCACGGCTGACATAGCGCCTGTCGGTCCGCTTATTTGGAATGATGCGCCTGATAATGCGCCAATAATAAGTCCTGCGATTATTGCAGTAATAAGTCCTGCCTCAGCGCTTGCTCCGCATTGAATACCGAATGCGAGTGCAAGTGGTAATGCTACTGCGGTAACTGTAAGACCAGCAAGGAGGTCCTTTGAAAATTTTTTTGCATTATAACCACTAAACTCATTTTTGAGCATGGTTAAATATTTTTTGATAAACATTTCACGCCTCTTATATAATTGTAGATTTTATGGTATTTATTTTAGCACTAAATATTAAAATGTCAATATAGTATAAAGAAAAAATTGCTCCGAAGAGCAATTTTTATTTAACAAATCTTTTTTTGGCGATTTCTATGATGCGTAAAATAGATGGGCATAGAATAATATTTAATACTAATTCTATAACGAAATTAATTCCTCCAAGTCCAACTAATAACATTCCCATACCTACGCCAGCTTCGTTTGCTAATACCATAAGATCATCAATGATAAAGATGAAACAGCCAAGGAAGAAAACACCAGTGTTAACAATCGGTGCTATTATTGCAGAGCAAAATACTGCTCCATTTGGATGTTTTTTTGATAACAACTTATATGCAAGTGCAGATAAAAAGCCTGCCAAAAGTCCCTTTAATAGCATTGTTGCAATTCCACCTGCTGGACTGTATTGAACAAACAACGTTGCTTCCGGTATTGCTACTATTGCCGGGATTACTGTTAGCCATGCTCCAACTATCGGACCACATAACGCACCACCAATTACCACCACAGGTAACACAAGAGTTATTGTAACTTGGCTAAAAATAGGAATTTTAATAAAGCTCAATACAGCAGCCAATGCAGTTAAAATTCCTACCAAAGCTATTTTACGAATCATGTCCTTATTATTTTTCATAGTCTTCTCCTTAACTGTCTAAGTGGTTAAATATTTCGTTCCAAACAGTTTCGTCCTGCTCAGTCATTTTATCCCAATCAAATGACGAAACAAAAAGCGATTTTTCTTCCTTTGTTGCTTTTTTATTACGGGCAAGCTTTGCTCTTTTTTTACCGAATTCTTGAAGATATTTCACTGCATTTTCTGTATAATTTGGATTATGTCCCTTATTTTGAGCAAGCAAGAATTTTATGTTTTTCTTATCTTCAAGTCCGTTTTTTAGTATATCATAATGTAATTTTTTGCACATTTGGTCATCCTCAGAATAAATCAGAAGTGCCTTTACATTTGAGTTGCTTAGTGATTCTAAGGAATTAAATTCAACAAATTTTGGATTACACTGTCTTTCAAAGTCTACAATGGTCTTGCGATATCCTTTTAATATTCCTGGGAAGAACGTGCCTATCATTTTATCAACCGATACAAAGCCGCACATTGCTACAATATGCGAAATGTCGGAATGTAATGCGGTAATATTTAACGTAGAAAACGCGCCCCAGCTATGTCCCATTACTGAAATGTCGTATGATGCATATTCATCGTGGGATTTAAGCATGGTAATACAATCGTTAAGGTCGCATAAGGATTGAGCAAGACCGTTTGGAGTTTCGCCCTCGGATTCCATACATCCTGTATGGTCGTAGGAAAAAACCTTGTAGCCGTGTCTGCATAAAAGCTCAATTTCCTTCATATATGCTCTGTGTCCACCGCCAAAGCCGTGGTCAAAAATTACTAATCTGTTTGGAATTGGATTTTCGTACTGATAAAAGTAGCCTTTAAGTGTATGATTCTTAGATGATTTAAAGGAGTGCGCTGTTTTTTGAAGTCCTTTAAAATCCTCGTTTGAAAAATAGAATACAGTTTCAGTATCATCGCATCTTTTATGCATCATACTCTTATATAGGTTTAAAATTTGCTTTTCAAAAATCATACTGCTTCTCCTTTTCACATACTGTTCTACGTCTTTATGATATCATATTTTCTTACAAAGGTCAATGAAATATTTGAAAATTTCTAATCCGTTTTCGGTTTTATCGGTGGTCATTCTTTCGGGGTGGAATTGAACGGTTAAGTAGGGCTTTGAAATGTGCTCAATTGCTTCAATTACTCCATCCATTGAATAGGCGGTTGCTATAAGTCCCTCTCCTAAATTCTTTATGGCTTGGTGGTGGGAGCTATTGACAAAGAAATAATCGCCGTACAGATTAAATAACACGCTTTTAGGATTAGCCTTTAATGTGTGAATGTTATCACTGCCATTTTTTGAAGTATGGTCAGATGCATTTGATAGGTGCTGAATAAGATTGCCACCTAAAATGACATTTAAAAGCTGATGACCTCGGCATATTCCTAAAATAGGCTTGCCTGTTTCAAGGAATTTTTTTGTAATTTCAAATTCTCTTTTATCCCTCTCTATATCAAAATCATAGCTACCATTTATATTTTCGCCGTAATATGAGGGTTGGATATCGTTGCCACCGCAGAGGATAAGTCCGTCGCAATCGGTTGTGTCCTGATTTAGAATGGCTTCTGCACCAAAGGCTTCGATGTCTTTTATATAATTTTCGCTTTTGTGGTTTGCTAATAAAAGTATTTTCATAATTTACCTTTTTATATTGAAATTTTACATCAAAAATATTATAATGTAATAAAAGTAAAATGTCAACTATCGGGGAGATAAATATGGATATTAACTCAATTTTAAGTGGTGTAAAATGTGATGCATGTGGAAAAATGCACGATTGTACTATTAAATATATATATATTGAAAAGGATGCTTGCAAGCATTTAACGGATTTATGTGTGGGCTACAATAAAATTTTAATTGTGGCTGACGAAAATACCTTTAACGCAAGTGGAAAGCAGGTTGAGTCTGCTCTTTGCGGTAAGGAATATAAAAAGGTTATTTTTAGCGGTAAGAGTGTTGTAATACCTGATGAAAATGCTATCGAGTGTGTAAGAAATGAGCTTGAGGGTGTTGATTTAATTATCGGTATTGGCTCAGGCGTTATGCAGGATTTATGTAAATATGTTGCTCATTTTGCTCACATACCTTATATGATAGTGGCAACTGCTCCATCAATGGACGGTTATGCTTCAAGTGGTGCGGCAATGATACTTAAAGGAATGAAGGAAACTGTGCCTGCTTCCTTGCCATATGCAATTATAGCAGATACTGAGGTTTTAAAAAATGCGCCAATGGATATGATTAAGGCGGGATATGGGGATATTATCGGTAAATACTCTGCACTTAATGACTGGAAGCTTGCAACATGTGTAAACGGCGAATATTTTTGTAAGTATATTTATGACACTACATATGATATGATTTTAAAGACACTTAATGTAGCATCAGGACTTTTAGAAAGAGATGAAAATAGCGTTAAGATTTTAACTGAGGCGCTTATGATTGTGGGAATTATGATGAGCTTTGCTACAA
Organism: Eubacteriales bacterium; assembly: GCA_045533435.1. Classification (GTDB taxonomy): domain Bacteria; phylum Bacillota; class Clostridia; order Oscillospirales; family CAG-272; genus RGIG2000. The sequence goes on along the minus strand of JAZSHT010000104.1, from coordinate 21,881 downwards.
CATCAAGACCTGCTTCAGGTAGTGAGCATCATTTATCACACTTTTTTGAGATTACAGGAATTATTAATGGTGAGGAATATTTTCCACATGGAATTGATGTGGTTTACTCTACTGTCATTACAAGTAAGATAAGAGAGTTCATTTTAAATAATGAGTTTCCGTCTGTAAGTTATAAGATGGATAGAAGCGATTATGAAAGCAAGATGAAGGATGTTTACAGTGTAATTGCAGAGGAATGTATTAAATTGCAGGATAGAATTGGCAATTACAAGGATAGACTTTCTACATATAAAGAAAAAGAGGATGAAATTAGAGGTATTTTAAGAGAGATGCCTGCGCCTTGTGAAATTATTAAGATGCTTGAAATTGCAGAAATTGATTTGAGTGAGTTTTATAAATTATATGGCAAGGATAAAATCAATACTGCTGTTCACTATGCTAAGGACTTAAAGGACAGATATACGGTTCTTTGGTTATACTATGATTTATTTGGCGTAAAAGATGAAATTGAATAATTAAATTGGAGTAATTTACAATGGATATAAGCAAAATTAAGGTTGTGGCAATGGACCTTGATGGAACACTAACACAGCATAAGGAAAAGCTAAGCGAAAAGCATAGAGAAATTTTAAGTAAGCTTGCACAAAGATATAAGCTTATTATGGTGGGTGCAGGTCAGGTTATGAGAATTTTCAATCAAATGGATAAGTTTCCTATTGATATAATCGGTAACTACGGATTGCAATATGCTACTTATAATAGGGACACTTGCACTATGGATATTAAAAGGGATATGACCTTTGATGTGGATAAAGACAGTATTGAAAGCAAGGTTAATTTTTTCAGAGAAAAGTATGGATATACGGAGTATCGTGGGGATAATGTGGAATACCATGCTTCAGGCTGTGTTACTTTTCCTATTTTAGGAACTAAGGCTATACAAGAGGAAAAGCTATCCTTTGACCCTGACAGAAGTAAACGCAGATTATTTTATGATGAGGTATGCTCTGTTTTTAGTGATTACAATGTATTTGTTGGTGGGTCTTCATCATTTGATATGTCGCCTAAGCCATATAACAAGTATTATGCATTGGACTTATATTGCAAGGAAAACGGTTTGAGTCATGAAAATGTAGTTTACATTGGCGATGATTACGGATATGGTGGTAATGATGAATCAGTTTATAAGTCGGACTTTAATTATTTGACTATTGATGATTACAGAGATTTTTACAAGGTTGTAGAGGCTTTACTATAATAGAAAATGCTTGTTGCACTTGGCAACAAGCATTTTTTATTTATAGATTATGTTTTGAATTTTGCCGTTAGCTGTGGAAGGAATGTCTGTATAGAGGTTGTTAAACTCTATTTGTTTTACAAATGGTGTTATATCTGCTGGTTTTTCTCCGTTTACGGTAATGTTTTCGAGGTGGATATTTTCGACAGTTGATGAAAAATAGGGGTCGAAGACCTCTCTGCCATCATCGAAGCGAACGGATTTTGGTCCTATGCAGATAAGGTAGGAAAACGGATACTTTTCACGGTAGAGTGTAATATTTATATTTTTGAAGCTGATGTTTTTGGCATTCAAGCCAAGCTCAAATGCTGCAAAGGTGCCTGTTTTTTCATCGTTGGTTATATAGCCGCCGATTAGGTCAATGGGGGCATCAAGATTTACGCTAATATCTTCAAAAAAGATGTTATTGCCGCTGCCAACATCTGCTTTTTCGGGGTTATTTCCAGGGAAATACGGTGGAGTTTGGCAATATAGCTTAAAGGTTTTTATGTTGTGAATGCGGCGAAAAATTGCGTTTGTTAGGGAGCAATCAACGGCTGAGCCATCATCAAAGGTATAAATGCCCGGCTCTATGCGAATTGCTTTATAATGGCTATTTAAGGACAGCGTTAAATCCTCGCAAATGGCGTTTTTACAAGGCCCAAAATTTACCGATGAATCTTGCCAGTCAAACATATTAAATGCAACTAAATCATCCCCTACTTCTCCGCGGACATTTTTTATGTGGATGTTTTCTGTATTTCCGTTAACATGAATTCCGTCTGCAAAGCAGTTTTCAAATACGATATTTTCAATTATAATATTTTTTGCTTCGCCTATTTGGATAGCGAAACCGCCACAATTTTTAAAGACCATATTTTTTAGAGTTAAGTTGTCGATATTTTCAAAAAGCATGTAGGTTGATACGCCGTAAAAGCTTCTTTGCTCATCGTATTTTCCGCTATTACCGTAACCCATTCTGTGAGGACACCAATCCTCCCATCTGCCACCCTCTATTGAGATGTTTTGGTTGCGTGGTGAGGTAATTGGCATATGAGTGCCATCGGCGGTGTTTGAGTTACGGAGCATTAAAACCTTTGTTGTATCTGTTAAGCGAATAACAGCGCCTGCTTCGGCTATAATTCTGCGGTTTGATGGAATTATGATGGAGTTATCAATATAGTATGGCTCATTGGCGCTTGGAATAATGACAATTTGATGTTCGTTAAGAGCAGCTTGAAATGCTTCTGTCCAAATTCCGTTGTTTGACTTGTAGTCTGTTAGGTAGGCTACATCAGTTAATTTAGAATATAGGCTTATATTTTTTGCGGCTACATTTTTAAGTAGCGCTTCTATTGATAATTTAATGCTTTCCATAATAGATCCTCATATTTTATTTACTTAAGTATAGCATAAATAAGCGTAAATTTGTTGATTTTGATGGATATTTTTGCTTGTAAAAAATATTTTCAAAAAAATTAAATTTACTATTGACAAATAGATATTTGTCTGCTATAATATGTAGGCAATCAAGAAAAGCACCTATCGAGATGTAGCGCAGTTGGTAGCGCGCATGGTTTGGGACCATGATGCCGTAGGTTCGAATCCTATCATCTCGATAAATAAAAATACCGTACCTTTTGGTACGGTATTTTTGTTTTACGATGATGTGGATTTGAACCTACCTCAAGCTTTGCTTGAATTAGGTTCGCCTAGCCCACGCAGGCGTGGGGAGCTTGTTCACCAACGCCAAGTGAGGTGTTACGAGCGAAGCGAAGTCATCCTATTATCTCGACCACACAAAAGTGCCCTTGACTTTTTGTATAAAATCTGCTACACTATAACTGTAGGCTTTTCCTGATATGAGGGCAACGCTATTTTGAGCGCCCCGATTTGTTGGAGAGCCTATTTTTTTGTATTTATTGCATGAAGTTTGCCAAATACATTCATTTCCGTTAATTTACGATAATAAAAGCTGGACGCTTAATATACCGATGGTGCTGTTGTTAGTTTTAATTGTGCTTTTCTTAGGAACAGAAAAGCGGGATAGTTTAGCCTAAGCTGTTAGTTGATTTCTAAAAGAAGCGCCTCGAGCCGGCGCAAATTAATTTTTTGACAATGCGATGGAAAACTCTTAGTAAAATTTATGCTTGTTTAAATTGAAAATTTAATTTGATAAATTTAATTTACTGTGGAGTTTCCCACAACATTGTCATCGCTTTATGCTAAAAATTAATCGGGCTTTTACTTTTTGGCGCTGCGCTAAAAGTAAACAAAACTATTATTTTGATTTAGTTTCTTTCATAAATTGGTGCTTATATGGCGTACAAGTCGGCGGTTATGGAATAATTAAACAGTCGGCGAAAATAGTCTTTATAAATGATAATGCTGCTTTTATTATACTGCTTTTATAGCTTTTAAATTTGCTTATAATGATTGAAAAAATCGTGATGTTATGCTAAAATAGATTTATTACAATTTTACATATCTAGGAGCTTTTATGATTATAGATAGCAAAAAATATAATATTGATTGCCCATGCGGTAAAAAGCATGAAATGACAACGGAAGCGTGCTTCATTGAGGCGGGTGCTTTAAAGAATATAGGCACTTATATTAAAAACTGTGGTTTGAGTGGTTATTGTGTGGCTATATATGATGAAAATACATATCGCGCAACTGATGGAGTGCATCCTTATGCAGATAAGGAAATTATACTCTGCCCAGATGGGTTACATGCAGATAATCACGGTGTGGCTCTTGCTATGGCGCAGCTGCCTTTAAATTTTGATTATTTAATTGCGGTGGGGTCTGGTACTGTACATGATATTACGAGATACATTGCTTACAATAAAAATGTACCATTTATTTCATGTCCGACTGCTGCAAGTGTTGATGGCTTTTGTTCTTCCGTTGCAGCTATGACTTGGGATGGTTTTAAAAAGACCTTTACTGCTGTTGCACCTAAAATTGTTGTTGCGGACCTTGATATAATATCAAAAGCACCTTCTTTTCTTACTAATTCGGGTTTTGGCGATATGATAGGAAAATTTATTGCTTTAGCAGATTGGAAAATCGCTCATGCTTTGACGGGAGAATATTTTTGTTCTACCATACACGATATGACATTAAACGCTACGAAAGCTGTTATAGAAAGCACAGAAGCAATTAAAAATGGAGACCTCTCTGCATTTGAAAAGCTTATTTACGGGCTTTTAATGTCGGGGCTTGCAATGCAGTTGCTTGGTAATTCAAGGTGCGCTTCAGGTGCTGAGCATCATATTTCGCATCTAATTGAGATGCAGCCAGAGGGCTTAGATGCTTGTAGCGATGCTTTACATGGAGAAAAGGTTGGCGTTGGCACTTTACTTGCATGCAAGGAATACCACAGAATAAAATGCTGCGATATTTCATCATGGAAGGACTACAAAAAAGCTGATGATGAATACATTTATAAAATGTTTGGGGACAGATTAAGTCTTTCTATAATTCATGAAAATGAAAGCGATTGCGCTTCTAATATAAAAGCAAGTGATATTTTAAATAAGTGGGATGAAATATGCAAAATTATTGAATCTATTCCTACATATGAGGAGCTTTTAGAAAAGTACAGCGTGCTTGGTGCATATTCCTCTCTTAATGATATTGGAATTTCGGAAAATAGGCTTGATATTTTGCTTGAATATTCTCCGTTAGTACGAAACAGAGTTACTCTTATGCGACTTTGCAGAGGAATGAATTATTAGAGCTTAACATTGTCATTTTTGTATTTTTGTCATAATATATAGATGAGAGGTTTCCTCTCGGAAAGGAATTATTATGGCAAGCTTTACTAATCAAGCACAGTTGACTTACAGAGATACTGTTACCAACTCAAATATTGCAGTTGGCGAGGTTTTAGAGGTGCTTTCTGTAAGCAAAACTGCTGTTTCAAATATATATGGCTCTAATGATACTGTAACCTATATTGTAAGCATTGTTAATACAGGTGCTACTGCTATTACAGGGCTTACCTTAAACGATAATTTAGGCGCGTATTCATCAACCGTTGGTACACTTGTTCCTCTTACCTATACTGATGGAACAATTAGATATTATGTCAATGGTGTCTTGCAGCCTGCTCCTACGGTTAGTGCAGTTGGAGATTTAACAATAAACGGTATTTCCGTTCCTGCAAATGGTAATGCTACCTTAGTTTATGAGGTATCTACAAATGAATTTGCTCCGCTATCCCTTGACTCTACGATTACAAATACCGCCACAGTATCAGGAAATGGCTTTACTCCAGTTACAGATGATGAAACAATTACTGTTGCAAGTGCACCAAGCTTAACAATTACTAAGTCAATTAGTCCAGTGCCTGTAAATGATAATGGTGTTGTAACATACACATTTGTTATTCAAAATACAGGTAATACTCCTGTTGTGTCAACTGATAATTCATTTATTACAGATTTATTTGACCCAACACTTTCTAATGTAAGCGCAACATTCAACGGCACATTATGGACCGAGGGCACAGATTACAACTATACTGAGGCTACTGGTTTATTTGAGAGCGTGGCAGGAAGCATTACTGTACCTGCTGCAACATTTACTCAAGACCCAATAACAGGTGCTTGGAATGTTACTCCTGGCACATCTACTGTTGTAGTTACCGGTACAATATAGCTTTAAATCGTTATACAGGCTTATGTCTGTATAACGATTTTTTATTTTGATATTGAATTATGCTTTGATTTAATGTATAATTTTACTATACTTTTTTTCAAGGAGCGTATTATGAGAATTTTTTCATGTAGCGATTTAAATTTAGAGATTGACACAGAAAATGGTGTTATTTCATCTCTAAAAATAAAAAATCGTGAGGTCTGTGTAGATAAATGCCCTATTTTTGTTATTAGACTTCGTGATTTAGAGGGAAAATGCTATTACATAAATTCTACTGAGGGAAAGCTACTTTCCATGGGTGGAGTTGGCTTTATATATGGTGGTTTTAGCGACACATATGGGGATATTTTTGTTACTGTAAGCGTTTTAGAGGGAGAAAATATTTCCTGGGGAATAGAAATTCAAGGTGTGTGCGATAAGTATGCTATTGAGTATGTAGAATTTCCTAAAATATGCTTACCCCGTTTAACCCAAAACGATAAAAACGGTGGTAGAATTTTGTTTCCATATAATGAGGGAATGATTGTTTCAGATGAGAAGCTACTGCCAAGATATGAGATGGAATTTCCTTCCTCGGGTGCTTACTTTATGTTTCCTAATATGGTATCATCTCAGTTTATGTCGTATTTATTTGAGGACTTTGGACTTTACATTGGCGCACATGATACAAAAAGAGCTTTAAAGGGAATTGATTTTTATCCTTATAATGATGGACTTGCCTTGCAAATTCGTTTATATTCGGGTGCTAACTATGGGGACGGATTTAAGACTGATTATCCTATTGTATGGCAGGTATCTTGTGGGGATTGGAGAGCAAGTGCGGAAATTTACAGAAGCTGGTTTGAGAAAAATTTACCATCTAATGTTGTGCCAACTAAGGAAAATAAGTCCTTACCGAAATGGTATGAGGATATACCTTTAATTGTTACCTATCCTGTAAGGGGAATTTTTGATATGGACAAGATGGAGCCTAATCCTTTGTTTCCATACAAAAATGTATTGCCTATTTTTGATAAAATCAAGAAGGAAACAAATTGCCGTTTAATGTCTCTACTTATGCATTGGGAGGGCACAGCACCTTGGGCTCCGCCTTATGTTTGGCCACCTTATGGCGGTATTGATATGTTTAATGAATTTAGAGACACACTACATAAAAACGGAGATTTGCTTGGAGTTTATTGCTCGGGATTTGGCTACACATTACGAAGCACCTTAATGGACTATGACTGTGAGCAAAAAATCAAGGATGATAATGTTCTTGAGGGTGTATGCTGCTCTCCTGAAAATAGGCCTGAGCTTGGTAAAACCTGTACGCCTTATCAAAGATATGGATATGATATTTGCCCTGCCTCTAAGCGTGGTCGTGAGATTATAAATGAGGGATTTAAGCCTCTATTTGAAAGCGGTGTTGACTATGCGCAAATTCTTGACCAAAATCACGGTGGCGGTCAATATATGTGCTTTGCAAGGGAGCATAATCATCCACCTATGCCTGGAGAATGGATGACTACAAATATGCAAGAGCTTTTATCTCAGTGGAATAAGGATAATCCTAATATGATTTTCGGTTGTGAAAGCACTGCGGCAGAGCCATTTATCGGCAATCTTTTAATGAGTGATAACAGATTTGAATTAAACTATCCATTTGGTGATGTGGTGCCGCTTTTTGCTTTTATTTACCACGAATATTTAAGAAACTTTATGGGAAATCAATGCGGTTGTCCATTTGAACCAAGTGTTGACACATTAAGATATCGTCTTGCTTATTCATTCTCCATTGGAGATATGATGACACTTATTTTAAATCCTTACGGTGGACTTATGAGCCATTGGGGTACACACGATTTTGAAAATAAGCCTGATTTTGATTTGACACTTAAATTTATTAAAAATGTGATGAGGTTCTATAATGAGGCTGGCAAGAAATATCTTTATAGTGGTAAAATGAAATATGCAAATACCATTGAATGTGATACTATTGAAATTCCGCTTTTTAGAGGTCGCAAGAGTGCTTTTCTTCCAAGATTGCTTTCTTCTGTTTGGGAAGGCGATTATGGTAAAAGTGCATATATCATTGTTAATCCCGAAAATGAGGCGGTTAGCTTTAAGCTTGATGGCGAGGAGTTTACTGTTAGTGGACTTAATGCAATTTTGATTGAACGATAAAAATTGGAGCAAATCGGTTGATTTTATGCCGATTTGCTTTGTTTTTTGTTGTTTTTTATATTATTATATGCGAATATGTTCATATATTTACTATATTTTTGGCGTTTTTTATAGATTTTTAGCACAAAAAAAGAATTTGCAACTTTGCAAATTCTTTTTTTGCTATGCAATTTTAAAGGTTTACTAAAATTATTGCTAATGCACCTAAAATTATGATAATTGTATCGCGTTTGTCAAGCCTTTCTTTATAGATGATCACGCTAAGTGCAAGTGATATTAAAATTGTGCCGATATTTAAAACCGGGAATAATACGGCGCTATCAAGGACTCCTGCTAAGTATGTATTTAAAATATTGCAGATTGAGAAAATTGCTCCTACTGATAATGAGGATATGGCGGTTTTTTTCTCGATTAAGCTTTGTCCCTTCTTTAATGCAAGTGTAAATATAAGTGATACAATAAATGCAAATATAAACGAGAGCAATAAAAAAGTGTTCATTTGGCTTGCACTATCTGATTTTTGGTGTATTTTTTGCATAACACCAAGTCCGCCCGATGATAGAAGCGCAATTATGAGTGGAATAATGAATGCTTTTGTTGTTTGCTTATTATCCTGTTTTTTAGGACTTGTGCCTGAAATTATAAGGATAGGAATTAAGGTAATAATACCTAAGTAGCCGAAAACTGAAATGGTTTCGTTCCAAAATAAAGTACCTGAAAGTGTTGGCACAATAAAGCCAAAGGAATAGACTGTTGCGCAAACTGCGGTTTTACCTTGGCTAAGCGCTAATGTGTATCCCCATAAGCCACCTAAAAGCATTATGGCATAAAGTAATGAACAAATAACTGTATAGAGTGATAATCCATTAAAGGTAAACAGATTTATTACTGTTAGCACTACTGCGCCTGCACCAAAAAGTGATGCTTGAAGCATAAAAAATTCACGGGTTTTAATTGAATATCCCGAAAATCCTTTAATTAAAACATTCTTGGTAGCTCCGAGCAGTGCGCTACAAAATAAAAGCAATGCAGGTATAAATGTCATAAATTACTCTTGCTCCGGAATGATTAATGTATAGTTGCCATTACGAAGTGTTGATACTAAATCCTTTGGATTTTTAATGCGCTTTTCTGTGATAATACCGCCACAATCAACTCTATCTACCGTATGGGCATCTGCGCTTGAGGTTTTTATAAGGTGTGGGTTTTCGTTTGCAAAATCTACTGCCTTTTGGTTCATTTCCTGTGTGCTATTTCCTCTGTTGTAAACCTCAACGCCGTCTATAGATTCAAGCGGTAAATGTCCCGGATTGGGAATGTAAAACGCCTCTCTAAACGGGTGAGGTTGGATAAGTAATACTCCATTTTGGCGTAAAATTTCCACCTTTCTTTCAGGAGTACAGTCTCTTAGCTCGGGGTTAGCGTAAAGAATTTCAGGTGTTACGCCATAGCAAAGAATTTCAAGACCCGGAATAAGCACCTCTTCAACGCTAAAGATAATGTCAAGGTCGTATTTTTTTGCTTCCTCTAAGCATTCAAGGTAGTCCTTTTCATATGCGGATACAAAATCGTTCCATGATAAGCTTCTGTCAACACCTGAGTTTCCGTGGTAAAAGTGGTTTGTTAAAACTGTGCCTTTGTATCCTTTTTCGTACAGTGCTTGACATAACTCGGCAGGGGACATTCTGCCACAGGCTGAGCAAGGGGATGTGTGAATATGCATTTGATATTTATAGCTTGCCATAATAATTTTCCTTCTTTATTTTATAAGTAGATTATACAACTAAATAAGAATATTGTCAATCGTGGAAAGTGGAAAAATCAAGATTTTCCCACATCCCACGCTAAAAAGCTTCCAACATGGAAAACGGGGTTTGCTACTTTGAAAGCTGCTACTATCGCAAAAGCAAGCCAAAAGCTCCGCTTTTATGTAATTTTTATTATTTCGATTGATTTGTTTTTATCTATGTGCTATAATGTAAAAAAATCGCAAGGGGGATTTTATGGATATTTCGGTGTTTGAAAAGCTACAACATAGCTTTATTATGGTGCGATTTTATCATACAACCGGTCACTACAATAAAGACGAATTAGATAAAGAAATTAAAAGTTTAAAACAGATAAAAGAACAATTTTCTTCGAATAATGATTACTCAATTCTAATATACTGCATAGATACATTATTTAATTGTCTAAATGAAGGAAATAATGAAAAAATATTTGATTTTGCTGATGCTATACACAATATTCCTGAAATTTTTATTGATAAAAGAAGCTCAAAATCATTCAGATTAGATATTAATATATTCAGAAACAAATATGGAAAAGAATATTTTTCCGATTTCTTTAATTTTTAATAAAACAATCTCTCCATTAGGCAGACCTAATGGAGAGATTGTTTTTAGAATGTTACTGTTTCGCCAGGGTTTACTACGTATTTTTTGCCTTCGTGGATCATATATACGGGAAGCGCTGATGGGTTATATACCTTTGATTTATCTTGTGAGTAGATAAGATTACGATATGCTTCTACATATTCGTAAATTTCAATATTGGTTGCGTACCATGTGTCCTCACGATTTGATACCATTGATACAAAGCCCTCCATACGGAGCCAATCCTCTTCTGTTCTGAATTCGTAAGAGTGTCCCCATACATAAAAGAGCCATCCTGTGTATTTAAACCATTCCTTGCTAGGCTCGCCTGCTATGAATTTTTCTGCAAGCTCAAAGAGCTTATCATCGGCGTGATGGCATGTTGCAGGGAGTCTTAGCCAATCGTGTGTAACTTCAAAATTGTGTGTGGAATGTACTGTTCTTGAATATTTAATACCAGCTTTACCACAGATATCTACAACATTATCGTTATATGTACCAAATGGGTATGCCATACCTTGTACTATGGTGTCGGAAAGTGCTTCAAGGTTGGCTTTATCCTCAGTTATTTCCTGGGAAATAAGGTTGCTTGGTAAAAGCTCTAAGCGTGGGTGTGTAACTGTGTGAACAGCTACCTCGTGTCCCTTATAGAGCTCCTTTACCTCAGTTTTAGAAATGTTGTTTGGCTTTCCATTTTCAGCGAAAATTTCACTATTTAAATTAAATGTACCTTTAACTCCGTATTTATTAAATAATGCTACTAAGTCTCTATCCTTGATGTTTCCATCATCGTAGCTGAAGGTTAATGCTTTTTCCTTCCAATTTGGATAACACATAAAATTGTTTGTCATAGTTTTTTCCCTTTCTTTATTTACACCTCATCCGTCAACAAAGTTGACACCTTCTCCTCAAGGAGAAGGCTGTTGACCACTGACCACTGACCACTGACCACTGACCACTGACCACTAGTTAGTGCTTCTATCGCCTAAGATATTGCGATACTTTTGGTAGAAGCTTTCAAAGTAGTCATTATCAAGCGCTTCTCTGATTTTTTCCATAAGGTCATTATAGAAATAGAGGTTATGAAGCACGCAAAGGCGCATACCGAGTGTTTCCTTTGCCTTGATAAGATGTCTTATATATGCTCTTGAATAATGCTGACAAGCAGGGCATTTACAGTTTTCATCTATTGGCTTCGCATCATCACGGTATTTTTCGTTCATGATATTCATTTTACCGTGCCATGTAAAGAGGTTACCGTGTCTTGCGTTTCTTGATGGCATTACACAGTCAAAGAAGTCAATACCGCGATGTACCGCTTCAAGAATGTTACAGGGTGTGCCTACGCCCATTAGGTATCTTGGCTTATTTACAGGCATATGTGGCTCTACGATGTCAATTATACGATACATTTCCTCAGTTTCCTCGCCTACGGCAAGACCACCGATTGCGTAGCCGTCAAGGTCAAGCTCTGCAATTTCTTGCATATGCTTAATTCTTAAATCCTCGTATGTGCTACCTTGGTTAATACCGAAAAGCATTTGGTTTTTATTGATTGTATCGGGAAGTGAATTAAGTCTGTCAAGTTCTACCTTACAACGCTTTAACCATCTTACTGTACGGTCGCAGGACTGCTTGGTATAGTCATATTTGGCAGGGTTTTCAATACATTCATCAAATGCCATAGCGATTGTTGAGCCTAGGTTTGATTGAATTTGCATTGATTCCTCAGGACCCATAAAAATACGCTTACCATCAATGTGAGATGCGAATTTAACGCCCTCTTCGGTTATTTTGCGTAATTGAGCAAGGGAGAAAACCTGAAATCCGCCGCTATCGGTTAAGATTGGCTTATCCCAATTCATAAACTTATGAAGTCCGCCTAAATCGTGAATAAGTCTATCACCCGGGCGAATGTGTAGGTGGTATGTATTTGATAATTCAACCTGACATTTTACATCCTTTAAGTCCATTGAGGATATACCGCCCTTGATTGCGGCGCATGTGCCTACATTCATAAAGACAGGTGTTTGAATTGTTCCGTGAACTGTTTCAAATTCACATCTTCTTGCTCTGCCGTCAGTTTTTAATATTTTTAACATTTCTGTTTCCTTTTCTTTTATTTAATGCGCTCAAATTCCTTTTCAAGGAAGTGCTTTGTAATTTCAAATGCTACGGGGCGACCGTGTGGGCAATATTTGATATTATCGAGAGTTAGTGTTCTTTCAACTATCCATTTAATATGGGCGCTATCGTAAATTCTGCCCGCCTTAATTGCTGCTTTGCATGATGATTGATAAAGCGCTTTTTCAAATATTTCGTATCTTGACTTTGATGCTTCCTTGCCGCTTGCAAGCTTTGATACAAGCTCTAAAAATGCATCTGTGCCTGCACTCACTTCGATTTCAGATGGGATTTCGTTTACATATGCGCATCTTTCTTCAATTGTAAAGCCGTAGCCTGTTTTATTTATTTCTTCCTTGTACTCGTTTAGTGCAGCTATTTCCTCACTTGCAAGGGAAATTTCAAGAGGAATTAAGAGCATTTGCGATGATGGATTTGCTTCGCTTATTTTCTTTTTTAAGTCCTCAAAAATAATTCTTTCGTGGGCGGCATGCTTATCTATAAGATAAAGTATTTCGCCTAATTCTACGATTACATAGGAATTAAATGCTTCGCCTATGATTTTATAGTCGGGGACTATTTTGGGAGCTATGATTTCTTCTTTTATTTCTTCTTTTGGTGCTTCTTGTGCTTCATCTACCTTGATTTCGGGAATGATAGCTTTATTATTCTCGGTTGTAGCTCTTGGAGTAAATGATGCAGATACCTTTAACTGTGATGATACAGGGTTATCATACTTTCTAAGGAAATCGGGAACGAAATCATCCTCGCTTGGTAGCTCTATTTTTGTTGTCTGTATTGGTTTGCTTTGAGCCTCTGTTTTTTGTATAGGTTGTATTGGTTGAATATAGGATATGGTTTTATCCTTATTTTCTGTGCCTATATTACCATTTGTATCAAATACGATTTTTTCATTTTTAGGTGCTTCTCTATCAAATGCCTTAAATGGTGCATTTGCAATGCTTTCCTTTGGCTCGTTAAAGAGCGTTGGGCGTTCAATTTTTGTGGCTAATGCTGTTCTTACGGCATAATATATTGCATCAAAAATTACTTGCTCGTTTGAAAATTTAACCTCTAACTTAGATGGATGAACATTGACATCTACATATCTTGGGTCAATTTCTACATTGATTACACAAACGGGGAATTTATCGCCTGGTATATAAGAGTCAAATGCTTGCTCAAGCGCCTTTACCATAACGGCGCTTCTTATATAGCGTGAGTTTATGTAAAAAATTTCAAGGTTTCTGTTGCTTCTGTTTAGGTTAGGGGATGAGATAAAGCCTTCAATTTTAATGCCGTTTTCCTCACGGAAAACCTTAATTATTTTCTTGGCTACATCACTACCTAAAATTGCATAGATTGCATTTTGGGTACTGTTATCGCCTGAGGTTATAAACTTAACCTCGCCGTCAATTATGTATTTAAAGGAAATATCAGGGCGAGACATTGCAACCTTTTCAACTATTGATGTTATATAGGATGCTTCGGTTGCATCACGCTTTAAGAATTTTTTTCTTGCAGGGACATTATAAAATAAGTCCTCAACAATTACTGTTGTACCCTCTTGACAGCCTGCATTTATGTGAGTTAAAACCTTACCCGCATGTGCTTCAAGCATTGCGCCCATTTCATTATTTTTTGTTTTAGATAAAATTCTTACCTTGGATACTGATGAGATGGCAGCAAGTGCTTCACCTCTAAAGCCTAAGGTAATTATGCTATCAAGGTCCGATGCTTCCTTAATTTTGCTTGTGGCATGGCGTAAAAGCGCAGTTGGTAAATCCTCGTATTCAATGCCGCATCCGTTATCGGCAATTCTTATAAAGGATGTGCCACCGTTTTTAATTTCTACTGTTATCTTGTCTGCGCCTGAGTCTATGGCGTTTTCAAGTAACTCCTTAACCACAGAGGAAGGACGGTCAACAACCTCGCCTGCGGCTATTAAATTGGCAATATCAAAGCCTAATACATTAATTTTTGGCATTTTGACCTTCCTTTCGTAGTAGGGGGGGAATGGGTAGGAAAAGGCGTTAGAGTTACTCGCTAACAGCTAACGGCTAACGGCTAACGGCTAAAAAAGCTTTTTAAGCTCAAATATGAAGTTCATGGCCTCGATTGGTGTTAATGTGTTTATATCTACCTTTTTAATTCTGTCGGCTGCCTCGTAAACACTCATATCCTCAAAGGACATTTCCATACCGATTTCGGTTGTTTTTGGTTTAGGAGCTTTTTCGGTAACAACGCCATTTTCTATCATTTCAGCAAGAATACTCTTTGCGCGTTTAACTACCTCATTTGGCACGCCTGCTAATTTGGCAACCTCAATACCGTAGCTATCATCTGTTGGACCTTTAACGATTTTACGAAGGAATATAATATCCTCGCCACGCTTTTTAGCGGCAATATTGTAGTTTACTATACCATTTTGTCCGTTTTCAAGTGATGTTAGCTCGTGGTAGTGGGTGGCAAACATTGATTTTGCACCGATTTTTTTGCCTGCGGTATATTCGGCAATAGCTCTTGCTATGCTCATACCATCATAGGTTGATGTGCCTCTGCCGATTTCATCATAAATGATAAAGCTCTTTTTAGTTGCATTTGCAAGAATGTAGGCAACCTCGGTCATTTCAAGCATAAATGTTGACTGACCTGACGCTAAGTCATCAGATGCGCCTACTCTTGTAAATAATTTATCTACTATGCCTATTCTTGCTTGCTTAGCGGGAACAAATGAGCCGATTTGTGCCATTAAAACTATTAAAGCACTTTGGCGCATATATGTTGATTTACCTGCCATATTCGGTCCTGTAATAAGCGCTAAGCGGTCGCTTGTGGTATTAAGATAGGTGTCGTTTGGAACAAAATAGCTATCCTTAACAAATTGCTCAACTACCGGATGTCTGCCGTCCTTAATGTCGATTATATCGCTATAATCAACCTCAGGGCAAACATAGTTATTCTTAATTGCTACCTCGGCAAGTGAGATATAGGTATCTAATTTTGCAAGCATATTTGCAGATTTTTGAACACGCTTTAGGTTTTCCTCAAGCTTGGCGCGAAGTGCTACAAAAAGCTCATATTCAAGGGTACAGAGCTTGTCCTTTGCTCCTAACACCGTTGATTCCATATTTTTTAAATCCTCTGTGATGTATCTTTCACAGTTGGATAATGTTTGCTTTCTTATATATCTATCAGGCACTTGGTTTATAAAGGATTTTGTTACCTCTATATAGTAGCCAAATACTCTGTTATAGCCTATTTTAAGTGTTTTAATTCCTGTGAGCTCTCTTTCTCCCTCTTCAATTTTAGAAATCCAGCCCTTACCATCACTCATTACTGTACGGAGATAGTCAATATCCTTATTGTAGCCATCCTTAATAAAGCCGCCCTCTCTTACAGAGAATGGTGGAAGCTCTATAAGCATATCATCAATTAGTGTATAGATATCCTCAAGGGTATCAAGATTTTCTCTAATTTCGGAAAGCTCTCTATCGTTTACTGTATAGAGAAGGTTTTTAATTTCAGGAATTACCTTTATTGTGGATGCGATTGCTCTTGCATCCTTTCCATTCGCGGTGCCATATACTACCTTTGTCATAAGTCTTTCAAGGTCAAGAACGCTTGATAAAAGCTTTGAGATTTCATCTCTTAGCACCATATTAGAATAAAGGGTGTTTATTGCGCCTTGGCGGGCAATAATTCTTTGCACATCAATTAGCGGATGCTCAACGAAATGGCGAAGCATTCTTGCGCCCATTGATGTTTTTGTTTTGTCAAGAACCCAGTAAAGGCTTCCGCGCTTTTCCTTAGTTCTCATTGACTCGCATAATTCAAGGTTACGGCGAGTGTTAAGGTCCATTTCAAGATATTGTCCCTCACCGTAAATGCTTATGTTGTTGATATATGAAATATCTGTTTTTTGAGTTTTTAATATGTACTCTAAGATTGCGCCGATGGCACACATTAGGTGGCTGTCAGACTCGTATTTGTTTATAAAGTCCTGACCGAATTGACAAAATACTCTGTCATCGCACTCGTTTTTGTTAAAATACTCTGTCATTTCAAAGCCGCAAAGCGCGCTAAGTCTTGATTTTGCAAACTCGCCAATATATCCGCCTGCAAGCTTAGGTATGTTGGTTATGATTTCCTTTGGCGCATATGTGCCAAGCTCATTTAAAAGCTTAGCTTGCTCATTTTCAATGGTAGTAGCATAGATTTCGCCTGTTGAAACATCGGCAAAGCATACGCCTACGCTATCTCCCTCAAAGTAAAGTGAGCAAAGATAGTTGTTTTTATTTTCAGTTAAAAGGTTGGTTTCAACTACTGTACCCGGAGTAATTTCTCTTACAACCTCACGCCTTACAATGCCCTTTGCTTGTGAGGGGTCCTCCATTTGCTCGCAAATTGCAACCTTATAGCCCTTGGAGATAAGCTTGCCGATATAGCCCTCGCAGCTATGGTATGGTACGCCACACATTGGCGCTCTTTCAGGCTCTCCGCAGTCTCTACCTGTTAATGTTAATTCAAGCTCTCTTGATGCAGTAATAGCATCATCAAAGAACATTTCATAAAAATCTCCAAGACGGTAAAACAATATAAAATCCTTATATTGCTTTTTTATCTCGAGATATTGTAGCATCATTTGAGTCATATTGTTTTACCTTCCTCTTGGTTTTAGTTTAATAGTTTAAATTAGTGGTGGTGTCCACAGTCTGAGCCACATGAATGGCAATCGTGTGTACATGGGCGTTGACCTGTGATGTTATATTCAATTTCGCCGTTAACTGCTTGCATAAGAGCGTTAACTGCTTCGTTTGCCTCATTAAGTGCAACAAAAACATCCTTTTCTGTTACTTCCTTAACGATAGCATCAAGTCTTGCTTCGATTGATTCAATGATTGCTGGGTCAACTGTTTCCTTCTTGTATTCCTCAGCAAGTGCTGTTTGTTGAACATTGTATTCAAGCATAAGCTTTTGAAGGTCCTCATCCTTTTCGTAAGCTTCTCTTGCCTCGTTCATTTTTGTGATTCTTTCATCTGCCTTAATTGCTTTTCCAAGCTCAGCAGCAAGTTCCATAATTGTCATAATTTTATACTCCTTTTTATTATTTTTCTATAATTTCACCATACAGCGCAAAGGTGTCTGTTTTGATGATTTTTACTGTTATAAACTGTCCCGTATAGTCGGTGTCGCATTCAAAGTGGACTATTTTGCCACCCTCTGTGCGTGAGGTATATACGCTTTCGTTATTTTTGCTTTTGCCGTCAACTAATACTCTAACTGTTTTGTTTAGATATTTGGCGTTAAGCTCATAGGAAATTTCGTTTTGCACCTGACATAGACGGTCATAGCGAATGTGCTTTATTTCCTCAGGGATATGGTCCTCCATTTTGTCAGCAGGAGTGCCCTTTCTTCTTGAATAGATAAAACTGAATATTGAGTCGTATTTTACCTTTTTGATAATATCAATGGTTTTTTCAAAATCCTCATCGGTCTCTCCCGGGAAGCCTACTATTATGTCGGTGGTAAGAACTGTATCCTCTCTGCATTCTCGTAGCTTGTCTATGATAGAGAGATATTTTTCAGTATCGTAATGACGGTTCATTTTTTTAAGAATATCATCTGAGCCAGATTGCAAAGGCAGATGGAAGCAATTAGCACAATGCTTATTATTCTTTAATGCTTCTATCATTTCATTTGATGCATCCTTAGGGTGTGAGGTCATTAAGTGGATTAAGAAGTCGCCCTCTATTTTGCCAATTTCGTTAAGAAGGTCGGCAATTGTTGGCTTTCCTTCTAAATCCTTGCCGTAGGAGTTTACATTTTGACCAAGTAATGTTATATCGTGGTAGCCCTCTTTTGCAAGCTCCTTTATTTCTTCAAGAATATCTTCCATATTACGGCTTCGCTCTCTACCACGAACATAGGGCACTATACAGTATGTGCAGAAGTTATTACATCCGTACATAATGCTTACCCATGCCTTGTAGCTGCTTTCGCGGACTACTGGAAGTCCCTCGGCAATTTCAGGTGCTTGTGGGTCGATTGTAAATAATCTTTTGCCTTTATTAAGTGCGTTTGAAACATATTCGGGCAAGCGATACATTGTGCCTGTGCCGAATACAAAATCAACATAATGGTATGAGCGTTTAAAATGGTCAATTCTATGCTGTTGGGCGGTCATACATCCGCATACGCCTATAATAAGGTCGGGGTTTTTAGTTTTATAATGCTTATATCTGCCGATAATGGAAAGGGCGCGTCTTTCGGCATGCTCTCTTATGGCACAGGTGTTTACAAGCAGTAAATCTGCCTCTTCCTCCTTATAGGTAATTTCATAGCCAAGGCTTTTTAAAATGCCTCTCATTCTTTCACTATCTGCTTCGTTTTGCTGACAGCCAAGAGTGAATACACAGGCTTTAAGTCCTTTTTGGTTAATTAGTGTGCGAACATTATCTATAAAGAGCTTTTGTTTTTTCATTTCTTCTATACTGACAAAGCTCATTTTTTCCTCTTTGATGTTATTCTTTATTATATTTAAGTTATTTTAACACATTTTCGTTAAATAATCAAGTTTTTTATAATATATTATTATAGAAAACTGTTTAAATTTCTTTAATTTAGTATCTTGATTTTTTGGTATGACATATGATATAATTAAAGTACAGCGGTTTCGTTGTAATTTTTGAAAGGAGAATCATTATGGCAAATCAATCTTTAACTGCTCAATACGAAGCACTCCCAAAGATCATCAAGATTATCATCCAACTTTTTCTTGGTGCATTAGTAGGTGGCATTTACCGTATCGTTCGTTTTCTTGAAACAAAGAATATCGTTACTCTTGTTGTTGGTATTCTTAATTTCGTTGGTCTTGGCTTTATTTTCTGGATCATTGACCTTGTTACAGAAATTACAAGCAATAAGATTACAGTTTTAGCTGAATAAATTAAAATACATAGGCGCTTCTATTAAGAGGCGCTTTTGTTTTATAAAACAAAAACGGCGTAATGCCGTTTTTTATTTGCTATCCTCTACTAGCTTATCGTACACATCAAATACCTTATCAATTATTTCTACATCTACTACTAATACAAGGCATTCCTCATTTGTTTCATCATTTTCTTCAATAGAGAAAACGAGCGCTTCGTTTTCGCCTAAGCCTTCAAGGGGCATTACAGGCTTTAAAATTGCATATACTCTTTCATTTAATGGAATTAGCGCAATTTGTTCAAATGCTATTTCCTCTCCCCTTTCGTTAAAGAGTACGATTGCATCATTGTTTTCTTCATCAAATAATGCATCAATTGGGTTTTGATATTCGCTCATAGGTTAACTCCTTTAATTATTTTCGTTTAAATTGCAACAAAGGTATGCATATTCATAATAGGGTTAAATATTTATGTGCTTGAAATAATTTCCTCTAGATTTTCTACTATAAATAGCTGTGCGCTTGGCTCAAGCTTTATTTGCGATTTTACTTCGCCTGTCTTTTTGTCAACTGAGTCCTCGCAGGTAATTCCTATTTTGTTTGCAAGCTTGGATGGTGTTAATACAGTTTTATTAACTACTGTTTGAACCTTTCTAGATTCAAAAAAGCCTTTGTCGGTTAGCCATTTATTTATTCGTGTTGAGGACAGCTTTTCGGTAGTATCAGCATCAATTACTGCATTGATGTTTTTCATAAATGAAAGAACGGTTACAGGCTCTTTAGAAAGCTTGATGCTATCAATTTGCTCACGGGTGATATTAAATTCTTGCTTTTTGTAAATTACAACTGTGTTTTTGTCCTTTTCAGCTTCAAGCTTTTTAACCTTCTTTTTTAGGTCAACATATTCATCAAGAATGTCAGTTATAAAATCAAAGCATTTTAAGACCCTTTCATCCATAAAAACGGAATCGTTAGGAATTTCAACTCCTGTTATAGGATGCACTCCATCACTAAGGAGCTTTAGGTACATTTTGGCTCTTTCAATAAGCTCTGTGTTGTCCATATAATCACCGCCTTTTTTACATTTTACCATATTTTTCAAAACAAATCAAGGCAGATTTAGCTTTTAAAAAAGACTATTATTTTGCAACAAAATTACAATCTTTTTTGGCGCGAGAAATGTCGCGCGTTAAGAAAATGATTGATAATCATTTTTAGCGCGAAGACCGAGGTAGGCGAGGTCTGTCCCGTTTCTCCTTAGAGTAAAGACCTATTGATTGCAAAAAAAATAAAGACTAAGATGAACTTAGTCTTTACTCTGCGAAAGAGCAGTAAAAAGGTGTGTAAACGCAGGTAAGAACAGTAAAAAGGTGTGTAAGTCGGTGCGATAAATCACAAATTAGATGATTATTTCGATACATACCACGCTTGTTTATTATATTCATCCCATTCTATGCTTGCATTTTTAAAGTTAAAGCAAACTGTAAAAAATGGATCTTTTGACATTGCATCAATAAAATAGGTATTTGGCTCTTTTTCACCTAAATCAAATATTGTTAGACCGTTTTTCAATTGTTCTAAAAAACGAGCACGTGCATACTCGTCGGTTAAAATAATCTGTGGTTCGGTAGGATGAAACTCGCCGTCTTCGTCTTGTTTCCAGGCTACCCCCGGTTCATAGGACAACAAATTGAACTCTTCAAAGGTAATGTAGGCAAGGTTGATTTCCATATCGGTTCCATGTTGGTTTTGCTCTGCGTCTTTATGAATATTTAAGTAAATTGCCTTAACTCTTAAGCATTTATTGTCAAAGATCTCAAGTGCAAATTCTGCATCATGAAATTCGAAATCAGAAAGTTTATTAACAGAAATGTATTTCATACAATTGCACTCCTTTGTCAAATTTAATGTTGTTGAAATTATTATACCATAATTTTGTAAATAAATCAAGGCGTAAGCCTTGCATCTTTAATGAAATCGTGCGTTGCACGATGAAATCCGAGCAAACTCGGATGAAATCTTCAGCCTGCGGCTTCAGATGAAATCAAATCCTCCTCCCTTAACCTTGCGAAGCAAGATTTCATCGCGTAGCGATTTCATCCACGAAGTGGATTTATTCCGAGTGAGGTCGGATTTAGTTAAAAAAGACTGCAATTTTGTATCAAAATTACAGTCTTTTTTTGGTGGGGGAAGCTGGGTATTGCCGCTCGGGGTGAAGAAAGGCGGTAATTACACTTTTTGTACTGATTGTACGGAAGATCTCCTCGCCGGGCAAGATACCGCTAATGCGGTATGCGGCACAGCGTACGGCTTCGCCACACTGTTCGCCGCACAGCTTC
>JAZSHT010000044.1:0-43430 GCA_045533435.1 Eubacteriales bacterium | reverse complement strand
GGACGGTTCTGTGTCTCCACTGATTTTTTCCCCTTGGATAAATTATACCCCATACCCCCACATTTCAACAAAAAATCACTCCTTCAACGAAAGAGTGATTTTTCTATTATATATTCATAAGTATCGGCAACACAACAGGCTTTTTCTTAGTCTTATTAAAAATGTATTTAGAAATAGATGCTTTAAGTATATTTTTCAAGTCGGTCCATTCAGTAATACCGTCATCAAGTGCATCAATAAGCGCCCTCGTTGCCACATCCTTCGCACCGTTAATCAGTTCCTCATTTTCTCTTACATACACAAATCCACGGGAAATAATTTCAGGTCCGGACATTAAAATACCCTCTTGCTGAGAAATAGTAGCAACAGCGATAATCAAACCGCCCTCTGCAAGATTTTTTCTATCACGAAGCACAATGTTTCCAACATCTCCAATTCCGCTTCCGTCAATAAGCACCTTGCCCGCCTGCACAGTCTCGCCAAATCGCGCACCCTTTTCATCAATCTCAACAACCTTGCCAATATCGGAAACGAAAATATTACTTGCATCCATTCCCATTCCCTCAGCCAATTCCTTATGATGAATTAAATGCCTATATTCGCCATGCACAGGCATAAAATATTTAGGCTTAGTAAGCGCATGCATTAGTTTTAGTTCCTCTTGACAAGCGTGTCCAGAAACATGCACCTCAACGCTTGTATCGTGATACACATTCACGCCTCTGTGATACATCTCATTTACAATCTTACCAACAAGCTTTTCATTACCTGGAATAGCACTTGAAGAAAGCACCACTAAATCCTTATCCGTTAACTGTACCTTATCATGGTCGGAAAATGCCATTCTGTAAAGCGCCGACATAGGCTCGCCTTGACTTCCCGTAGTTACAATAGTAATCTTTTCAGGCGGATATTTCTTAATATCATCAATATCAATAAGCACCCCGCTTGGCACATTCATATACCCAAGCTTAACCGCCGCATTAACTACATTTATCATACTGCGACCTGTAACCGCCACACGCCTACCGTGATTTACACTTGCATTTATAATCTGTTGTACTCTATGCACGTTTGAAGCAAATGTCGCAATTATAATTCTCTTATCCTCATATGATGAAAGAATTTTTTCAAGTGAGAAGCCAACCTTTCTTTCCGATGGAGTATATCCCGGGCGCTCTGCATTAGTTGACTCACAAAGAAGCATTAAAACTCCCTCATTACCAAGCTGACCTAAGCGAGTAATATCCATCATTTCACTTTCAATCGGCGTAATATCAAGCTTAAAATCTCCCGTATGAAGCACCACACCCCAAGGCGTAGTAATCGCTAACGCACACGCATCCGCAATAGAGTGGTTAACTCTTATAAACTCAATCTTAAAGCAACCAACGCTAACCTTATCCCCACTGTTAACCGTATTCAACTTAACAGTATTAAGTAGCTTATGCTCAATTAACTTGTTTTCCAAAATACCAAGCGTTAATTTTGTACCATAAACAGGCACATTGCAGCTTCTTAAAAAGTAGGGAAGTGAGCCAATATGGTCCTCATGCCCGTGAGTTAAAAATACACCCCTCACCTTATGAATGTTGTTTTGAATATAAGTAAAATCAGGAATTACAAGGTCAACTCCAAGCATATCATCATCAGGGAAACCAATACCGCAATCCACAATAATAATATCCTCGCCACACTCTAACACTGTCATATTCTTGCCAATCTCGTTAAGACCGCCAAGAGCAAAAATCCTTAGCTTATGCGGATATACCTTCTTAACCTCTTTCTTAACCGACTTCTTTTGTGTGTTAGTATTCTTAGTAGTATTTTTAGTACCACCCTTTGTCTTGCTTGACTTAGTATTCTTTTTCTGAGCGTTTTTTCCTTGCGCGCTTCTTGAAGCATCCTTGCTTGTTTTTGCTTTAGTGGAATTTGATGCTTTTGCATCCTTATTCCAATTAGATTTCTTTTTTATCTGCTTTTCAGTCTTTTCTGCCATATATTTTCCTTTCTTAATAATTCCGTAAACCACGCAAAAAGCACCATCACTTAGTGATGGAAATTATGTAGCTGTTGTCGTAGCACTATATGTAAAACGGCCCCACATAGCGTATCTGACAACTTAAAACGAATATTTGTTGCAATCATTATATCATATTATGCTAAATTAGTCAAGTATAAGCTTTTTATCCAAATAGAAAAAAGCACCCCACCGTAATAATAGCGCCAATCAACATTCCAATAGATAAAACAAGAGAATATACCCCTGCTCTTTTATCTTTTTTTACTTCCTTGCCTTGATAAATCCCACTTGCAATTTTTGTAGCCTCGCTTACAATATCACAGCTATTCATTCCCTCATATCCGGGCTTAATTACAAAATATGCTTCCTCAAACACATCACAACCCGTATCCTTTAAAAAAACTATTTTCTTTTGACAGCCCTTTAACATAATGCACCCCGTAAACACAATTTTTAATAGTATTTACCAAAAAAATTGCAGTTATTCAAAAGAACAATCTTGCAAGAATACAGGATAAAAACACCGACACACCTGTTACAAAAAGTGCCACAGGCAAAAAATATCTTGTTTTCTTAATTTCCGTGCCTGAAAAATAAACACAGGACACATAAAAAACAGTATCCGTAGATGCTAATATAATAGACCCGCAAAGTGCAGGAAATGAGTCCACGCCGCACCGCGTGGCAATATCCCTAAAGGAAGCAAGCGAAGCGCCATATGAAAGTGGCTTTACAATCACAAGCTGTAAAAGCTCACTCGGCACACCTATTTTATCAAATAGCGGAGCAAATAGCGAAGTAAAATATTCTGTAGCACCTGAAGCAAAAAGCATATTCACGCATACAATCAAAGCGCACATTGAGGGAAGAAGCGAAAAAGCCGACTTAACTCCACCCATTGCCCCCTTCAAAAAGCACGCAAAAAGCTCCTTTTTTGAAAAAAGAATAATTATAGCCACAAGCCCCAAAATGCAAGGCAAAATATAATCAGCTATCCCCATTTATCCTACCAAGCACCCTGCAAAGAATAATTCCGATTATCATACATACCCCCGAGCATATCCATACAGGTACGCTAATTTCATCTGTATATGTAGCCCCCATATTCTGCCTTATTGCAATAATGGTAGTAGGCACAATATTAAAGCAAGCCGAGCCAACCATACAAAGCATTATCATATCATTTGTGGCATAGCATTTCCTTTTCCCTCGCTCCATCTTAGAAACCGCATTTATAGCCAAGGGCGTAACCGCATTTGATACACCTAAAACCCCCGCACTTACACAAGCGGTAATTTCCTCAGCACCATTACCACTCTTAAATGCAGATGGGAAAACAAGCTTTAAAACAGGCTTCAAAATCCTGGACATTCCCTTTATTATTCCACTTTCCGTAAGAACTTCCATTATTCCATTCCAAAGCGCCATTATTCCAATAAGAGAAATACAAGCCTTAACGCTTTTGTCAGCTCCCTCTAAAATGCTTTTTGAAACCTCGCCCATATTCCCAAAAAGCAAGCCAAAAATCAAAGCAATAATGCATAAAACAGAAAAGCATTTACCCAGCATAACACCTTAACCTAAAAAATATTTATTTACTGTAAAAATATTGACTATTTAAAAAAAATGTGATAAAATTAGCAAGGACATAGTTTTATGTCGAAATACCCCTTACGGAAAGGAAAAAGAAATGAAATCAACAGGAATAGTAAGAAATCTTGATGCACTTGGCAGAGTAGTATTGCCAATGGAAATGCGCAAAACACTTAATATTGAAGAAAAAGATCCAATTGAAATTACATTAGAAGGTGACACAATCGTGTTAAGAAAATATGAGCCTTGCTGTATTTTCTGTGGTAGCGCTGAAAATAATGTTTTACTTAACAATAAAAGAGTTTGCAGAAAGTGCATTGAAAAGCTTAATGCAACCAAATAAAAAGCAAAATAGTATAAGACCAAGCCAATATTTTTTAATATTGGCTTCCTTTATAAATTTATTAAAAATTTCAAATTTTAGAACGGAGAAATTATGGAAGCATTATTAAAATATTCTAAGCCCGCTGAATATTTTGAAGAAGCGTTACCATTAGGTAACGGTCAGCTTGGCGCTATGGTATATGGCAAAACTCAAATTGAAAAAATTTCCTTAAATCATGACACATTATGGTCAGGAGGCCCTGGCGATACATATGTTGAAGGCGCATACGAGTCCAACGAAAAAGCCAAGAAATTAGTAAATGAAGGTAAAAAGTACGAGGCACAAAGAGAAATTGAAGAAAACTTCACAGGCAAATGGCTTAACTCTTATATGCTTCTTGGCAATATCTATATTGAAAGAGTAGGCTCATCAGGAAAGCACGAAAATTATATCCGTACCTTAGACCTTGAAAATTCAATAGTAAAGGTTAATTACACAGAAGACCAAATCAATTTTTCAAGAGAATATTTCGTGTCATATCCTCACGATTGTATGATGATAAAATTAACATCATCATCTCCTGTATCCTATAAATTCTCTGCGGATTGTGTAGGCAAAAGTGCAGTTACAAGATGTAGAGATAGCCTATACCTAACAGGCGAATGTCCAACCACATTAGCACCAAGCTACCATAGGGATGCTTGCCCAATTACATATGATGGCAACGGCGTAAAGGTTAGCGCAATTTTAAAAGCAGTATCAAACGGAGAAATCAACAGCGAAGTAAACTCAAACGGTGTTGAGGATGTTCTAATTATTGAAAATGCAACAGAAATAACACTCTACTTCTGCACAGAAACAAGCTTTGTTTCCTTTGATAAGCTTCCAACCAAGGAAACCTTCTATGCTTGCATAGAAAAAATGGAAAAGCTATCCCAAAGCCATTACGACAGCATCAAAAATGCTCACATAGATGATGCATCCGAGCTTTTCAACCGTGTTAAAACTGACTTCGGCGGAAGTCCAAGCAACCTTGACACCGATGAAAGACTAAAAAGCGAAAATAAGGACCTAGGACTTTGCGAGCTTCTTTATAACTTCGGTAGATATTTAGTAATTGCCGCATCCCGTGAGGGAAGCTGTGCCACCAACCTTCAAGGCATCTGGAACGACTCCTTCTACGCCCCTTGGTCATCAAACTACACCTTAAATATCAATGCCGAAATGAACTATTGGCCTGTGCTTATGAACAACCTTGTAAGCTGTAATATGCCAATCATTGAGCAAACAAAAAATATCAGCATAAACGGAAAAGAAACCGCAAAGCGACTCTACCATGCAGAGGGCTTCGTTTCACACCATAATAGCGATATTTGGGCGCATACCACTCCTGTCGGTAATAAAGTAGTAAACTCTACCCAATATGCATATTGGAATATGTCGGGCGGATGGCTATGCCGCCACCTTTACGAGCATTATGAATATACTCTTGACATTGATTTCTTAAAGGAAACTGCATACCCAATAATGATGGAGTGCGCAAAATTCTATCTTTCTGTTATGGAAAACTATAACGGTAAGTGGATTATCACACCTTCAACCTCACCCGAAAATAGCTATAACGCTGATGGCCATTGGATTTACTTAACCAAATACACTATAATGAGCCAATCCATAGCAGAGGACCTATTTAAAAACCTCTCCAAAGCCGCAAAAATTCTTAACATTGATGATGATTTTACAAAAGAAATCAATTTAAGAAAAGACAATATCGGCATTTACGAGAAGGGAAGCGATGGTCAGCTTCTTGAATACGATGGTGACTATGAGGAAACTGATATTTACCACCGCCATGTGTCCCACCTATACGCCTTCTACCCTGCCGACATAATCACAACAGAGAATAACCCAGAGGTTTCTCAAATGGTTAAGCGCACTCTTGAAAGAAGAGGCGATGAAGGCACAGGATGGAGCATGGGTTGGAAGGTTTGCCTATGGGCTAAGCTCAAGGATGGCGACCATGCACTAAAATTAGTTAAAAACCAATTAAGATATATGCCTGCAAAGCCTGAAGAAAACCACGATATGTGGCACGCAGGTGGCACATACGCAAATATGTTTGATGCCCACCCACCATTCCAAATTGACGGTAACTACGGTGTATGCGCAGGTATAGCACAAATGTTCCTACAATGCGAGGATGGTAAAATCAAGATTTTACCTGCACTTCCAACAGAAATGAATAAAGGAAGCATTAAGGGACTTCTTGCAAAAGGCAATATCACAGTAGATATTGAATGGAAAAATAATAAAGCAACAAGCGTAAAATTAGTAACACCTTTTAAACAAACTGCTATAATAAATATTGATGGCAAGGATATTTCTGTATCCTTAGAGCCAAATGAAATTTATACAGTAGTTTAATTAAGAGGTACGCCTCTTAATTTTAGGAGGCTTATATGAAAAATTTGGGATATTATAACGGCACTATAAGTGAGCTTGAAAATCTAACGGTTTCAGCAAACGACAGAGCATTTTACTTTGGAGACGGGGTATATGATGCAGTAATGTGCCGTAATAATATCCCTTATCTTTTAGACCTACATATTGACAGACTTTTTAAAAATTGTGCATTACTTGACATAAATCCCCCCACCAACAAAGCCCAACTAAAAAATTTAATATGCGACCTTGTAAAAAAAGTAGATGCAACCGAAAAATTTGTCTATTTCCATATTTCCCGTGGCACAATGCTAAGAGACCACGCCTACGGAGAATTAAAGGGCAACCTCTTTATATCGGTAACTGAAAGAAAAACCACCGATTATAAAGAAAAAATGAAATGCGCCCTTGCCAAGGACATTCGCTATGAAATGTGCAATATTAAAACATTAAATTTGCTTCCAAGTGTCTTAACGGCCCAAATTTCAAAAAACAATAACTGTGATGAAGCTATAATGTATCGTAGCGAAAGCTTCGTTACCGAAGGCTCCCACAGTAATGTATCAATCTTGAAAAATGGCACATTTATCACAGCCCCCTGCGATAATTACATTCTCCCAGGCGTTACCCGCGCCCACCTTCTTAAAATAGCACACCAAAGCTCTATTCCCGTAGAAGAGCGTCGCTATTCCATAAAAGAGCTTCTTTCTGCCGATGAAATTATAATAAGCAGCTCCTCAAAAATGGCACGAGGAGTATCGCTAATTGACAATATCCCCGTTGGCGGCAAGGATGAAAAGCTCCTCTCCCTCTTCCGCGATACAATCTATAATAACTACATAAAATCTACTACATAATAAAAGCCACCGTAAAAGCCTTCCCCTTGAGGGGAAGGTGTCAGCGTTGCTGACAGATGAGGTGTAGTATAACAAAAAGCCATCCGACAAAAATCGGATGGCTAAAATTATTCCTTACTTATAAAATACATGATTACCTATTTTATCAAAATAAGGTCTGTTTTTAGATGCCCAACTATTCGGTGCATAAACGGGATTTACAAAATAGAGAATATCATAGCTAATTGTATATCCCTCAAGACAAATCTTTGCCGCAATAATACTGTCGCTGTTAGGTGTCTTGTAAATTGTTCCATTTGCAACAGGACTAAACTGCACACCATTTTTTGTATCAAAAATTACACCATAAATAGTGTTAGGAAACGAGGAAGATCTGGTTCTATTTAAAACAACATTACCAACCGCAATCTTACCAATCATAATTTCGCCGCCGGCCTCAGCGTTGATTATCTTAGATAGCCAATAAATCTCATCCTCACGGTAATATTTATCTCCCGATAAAATACCACCGCTGCCTCTTGTTATGTTAAATGAAGATGTAGCGTTACTCCAGCTTGCTTTAGCGTCAAAGGCCTTAGCCATAAGAAGTAAGGGCGCATACATTCTGCCATTTTTCATATAAATAGGAGTGCTTGTAAACAAATATCTGCCATTAGCAACTATGTAGCTTGCACCATCCTTAGCGGTTAATGTAAGCTTGTCCGTCTTAACGGTAATAGTTCTGTTATATGAGGTATATGTAACCTTAGCATCCCATTTCATAGCGGTTGAGAATTTTCTAATTCCCACAAATGTGGTATTATTCTTAACCTCAACCTCGCCCGTAAAGGCGCTTCCGTCTATATTTACACCCGGCCTATATCCACTTGCCGATGCAAAAGACATCATTGAAAAGCAAGAAACAAGCATTACAAATATAAATACAAACGATACAATTCTTTTCTTCAAACAACCATCCTTTCTATTGTCAAATTTCGTAATCTTGCAAGAATTACATTATTATTCTAACATTGGAAAAACAATATTTCAAGGAACAATATTTGGTAATTACAGACACATCCCCTAGTAAAAACAGAAAACAGCCTTGCTTAGGCTGTTTTCTTAATATAAGGTATATTGCTAAATAAATGATAGAGGTTAATATAATTTGTAAAATCGTAGTAGCCTTATCATCTATAACTGTAAAATTAAACATTAGTCTTGATATAAAGGTTGCGCCCACAATACATATAAGAGGCACAACTAACCACTTGAAAATAGGCGTTTTTATCTCTGTTATATTTATTAACTTTAAAATACTAAAGGAAGTATTTATAAGCTCCGTTATGAAAATTACAGCCACATACCCCTTGATTCCGTATAAAGGTAAAAGCGTAACAATCAAAATTACACTAATTAGCGAATCAATAATATTTACTCTCATTGAATATACATGCTTACCAAGCCCCTTTAACATACTGTCAACGCTATTATCAAGATACATTAACGGAATTAAAGGCGCAAGCAGCTTTATATATTCCCCAGCCTCTTTATTCCCATATAGAAAAGCTCCGATTTCATAAGAAAAAGCAATAAATATCCCCGAAACACCCATAGCAAAAATTAATGATGTGCTAAAAACCCTTGATACAATCCTCTTAATTCGTGCATTGTCTCCTTGTGCCAGGCTTGATGATAATTCAGGCACTAAAAGAGAGGAAAACGAGCCAAGAACACATGATGGGAAAAGCAAAATAGGAATTACCATTCCTTGCAAAACTCCATAAGAGGAAAGCGCCATAGAGGAATTAAGACCACTTTTTTTAAGTCCCCAAGGTATGCATAAATGCTCAATAGTAATAAGAGCGCTCCTTACATAAGCGCTTATCCCTAAGGGCAGAGCAATCGGTATAATTTTTGTTTCCTCATCTCTTATCCTACCTTTAACTCCTTTTTCTACAAAAAAACACCCTTTTTTAGACACACCTGCGACATTTTTATCTATTTTTCTATAATGTATCCTTCTGTCAAAAAAGTAGAGTATGGCTGATATTATTACGCAAACACCCTCACTTAAAGCTCCCCCTGCCACAACCGCAATACAAGCATATTCAATCCCATAAGGCGCAATAGTAAGGAGCAAAAAAGTAACAACAAATATTTTTGCACCTTGCTCACAAAATTGCACAATAACATTTTTGTAAACTCTTCTTACCGCACAAAAATATCCGTTTAGCATGCTTGAAATTGAAATCGGCACAAGACTAAAGGACATAAGCCTAAGTGATGGCACTGTCCTTATATCCCCTAAAAGATACCTTCCTATATTTTCACTGCTCATAAACAAAACAACAGATGCAGTAATACTAAAAGTCAAGCAGTAAAAAAGAGCATTTTTCATTATTCTTTTTACACATTCATTACTTCCCTTATCAAAATAATCACTATTTTCATAAGGCAAGCAAGCTGAAACACGGTTTACAACAGCGATGCTTATTCCCGAGGTAGCAAAGGTAATCGCAAAGCCGTATATCCCACCTGTCAAGGTTAAAAGTCCCATTGACTCGCTACCAATTTTAGATGACACATATACATTAAAGCTAACACTTACCGCACGCATAACAAGCGCCACACAGGATAAAAGCAAGCCGTTAAATATATATCTTTTAAATCTGTTAATTTTTATCACCACTCATTCAGTAAAATATATACTGAATATTAAAAAAATATGCACCGATAAAAATCGGTGCATAAATGTTATTTAAGAATAAGTGTGATAATCTCAAATGGCTTATATTCAAATGTAACTGTGTTATTCTTAACAGTAAGCTTCTTTTCCTTCTTTTCTGAAAGGTTAGCAAGATAAGCTTCGCTTACATCAAAGCCAAATTTAACAGTAGCCTTACCTCTTGTATTCTTTGTTTCATACATACGAACAACAGTTTCATCTGTATATTCAGCCTCTTTTACTGTCTCAATTACAAGGTTGTCAGTATTTACGCTAACTAATGAATATTCGGAAGGTAAATTGCCCTTGCCCTCTGTCTTAATAGCAGTCATAGGTAAGTTAAGGTCATAAGCATACTTAACAACATCGCAAGAAGCAACATCGCCCTTATGTGGGTAAATTGAATATGTAAATTCATGCATACCAATATCGTTAAAGTCGCCCATATTACCTGGATTCCAAGCACACTTAACTAACGTTAAGCGCATATCGCCATTGTGAATATCATGTCCGTACTTGCAATCGTTAAGAAGTGCAACACCATAGTCGCCCTCAGATAAATCTGCATACTTGTGTGCGCAAACCTCATATTTTGCATGATCCCAAGAGGTGTTATAGTGTGTAGGACGCTTTGTTGTACCAAATTGAATTTCATATGTAGCCATATCTGTATTGATATCAACAGGGAAGGAAACCTTAAGAATTTGACGCTCATTTTGCCAATTAACCTTTGTATCAAAGTCAATTTTTGGCATATTTTCGTAGAACCAAACTATTTGCTCAACCTCACTTGACATATGAGATTTCTTAAAGTGAATACCTGTTCTTGCGCCATCTACAACAGTATATACATCATATGCGCTTGATACATCGTATTCCTTATCACTTGCAGAGCGTTGAAGCTCCCAAGCGTCATATCTGTGTGGGTAATCCTCTAAAACGAATAAACGGTTAGCCTTTTCGCCCTTCTTTAATACCTCACGGTGATTTTTCTTATCATAAATAGAAACAATGTTGTAGTCCTTGTCAAACTTAACTGTAAAGAACTTTGTAAATACAGTCTTGTCCTTAACCTCAATTGTGTTATTGCAATCAAGTGTATTTACAACCTTATAGCCCTTAGCAGGAATATCCTTTACAAAATAGGACTTTCCATCAATCATAACAGTAGATGAGTTTACAAATGAATGTGGATTGAATACAACATAACCGCTCTTATCAACATTTTCAGCTACATAGCTAAATGCATTATCTCTGTGCTTTTTAATAAATTTACGAAGCTCATTATATTCAATATCGCTATTTTCGTAAACCTCTTTAATTGATGAACCAGGAATAATATCATGGAACTGATTTGTTAAAAGTGTTTCCCAAGCATTGTGCAATTCTGCTTTAGGGAACTTTTCTCCTCTAATCTTATCAAGCATTACACAAAGAGATTCTGTGTCAAGCATTAAAAATTCGCAGTTTCTGTTGTTTTTCTTGTTCTTAGCAACAGATGTATATGTGCCACGGTGGAATTCAAGATATAATTCGCCATTCCAAGAAGGAAGTAAATGAGGATTTTTCTTAATATCCTTTTCCTTGTTTGCTAAAAATTCAGTAGCAGTACCCATGTATGATTGAGCAAGACTTGGAATACCATGCTTTGAGCGGCGAAGCATTTCAAGCATATGGTCAGTAGGTCCGCCACCGCCATCGCCCCAACCGTATGTTAAAAGAGCTTCCTTAGAAAGGGACTTTTGTTGATATCTGTTCCATGCACCGTCAACGAAAGCAACAGTAGCGTCAGGAATATACATACATTCTCTTTCAGGCACGCGACCCTTCTTTTCCTGCTGCGCAGTAATAAATTGTGTGTTGATACCTGTTCCGTCAATACCGTACCACTTAAATGTATCATATGGCATTGTGTTAACATCATTCCAACCAATCTTTGAGGTTACAAACCAATCAACCTCACTCTTTCTCAAAATTTGAGGAAGAGCAGCCGCATAACCGAATACATCAGGCAACCAAAGTACCTTTGACTCAACACCAAATTCATCACGGAAGAAGTTTTTACCGTACTGTACTTGTCTTACAAGGCTTTCGCCACTTGAAAGGTTACAGTCTGCCTCAACCCACATAGCACCTTCAACTTCCCATCTGCCTGCCTTAATCATCGCCTTAATATCCTCATAAAGCTCAGGGCATTCCTCTTTAACCATCTTATAAAGAACTGCCTGTGAGGACATGAATGTATATTCGGGATATTTCTTCATAAGCTCAATTACAGTAGCAAATGAACGCTGTGCCTTTTCTCTTGTTTGTTGAACTGTCCAAAGCCAAGCAATATCAATATGTGTATGACCTACACAAAGTGTCTTTATATCTTGATCCTTACAGAACTTGCCGTAAAACTCCTTCTGTAAATATTCATTAGCCTTCTTTATAGATGCATAAAATTCCTCTGATGGAATTTTTAACATATTAACAATTTGCGCACCCTTTTCAAGAATATCTATAAGGCTTTGATATTCATAAGTATTTTCAGGTAAAAACTCAATAGCATCAAATGGCACCTTAATATTATAGTAAAAATCCTTAACATCCTTGTTTTCAATAACAATCTCAGCAATAAGCTTAAGCTCAGGTCTATATGAATTCATTCCGGAATAACCGTAAAGCATAACATCATAAGAGTCCTTGCTTCCATCAAGCGTTATGTAGGTGTGGTTTGTATCAAGACCTTGCTTAATTCTTCCATCAACATAAGCAATAAACTGTGGATTTACCGCATCCCAGTCGTCTATTTGAGTTTTTAAAACAACCTTAATTTCTTGCCCCTTATACTTTTCAGGCACATTTACAGTAAAGTGAAACCATGTGTGGCTATCTCTTTCAACTCCCCAGCTCATATCAGGTGTAAATGGCTTAAAATCACTTATATCAGGTAACGTAGAACCGCTTTTATATTCGCATTCCTTGTATGTAATTCCCTCTATTGGAAACTTTTCAATTTCAATGCTTCTTTCAATATGCCAAAGAATGGCTTTTAAATTTCTTATTGATTCATCAATTAGCTTCATACTAATCCCCCGTAAAATTTATACTGCCAAAATTTTACCACATTTCTATTAAAATTGCAATAACATTTGATTTTTTTACTAAAATATGTTACTATAAGTACGTAAGAACCATAGGGAGTATTAAAATGGAATTTTTATCAAGAACAGAAATGCTTTTCGGCAAAGAAAATGTTGAAAAGCTTAAAAATAAAAAAGTAATAGTTTTCGGTATAGGTGGAGTAGGCGGATATGTGTGCGAAGCACTTGCAAGAACAGGTATCGGCAAAATAGATTTAGTAGATAACGATACCGTATCTGTAAGCAATATAAACCGCCAAATCATAGCTTTACATTCAACCGTAGGTAGATATAAAACCGAGGTTATGAAGGAAAGAATATTAGATATAAACCCAAGCTGCAATGTAAATGTCTTTAACACCTTCTACACCCCCGAAGCATCAAGCCAATTTAATTTTTCAAACTACGACTATGTAGTAGATGCCATAGATACCGTATCAGGTAAAATCGAGCTTGTTTTACAAGCAGAGAGGTCGAACACCCCAATTATTGCCTCAATGGGAACTGGCAATAAGATAAACCCCTGTGGCTTTAAGGTAGCCGACATTTATAAAACCTCTGTTTGCCCCCTTGCACGAGTAATGCGCACCGAGCTTAAAAAACGAGGCGTTAAAAAATTAAAGGTAGTTTACTCGGAAGAAGCACCTGTGTCAGCATTTACTGAAAATGCAGATAACGGAAAGCGTATCCCCGCCTCATGTGCATTTACCCCGTCTGTGGCAGGGCTAATAATCGCATCAGAGATAATAAAGGATTTGATAAAATAAACTATCAGAAAGGAAAATTTTTATGAGAAAATTATTTATTTTGTTTATAGTGTTTTTGATTTTGATTAGTAGTGTAGCTTTATCAAGCTGCCAAATGACAGCTCTTGACAGAATGAAAAAAGAACTAAATAATGATTTTTCATTTGATATTTCGCTTATGTATATGAATCTTGCAAAAAATGGCATAACCGAAACAATGAAGCAAACAACAGGTGAAGACGGTAGTTTTTATTATTTAGTGGAATGGAGCGTTTGGGATTACGATACTGATTATAAGCAAACCGAAAGAAATGAGTTTTATTACCAGTATGAAGAAAATATTTTTTACTGTTATATGAAGGATAACGATGGTAAAATAAGTAAGCAAGCAATATCAAAAAGCACAGAACAAGAAATGAAAAATGATAAAAAAGCCATTGTTGGTGTAAATGCAATATTCCCATCATACTTGGAAAATTTTGAGGAGGATGAAGTAAATCACAAGTATAAATTTTCATTGCCTGTTGAACAAATTTTGAAAGATAACATCCATTTATCAACATTTTTAGATAATGTTTTTGGATTATGTGGAGTTGAATATGACGAGACTTTAAATTTAAAAGTAGTATGCAATATAGAAACAGAAGAAGACACGTATCGTCCTATAAGGGTTTCATACGATTTTAGTGAATTAAAACCGTATGTATTATCAAACCTTGCGCTTGAAGGAGAAGGCGCATTAGATACAGAATTTATGTATATGACCTACGAATTTGATTATAATTTAGATAAATCAATTCAAGTTCCAAGCGAATTTCAAAAATAAACGAAAGCAACCGAAAATCGGTTGCTTTTGTACTATTTATTATATTTCTCCATATGATTTTTAATAGCCTCAAAGGATTTATCACTCAAATGGTGCTCAATTTTGCAAGCATCCTCAGATGCGGTTTCCTTGTCAACACCAAGCATTTCAAGAAAGCCTGTAATTAAATTGTGTCTATCGTATATCTTTTGTGCAATTTCACGACCTAAGCTTGTAAGCTCAATATATCCGCTTTTGTCAACGGTAATATATCCATTATTTTTCAAAATACCAACGGCTCTTGATACACTTGGCTTTGAATAATTCATATATTCGCAAATATCAATAGATCTTACCGCACCCTTACCCGATAAAACTAATATTGATTCAAGGTACATTTCCCCTGATTCCTGAATGCTCACTTAAGTCACTTCCTTGCTTTTCATCATTTTAATTTATTTTACCACATATAATAGCAATTTTCAATAGTAAAATGTGTTAAAATCAGCATCTAAAAAATAAATGAAAAAAATTCCAAAAAGCACTTGACAAAAGGAAAAACATTGTGTATAATGTTCACGGTTAGCAAACGCTAACTGATTGTTTTGTAAAGAAGTTAGCATATGCTAACTCAAAGGAGAATAACAATGAAAACACTAAAGGACCTAAAGGTCGGAGAAAGCGCCAAGGTAGTAAGACTTCACGGTCAAGGCGCAGTAAGACGCAGAATAATGGATATGGGCATCACCCGTGGTACAATCGTTAAGGTACGCAAGGTAGCACCACTTGGAGATCCGTTTGAGCTTACAGTAAGAGGCTACGAGCTTTCAATCCGTAAGGCAGATGCCCAAATGGTTGAAATTGAATAAGTTAAATTGTATCAAGTTAGCAAAGACTAACCAAGGAGAAAAAATATGATAAAAATCGCATTAGCGGGCAACCCCAATAGTGGAAAAACAACGCTTTTTAATGCTCTTACAGGCTCAAATCAGTTTGTTGGCAACTGGCCAGGTGTAACCGTTGAGAAAAAAGAGGGCAAGCTTAAAAAGCAAGAGGGAGTAATTGTAACCGACCTACCGGGTGTTTATTCCTTATCCCCATACACGCTTGAAGAGGTAGTTGCAAGAAATTATCTCTTAGATGAAAAGCCCGATGTTATTTTAAATATCGTTGATGCTACAAATATTGAAAGAAACCTATACCTTACAACTCAGCTATCCGAGCTTGGCATACCAATGGTAATTGCTCTTAATATGATGGATGTAGTAAGAAAAATGGGCGACAAAATCAATAAAGAGGAGCTTTCCAAGCAATTAAATTGCCCTGTTGTTGAAATTTCCGCATTAAAGGAAGAGGGCGTTGATGAGGTTGCAGAAATAGCAATCAACGCAGCAAAAACAGGCAACCTTGTTCCAAAGCACTTCTTTAGCGGCATCGTAGAGCACGCCCTTGCTCATATTGAGGAATGTGTAATTCATGAGCTTAACGATGAAAGAAAGCAGCGCTGGTATGCTATAAAAATGTTTGAAAGAGATGAGAAGGTTTTATCTCAGCTTGGCATATCTAAGGAAAAGCTTGAACACATCGAAACTGATATAAAATCAGTAGAGAAGGACCTTGATGATGACTCTGAGTCCATTATCACAAATGAAAGATATAACTATGTATCTGAAATTCTTAAAACCTGCTACAAAAAGAAAAGCTCCACAAGAATTTCAGTAACTGATAAAATTGATAGAATAGTAACCCACAGAATTTTAGCGTTACCAATCTTTGCCGCTATTATGTTCTTAGTTTACTTTGTGTCAGTAACAACAATAGGCACTTGGCTAACCGACTGGACAAACGATTGTCTATTTGGCGAAGGCTTTAATTTATTCGGCACACATATAGATGGTATTCCTACACTTATCGAAAATGGACTTACAGCTATAAATTGTTGGGAGTGGCTTACAGACCTTATTGTAAACGGAATAGTTGCAGGCGTAGGCGCAGTTTTAGGCTTTGTACCACAAATTTTAGTTTTATTCCTATTCTTATCATTCCTTGAAGCATGTGGCTATATGTCAAGAATAGCATTCGTGCTTGATAGAATTTTCCGCCACTTCGGTTTATCAGGCAAATCCTTTATTCCAATGCTTGTCGGCGTAGGATGTAGTGTCCCTGGTATTATGGCATCAAGAACAATTGAGAACGAAAGTGACAGAAAAATCACAATTATAACAACTTCATTCATCCCTTGCGGAGCAAAGCTCCCATTTATCGCACTTATTGCAGGCGCAATCTTTGGCGGAAAATGGTGGGTTGCCCCCGTTGCTTACTTTATCGGTATGGCATCCGTGCTTATTTCCGGTATAATTTTAAAGCAAACAAAAATCCTAAAAAGTGAAGCAACACCATTTGTGCTTGAATTACCACTATATCATATGCCAACACTTAAAAATCTTTTAAGAAACACATGGGATAGAGGCTGGTCATTTATTAAAAAGGCAGGAACAGTAATTCTCCTTTCATCAGCAGTAATTTGGTTTATGTCAAGCTATGGAATTTCAAACGGCAAATTTGGATATGTTGAAATGAATGATAGCTTCCTTGCATACCTTGGCAGAGGCTTTGCTTGGATATTTGCCCCAATCGGCTTTGGTAACTGGCAAAGTGCCGTTGCGTGCGTAACAGGACTTGTAGCCAAGGAAAATATCGTAGCAACGCTTGCAAGCTTATTTAATAAGGACGGACTTAATACATACCAATCCTTAGCATTAGCATTTACAAAGCCTGAGGGCTTTAGCTTCCTTGTATTCAACCTTCTTTGCGCACCTTGCTTCGCCGCAATGGGCGCAATTAAGAGAGAAATGAATAACGGCAAATGGACAGCCTTTGCAATCTCATATCAATGCATTTTTGCATATCTTGTATCATTTGTTTGCTACCATTTTGGCAACCTATTCACAGGCGCTATTTGGAATGGCACAGTAAATACCGCTTGGGGAATAGTTGGACTTCTTCTTGCAACAGTAATAATAGCATTTTTCCTATTTGCAATTATTCGCCCAGACAGAAAATCAAAAATTTAAAATAATTCCAAGAAAGGAGCAAAATATATGTGGTTTATTGAAAATATAGGCTCAATAATCGTTGGCTTAGCACTAATTTCACTTGTAACATTTATAATTATCAGTAGCATAAAGGACAAGAAAAAAGGCAAATCAAATTGCGGTTGCGGATGCTCAAATTGCTCCATGAACGGTATTTGCCATAGCGAAAACGAAAACAAAAAATAAGAAAAATCCGCAGAATTTTCTGCGGATTTTTTAAATGAGTTGACAAAACAAAAAAATAATGGTAAACTGAATATATAAAAATATTTTAAGGGGAAATAAAATGAATAGAAAACTTTTAATAATGGCAACACTTACAATTATGCTCATGTGCTTACTTGCTATTTCAATAAGTGCTGATGGAATTAAAAAATTCCAAACAGATGAGTTTCAATCAGGCGACAATATCACATATATCGAAGGAATCGATTTAGGTGCATATTATAATTCTACAAATAAAGGCGCAAATATTGATACACTATACGATAATTCAACTCTTGCGCGAATTGTTTTAAGAAATAGCGACGGTACTTATACAACATACCCCACATATTATTTTATTAGAACACAGGACGACTGGCAGGGCGATTATCAGTTCGTATTTTGCGACAGAGTCAATGCTATGTCCTCTGTAACAGGGGAGACTTATGATAAAAATTCAATTATAAGAATAGAGTATCCTGAGCTCAACCCTGAACACACATTTGGTAAAATGTCAACAAATGTAGAAAGTATTTCTAACTGCAAATCACTTTTATACATTTATGTTTCCTCTCAATTTAAGCACCTTAACAAATGCTTCGATGGATGTAGCGCTTTGTTAGAGGTCGAGTTTGCTCCTAATAGCCAGCTCAATAGCGTAGGGCAGTTTACGTTTAGAAATTGTGATTCCATTGAAAAAATTATATTACCTAATACCGTTACCGAACTAGCTAAAGAAGCAATTCAAAGCTGTGATAGCTTAACAGAGGTTAGAGTAGGTGCGAGTCTAACAATCCTTAAGGAGAAAAATTCTCTTAACGGAATATGCTCTAATGATGTTAAGGTATATATTCCTGCAACCGTTGATGGTTCTACCTATAACGAATCATGGTTCACATCA
The DNA here is from genome assembly GCA_045533435.1 of Eubacteriales bacterium. Classification (GTDB taxonomy): domain Bacteria; phylum Bacillota; class Clostridia; order Oscillospirales; family CAG-272; genus RGIG2000. The sequence goes on along the minus strand of JAZSHT010000044.1, from coordinate 24,604 downwards.
AAAACAACGGTATTCTTTACAGGCACAAAGGAACAAGCAGAAGCGTTCGGCTTTACAACAACTTATTCATATGATGAATATATTAAAGCGGGATCTCCACTTGGAAAAATGATAGTATATGGATATAGTGAGTGTGATGCATTCTATGACGGTAACCATCAGGTTGAAAAGATAAATGATTGTGTTTCAAAATGCTCAGTTTGTGATGCTATTACACCAAGCCAAGCACCTATACATGTTTACGCTTACAAGTGTGAATTTACAAACGGCTTTAATGTAAATGGCAATCTTCACGAGTATTGTTCAAACGAATATTGCGAATATGCAAATGATACAGAAGTAGCAAAAATCTATGATTTTGCAGGCTATTCCGTAAAGGAAAGCGATCCAACTACAATCTGCGCAGGCTTCACTGTAAATCATAGCTCACTCGCTTTATATAAGAAACACAATACAGGAGCGGTGTTAGACTACGGCTTTGTAGCGTTTAAATCAACAGAGAATAATGCAGTTCTTTCATATGACAACGGAAGCATTGTATCAAGTGTTCAAAATACCGTATTAGTTTCAATTGAAAATAAATATGCTGGCTTTGATTTTATTCTTCGTGGCTTCAAGGCTGACGGCTCACAGGACAATATTGAACTCGTAATCTCCGCATACATCGGTAATGGTACAGACGTTTTCTATATGTCAAACACCTATGGCACCACCCCCGAAACAATAACTCTTGCGCAAGCAAAAAAATAATCAAATCATAACGCCATCATAACGATGGCGTTTTTGATTAAAAAATAAGCCCTCAATCTGAGGGCTTAAAATTTTTAATTATTCCTTATCAGCAAAAGCCTTACCACAAGCAGGGCAGATAAGCTCCTCAGGGTCAAGCTCGTTGTCAAAGCAGATGGTCTCTGAGCAATGTGGGCACATAGCTTCCATGTATTCACAATCCTCGCAATCATCACAATCGCAGAAGTCCTCATCATCGCAGCAATCACAGATTTCTTCATCATAGCAATCGCAGCAGTCGCAGTCATCCTCGCAATCATCACAATCACAGCAGTCGCAATCATCATCCTCACAGTCGTAAAGATATGTTTCAACATCGCCAAGGTCGTGGTCAAGCTCCTCAATGTAATCGCCAAGAGTAGCAACCTCTTCATCTAAATCAGCAAAATCATTAACTATATCGCTGAGTAAATCGATAATAGCATTTAAAACCTTACCCTCTGGCTTTGTAGCATCAAGATTAAGACCCTCAGCTAAGCCCTTAATGTAAGCGCATTTTTCAAGAATATCCATTTCGTTCATTTTAGTATTTCCTTTCATAATAAATTTAATAGGTATATTTAAAGGACCGCGCATAGACGGTCCTTAAATAGCAAAAATTATTTGTTTACTCTTTCAAGGTATTCGCCTGTTCTTGTATCAATTCTGATAACTTCGCCTTCGTTGATAAAGATTGGAACTCTAACAACTGCGCCTGTTTCAAGAGTAGCAGCCTTTGTTACGTTAGTAGCTGTATCGCCACGAACGCCTGGCTCTGTTTCAGTAACTACAAGCTCAACAAATGTTGGTGGATCAACTGCAAATACTTCGCCCTTAATAGAAGAAATCTTGCACATTTCATTTTCCTTAACAAACTTAAAGTTGTCGCCAAGATTCTTAGCATCAACAGGAATTTGCTCATAGGATTCCATGTCCATAAAGTAGTAAAGCTCGCCGTCAGCATATAAGTATTGAAGCTCTCTACGCTCAACTTGAACTGTTTCAAACTTAGCTGTTGGGTTAAATGAAGCCTCACGGATAGCGCCTGTAACAACATCTCTGTACTTTGTTCTTACGAAAGCTGCGCCCTTACCTGGCTTAACGTGTTGGAATTCGATAACTGTGTAAACCTTGCCTTCCATTTCGAAGGTAACACCGTTTCTAAAATCGCCCGCTGTAATCATAAATGTTTCTCTTTCTTGGCGTTAAGTATTTTTTGAGTCTGACCCGCCACAGTCAAAGTGCATAGCACCTAAGTATACACGAGTATTTTACAATAAAACTAGAAATATTTCAATAGTAAATTTGAATTTTCTTTAAATTTCTTTAAAAATATTAAAAAAATTTAAATTTCAATAAGCTTTTTAGTTGATTTTGTTAAATTTTCAATGGAGTTTTCTTTAATTACAACTAAATCCTCAATTCTGCACCCATATTTTCCAGCTACATAAATACCAGGCTCAACAGTTACAACATTGTTAGGCACAAGAATTTTATCAAATGAAGGAGCAAGACAAGGCACCTCGTGAATTTCAAGTCCAACGCTATGACCAAGAGAATGACCGAAAAGACCCGCGTATTCCTTATCAATTATGTCCCTTGCCACCTTATCAGCATCACGGCAAACAACACCCGCCTTTAAATATTCAAGCCCCGCAAGCTGCGCCTCTAAAACAGTATTGTAAAGCTTTTTCATTTCATCATCAGCCTTGCCAATGCAAATTGTTCTTGTCATATCAGCATGATACCCATTTACAGTTGCACCAAAATCCATTGTAAAAAATCCCTTTTTGATTTTTATGCTTTCAGGCACACCGTGTGGAAGTGATGTTTTCTCAGCACTGATTGAAATTGTCTCAAAGCTCTTATCCTCAGCACCGTGCTTTCTCATAAAATATTCAAGCTCTGCCGCAACATCAGTCTCTGTCATTTCCGTGGAAATAATTCCTAAAATGTGGTCAAAGGCCATATCTGTAATTTCCTGAGCCTTGCGAATTTGCTCAATTTCCCATTCATCCTTAACCTGACGGAGAAGACTAATTGTATCGCCAATATTCTTAAATTCAATACCTGGCAAATCATTCTTTAATGTTGAAAAGCCATTTATACTCATAGAGTAGTCCTCGATACCAATACAACCGATATTTTCTTGCTTCACAATATCCCCAAGCCAATTACATCTTTTTCCCTTTAATTGAATAACATTGTAAACACCGCTTAAAAGCTTGCTTGCAATCTCTGTATATCTAAAATCCTCAAATGCATAAGCGTTTTTCTTAGTAATTAGTAAGCATCCGTCTCCGTTGTCGAATTTTGTAAAATATCTATGATTAGTCTGTGATGTAATAAGTATCGCATCAACACCTAATCCATCAAAGCTTTCTCTTAATCTATTTATTCTCTTTAACATAATAAAACTCCCTTATTCATATTACATTACGATATATTATACCACACAAAAAACCGCCAATCAATAATAAACTTGACAAAAAATCAAAAATATGATATAATTCAACCGTGAAAAGGGAGGGATGTATATCAAAAAGATACTTACAACGCTTTTACTAATAGCTATTTTATGTGTTTTATCATCCTGCAATAATACAAGCAATACTACTGACCAAGCCCCCGATACTGATAATTTAATCACAGATACTGAAGCCACTACTGACTCAAATAATATAGATAATTTAACATCCGACAGCGCAAGCGATGACCTTAAAAATGATATAGAAGATACTGATACCGAAAAGGAAGCGCCTACCGAGTTTGGAAACTTTACAACGCTACATAAAACAATACCGTCTAATGACAGAATGAAGCAAATGCGCAATTCTAAAGCGGTATTCAATACAGGCTCTAAATATACACCTGATGAGCTAAAGGGCACGCGCATTCAAGCAAACATAATTGCATCAGCAAAAATGTTTTTCCCTAACGCCTCTGATCTTATGGACCACTATTTAGATGGAGATGGCGAAAATTACGAGCTTGATATTGATGATTTTCTTGAAAACGAAATCGCTAAGAAAAATATGCTAAGTGATGTAAATGAAGCATTGCGTGCCGCAGAAAATATGGCGGTAAGTGGCGAAAAGATTACTATATATCAAAAGGAAGAGAGCCTTCATCACAACTTAACGGGCGACTGGAAATACTCAGTAGGCTCATATTTTGCAAGCGTTGAGCTTTATGATGTTAAAGAGGTTTCTTGGTTTGGTGGTATAACATACTATACTGCAAAGCTAAAATATGTTGTTCAGGACTTCTATAATTGGGATGTAAACGATACGAATGATATCTCAATTACATCAGTTTCCCCTGCCGACCTTCATCAGCTTCACTTAAACGGCGAAGCACAAGAATTCTTGACCTACGGCGAAGAGGAATACCAAATTAGATGGGTTAAGGGCGTTGATGCTTCAACACTCAAATATGATGAAATAGATGACTAAACAAAGCAAAAATAAATAAAAATTCTAAAAAAGACCTGTTTTCAGGTCTTTTTTTTATAATTAACTATTGCAACCAAGTAAAATGTATGATAAAATTATATCATCAAAATTTATGCGAGGTGCAAATAATGAAGCTTGGTACAATGGTACATCTTGGCGATAATGTAGCCGATAAAATGAGAGATGTCAAAAAATATGGACTTGAATCCTGTCAGCTTTGCTGCTGGGATATGAGCAAATTAAATGAAGAATATGCAAAAATCGTTCTTGATGCAGTTAAGGAAACAGGCGTTGAAATCAGCGCTGTTTGGTGCGGATGGGAAGGCGAGGCAACATGGGATTTTGTAAGAGGTCCAGTAACACTCGGTATCGTTCCTATATTTTATAGAGCAAAGAGACTTGAAAATCTTAAAAAAGGCTCAGACTTTGCAAAAATGCTCGGTGTAACTGATGTTATTACACATATGGGCTTTATTCCTGAAAACCCAATTACTGATGAATATCAAGGCGTAGTAGCTGCTATTAAGGAAATTGCAGAATATTGCAAAGCAAATAACCAATATTTACTTTTTGAAACAGGACAAGAAACCGCAATTACATTAAAGAGAACAATTGAAACAGTAGGCACAGGTAACTTAGGTATTAACCTTGACCCAGCTAACTTGCTTTTATACGGCAAGTCTAATCCTTGCGATGCAGTTGATATTTTCGGAGACTACGTAAGAGGCGTACACGCTAAGGATGGCGAATACCCAACTGACCCAAAATGGTTAGGTCAAGAAAAGAGAATAGGCGACGGTAGAGTTAACTTCCCAGTGCTTATTAAAAAGCTTATTGAACACGGTTATGATGGCTCAATCACAATTGAAAGAGAAATTGACGGAGACAAGCAAATAGAAGATATTTTATATGCAAAAAAATTCTTGGAGGATATTTTAAATGGCTAAACTTAGAGTAGGACTTGTGGGTATCGGTGGAATGGGAGGATGCCACTTCTTTAACTATGATAATGTTGAGGGCGCTGAAATCGTTGCAGTATGCGATGTTAGAACCGATATGGCAAAGGAAAAATTAAAGGGCAGAGGCATTAAGGTTTATAAGTCCTTATCAGGTATGCTCAATAATGCAGAGCTTGATATGATTGATATCTGTACACCAAGCTATATGCACAAGGATATGGCAATTAAGCTTTTAAAGAAGGGCTACCATGTTCTTTGCGAAAAGCCAATGACATTAAATGCAAGGGATGCTAAAAAGGTACTTGCAGTAGCTAAGGAAACTGATAAAAAATTTATGGTTGCCCATGTTGTAAGATTTATGGCACCATATATGTATTTAAGAAGCGTTATTGAAAGTGGCGAGCTCGGTAAGCTTATCCGCCTTGATATGAAGAGAATTTCAAGTATCCCAACATGGAGCTGGGAGGACTGGATGAGAGATGAAAAGAGAAGCGGCGGAGTAGCAACAGACCTATCCATCCACGATATTGACTTCGTTCAAAGCGTTCTCGGTATGCCTGACAAGATTGTATCATACACAACAGGCATTAAAAATAACAATGACTATGTAGTAAGCAACCTTACATACGGCGATACACTTGTAACCTGCGAGGGTACTTGGTATAACGCCCCAATCGGCTTCAAGGCAACATACCTTGCAGTATTCCAAAATGGCTATGTAGAGCTTTCCGATAAGCTTTACAAAAACGGCAAGGAGGTTGTTATTGAGCAAAGCGAGGCTAAGGAAACAGACCTCGGTATCAATGTTGGCAACGATAATGGTTACCTTGCAGAAATTCAATACTTTGTTGATTGCGTAAATAACAACAAGAATATTGAATATGTAACACCTGAAAGCTCAGCGCAAAGCGTAGAGCTGGTTGACCTCATCAAGAAAAAAGCAACAAGACTTTAATAGCAAATGAAGCCTCTCTTACTGAGAGACTTCATTTTTTTGTGCATTTTCAAAGGAAACACACCGCTTGTAAAGAAGCTTATAAGCCGATTTAAGGACACAATAAAAAAATCCGCTACGGTTGATAGCGAATCCATAAAGTATTTAAAAAAGCTTGTTAGCAAGTTCGAAAAATCACTTGACAACGCAAAAGGCGGTGTTAAAATTTCTCAAAACGGTAATGATGAGGAGAAAAAAGAAAAGGTTGATGATGAGAGATATTCTTTTGCAATAGAAAAAGGAGTTGCCCCACAGACTTTACTTGCTGTGGTTACGGAAAAATCCGCAACAACTCCTGCCAATATTATACCCGAAAACACCAAAAATGTCAATGGCGATAGCAAAAAAATTGATGATGAACGAAAATCGGTTAAGCGTACCTATGAGGTTGACAGTACGGGAGAGGAAAGACAGCAAAATTTGAAAGAAACGGACATACATATTATGCTCAATTTGTAAGTTCAAAAAAAGGTTTAGGAAAATTTGTTTTTGAAGGAAATAGCCAATCGCATAGAACAGGATATAAGGCGAAGGTGCGATTGCTTGCTGACGGAGATATAATAAATATCGTCGAAGAATCTAAATATAAAAATTCAGCAAAAGAAACAGGAAAAAACATATCTTCTCACAAAAATGCATCTTATTGGGATTACTTGTACAAAACAATTATTGTTGATGGAAAAGGATATACATTACAAGCGCTTATTTAATAAAAAAAGGTAGCAGCGGTCAGGTGTTGAACATGGATGAAAATACATCCCCGCAACCTACATCCAAAATGGTGTCTGACAGCACTGCTACTAATAACAGTATAACCGAAAATAACAAAAATGTCAATAGCAATAGCAAAAAAATTGATGATGAGCGAAAATCGATTAAGCGTTCATATGAGGTTGACAGTACGGGAGAGGAAAGTGAGTTTGAGAAAGACACAACCCTATTTCTTTGGCTTGCTACTGAATATAAGCGAAGCCAATATTGCAAGAACTAATGTAGCAGTTATACCCCCTGATGTGGCTGTTAAACTACCTGTAAGCACACCAAAAAAGCCCTTTTCATCTACCGCCTGTTTAACTCCCTGTGCTATCGCATACCCAAAGCCGGTTAGCGGAACAGTAGCACCACATCCCGCAAAATCTACTATCCTTTCATATATTCCTAAAGCGGTTAGTAAAACACCAAGACAAACATAAAAAACTAAAATTCTTGCAGGAGTCAATTTAGTTTTATCTATTAAAATTTGAGCAATGGCACAAAGAATACCCCCAACTATAAACGCCCATAAATAATTCATAATTATTCACTCCTTTCAAGCCTTATTAAATGTGAAACCGCAGGAATTGAAGACCCTTGAAAAAGTGTCATTGGACTCATAAGAGCTCCTGTTCCAATAACTAAAACATTATTGTAAATTCCGCTTTCAAGCTTTTTTAAAATATCACAGGATAGAACAATAGCAGAGCAGCCACACCCCGATCCCCCTGCATGCACATCTTGTTTTTCTCTGTCAAACACCATAAGACCGCAATCATTGTGGTTTTTTCTTATATCAATTCCATCTCTTAAAAGTAGATCCTTTAAAATTTCGCTACCCTCATATCCTAAGTCTCCCGTAGCAATTAAATCAAAATCCGATGGAGAATTGGAGCTGTATTTAAAATACCTTTTTATTGTTTCATAACAGGACGGAGCCATTGCCGCACCCATATTATTTATATCGCTTATTCCCATGTCAAGTGATTTGCCAAACATAACCTCAGTGATTTTTACCTTTCCGCTATCCCCTAAAATATAAGCACCTGACCCTGTAACTGTCCATTGAGCAGTAGGCGCTCTTTGTCCACCATATTCTAAAGGAAAGCGAAACTGTCTTTCACTTGCGCAAAAGTGCGATGAGGTAACCGTGCCACAAATAGTAAAAATCCCACCGGCATATAAGCAAGAAGCAAGCGCAAGTCCCTCAATACAGGTTGAGCAAGCACCGTAAAGACCTAAATATGGAATATCAAAATCAATAAGACCATAATTAGAGCCGATACATTGATTAAGTAGGTCGCCTGAAAACAAAATGTCTATATCTGTGTCGCTTAATTTAGCTTTTTTCATAGCTCCGCTTACGGCTTTTCGTTGCATTTCTCCCTCGGATTTTTCCCAAGTGTCCTTGCCGAATTTGTTATCCAAGCTGCATTCATCATATTGCTTTCCAAGAGGACCCTCAAACTCCTTTTTGCCCGCAACACAATAAGAAGAAATTATATACGGCGTACGCTTTAATTTTATAAGCTCTCTTTGCATTTTAATTTATAACCCCCACCAAGTAATAAATTAAGCCGTAAGCAACACCACTTAGCGTGCCATACAATATAACAGGCCCTGCAATAGTGAAAATTTTAGCGCCTACGCCTAATACATAACCCTCACTTTTTGCATCAATAGCTTCTGCGGAAACTGAATTGGCAAAGCCACTAATAGGTACAGCCATTCCCGCACCTGCATGCTTAGCTAAACTGTCAAAAACACCAATACCTGTAAGCGTAATTGCAAAAAATATAATAGTAATCGATGCAAATGTAGAAGCATCATTTTTTTCAGCACCTAGCCTTATATATAAGTCCTTAAACACCTGCCCAATTACACAAATAAAGCCACCAACCATAAATGCAATGATTGTATTTTTTAAAAGAGGCGATTTTTTAGCTCTTTTATCAACATATCTTTTATATTCTTCCTTATTCATATAAACCTCACATAAAATATACTAAACCAAGTGTGTGTAAATTTATGTATTTTATGCAAATTTATTGACAAACATTTAATTTTGTAGTAATATAATAATATAAACTTTGGAGGTGCGTATGGCGGATTTTTTTGAAAAATTTACTAAAAAGGTTACAAATGTAGCATCAAATGTAAAAACCAAGGCTAAGGATACCTATGATATTACCGTTTTAAAATTAAACTTAAGAAGCAAGGAAGCTGATCTTGATAATTGCTTTGAAAAGCTTGGTAGAGCATATTATATAAGCGTAAATAAGGGAACAAATAATGATAAAATTAATTCCTTACTATTAGAGGCAGACAATATTTCAAAGGAGATTATTGATCTTAAATCAAAAATAGCCACAGCTCAAAATAAGCGTGTCTGTGAGCATTGCTTTTCATTACTTGATAGTGATGCAACATATTGTCAAGCATGCGGACAAAAAATAGTCATAATTGATAAATCAAACGCTTTTGATGATGAAAGTGAAATAGAAGTAGAAATAATTAACGATCCCGAAACGGATGCGGAATAAAAATATTTTGTGGTGTAAAATAAAGGAGTAGAAAATGTTTTTAGATAGTATTAAGGAATTTTTTGCAGGAAAAGAAATGGTTGAATTTATCGTTCGCCTTTTAATTGCAGCTATTTTTCTCTTTGTAGGAGTAAAGGTTGCAAAAATCATTTCAAAAAGCATAATTAAGTCAAGATCAATGATGCGTCTTAATAAGACTATTCGTACATTCTTAGGACATGTAATTGCAATTTTGCTATACATTTTAGTTTCTGTTGTTACTATTATGATTTTAGGTCTTGAGCTTTCAGCCTTCTCAGCGGCTATTGCATCAGCAGGACTTGCAATCGGTCTTGCATTACAAGGCGGACTTTCCAATATTGCAGGCGGCGTTTTAGTGATTGCATTTAAGCCCTTTGAGGTTGGCGATTACGTTGAAACCTCAGGCGTAGGCGGAACTGTTACAGATATCGGTATTTTCTATACCACACTTACTACACCTGATAATAGAAAGGTCGTAATACCAAATGGCACAGTATCAAATGCAGTAGTAACCAACTACTCAACTCATGAAACAAGAAGAATTGACTTTGACTTCACAATTTCCTATACAGCGGATATTGATGTTGCTAAAAAGGTTCTATACGCTTGCGCCCAAGCAGATGAAAGAATATTATTAGACCCTGCCGCAAAGGTTATGATTACCTCACATAACGATAGCTCAATCGGCATTCGTTTAAGAGTTTGGGTAAAAAGCGAGGACTATTGGGATGTTAATTTCGCCATTATGGAACAGGTTAAGCGCTCATTTGACCAATTCGGAGTTGAAATTCCATTTCCACAGCTCGATGTTCATATTGCAAAATAATAAAAAATTCTGCTACACCGTAGCAGAATTTTTATTATATAAATTGTTAAATATTGACAAAAGCAAATTTCTATGATATTATATTATAGATAAGAAATAATAATTATGGAGTATATTATGAAAAAGAAAATTATTTTTGTTCTTTTTGCGCTTTTGACAACATTGCTTATACTCACTATATCCGTAAGCGCTGATAGTGCCTGCACACACGAAGGCAAATCCTACACAAATATAAAATATACGGACTATACACAAAATGGCGTAGCTGAATTTTACTGTCCATCATGCTCTATAACAAGTGAAGCGGTAGCTCCATTAGTTACACTTAAAGGATACTCTACCTCGGCTGATGTAACCGATATGTGTGTTGGATATAATTTAAACAAAGAAGCTTTTGAAATAATTAAAAAAACAGGAGCAAGCATAGAGGTTGGACTTGTAGCCGCTTCAAAAGCATTGCTAGGCGATAACATGCCTCTTGATAGCAAAACAGCCGAACCATACGACCTTAGCAGCCAAAACGCATCAGTTATCAAGGCTGTGCTTAATGATATGAGCTGCTTATCTGCTGATATGAAAATAGCGGGCTTTGATGGTGCAAGCGTATATGCTCAGCTTTATCTTGGAGCTTACGTTTTTGACGGAAATAGCGTTAAGTACATTGTTGGCGATAACCAAAGCGAAACACCAAGCACCGTTACTTGCGTTGAAGCAACAGGTAATACCGAAGTAACGATTGCTAACGGATATACATTCTCTTTAGTGAAAGAAACTAAGGATGCAGATGATAGAATAAAGCAAATGAACAATTCTGCATCAAAATACAATAAGGGTACCTCTGCATCATCTTGGGATTTAATAAAATATCAATTAGCTGCAAGCGGTATTGTTATTGGCGGTTCCGTAGCGGGCTATACAAACGCAAAGGATTTTTTAAGCCATTATCTTAACAACAAAGGAACTCAATATACAATTAACATGTCCTCTTTCTTACAGGACAGCGCTGCATTAAATGTAAGAAACAGAGACTTGAATAGAGCATTGAGAGCTGCAGAGCAGCTTGCTATTGAGGGAATGAGCCTTAATATGAATCAATGCATGGAGCAGGTTAATCATGATTTAACAGGGGACTGGAAGTATTCAGTTGGTTCATATTTCTCACGCGTTAATATGAGTGATTTAACAGTAAACGAGGTTGACGGCGTAAAAACCTATTCTGCTACCATAAAATATACTGTAACAGACTTCTACAACTGGGATGAAGGTGATGGAAATAAGGTTTTTGGCATAATTTCACCTTGGCAGCTTGCACAGCTTCATAGAGCAGGGAAGGCAAGAGAATTTTTATCGGTTGGCACAATTTCTTATGAAATCACATGGACCGAGGGACAAACAGTTGATCAAATAGCAGGATTATAAAATTTTAAGGGACTTTTTGAAAGTCCCTTATTTTTTTATGATTTTTATTTCATTATCGTATAAAATCTTAACCGAATTCCCACGCTCAATCTGTCCGTTTATTATTTTGTCAGATAATAAATTTTCAATTTCATTTGTAATTAATCTCCTGATCGGTCTTGCTCCATATTGCTTATCATATCCCACCGTTGCAATATGCTCATAAACACTTTCGTCAAAATCAATATTTATACCAATACCAAGAGCAAGTGCTTTAACCTCATCAAGCATAATTTTAGATATTTCAATTATATCGTTTTTAGTAAGATTATTAAAGATAACTATTTCATCAAGCCTATTTAAAAACTCAGGATTGAACTCGTTTTTTAGCGCATCATTAATTTGAGATTTCATTTTGTCATTATTACTTTCAATATTATCGCTAAATCCTAATTTTTTAGGCTCAATAATTGATTTTGCGCCAATATTTGAGGTCATTATTAAAATAGTATTTTTAAAATCAATTTTATGCCCTTGAGAGTCTGTTAGTGCGCCCTCATCCATAATCTGCAAAAGTATATTGTATATATCCTTATGCGCCTTTTCTATTTCATCAAAAAGTACAAGAGAATATGGCTTGCATTTAACCGCCTCACTTAGCTGACCGCCGTCCTCATATCCAACATAACCGGGAGGAGAGCCAATAAGCCTAGATATAGAATGCTTTTCCATGTACTCAGACATATCTAGCTTTATTATATTATTTTCCGACCCGAACACAACCTCACTTATTGCGCGACAAAGCTCAGTTTTGCCAACCCCCGTAGGACCTAAAAATAAAAATGCACCAATAGGTCTTTTGGGATTTTTTAATCCTATTCTGCCTCGCTTTATAGCATCGGAAATAACCTTAATTGCATTATCTTGACCAATAACTCTTTTTCTAAGAAGAATATCTAAATTCTTTAAAGCTTCTTCTTCCCCTTGTGTTGTCTTGCTAACGGGAATGTTAGTCCATTTTGTAACAGTGTAAGCAATATCCTCATAAGTAACAATTGGCAAATTATCATTAGATTGCTTTTCAATTTTAGCTTTTTCCTTGTTGTATTCAAGCTTGCATTTTATTTCCTTGTCGCGAATATCAGATGCAAGAGAGAAGTCCTCATCTAAAATAGCCTTTTCCTTTTCGTTAAAAAGCTCATTAAGCCTTTTATCAAGCTCCTTTAACCTTGCAGAAGACCTCATATTTTTAATTTTCACATAAGAGGACGATTCATCAATTAAATCAATAGCCTTATCGGGCAAAAATCTGTCGTTTATATACCTTACTGATAAATTAACCGCACCGCGTATAGCTTCATCACTAATTTTCACACCGTGATGCTTTTCGTATCTGTCCTGCAATCCAAAAAGAATTCTTTCTGTTTCCTCGGCAGATGGCTCATTTACTAGCACAGGCTGAAATCTCCTTTCAAGTGCGCTGTCCTTTTCAATATATCTTCTGTATTCCTTCGTTGTAGTTGCGCCTATGACTTGAATATGACCCCTTGCAAGGGAAGGCTTGATTATATTTGAAGCATCAAGAGCGCCTTCTGCGCTGCCTGCGCCTACAATAGTGTGAATTTCATCAATAAATAAAATTAAATCCTCACTGTTTTTTAGCTCGTTCAAAACGCTTTTCATTCTTTCCTCAAACTCGCCGCGATATTTCGCTCCAGCAACCATAGAGGATAAATCAAGACAAACAACAGTCTTATTAAGCAAGCATGAGGGAACATCCTTTTCAACGATTTTTTTAGCAAGACCCTCAACGATAGATGTTTTTCCCACTCCAGGCTCGCCAATTAAGCAGGGATTGTTTTTCGTGCGCCTTGATAAAATTTGTATAAGCCTAAGCACCTCATCATCACGGCAAAATAGTGGGTCAATTTTATTTTCTTGCGCCAATAAATTCAAATTTTTACCGTACTGAGACAAAACAGGACATGAGGGAATTTCACGCCTATCGTTTTTGCTTGAAGCAGAAGCACTATCTAAAAATGTTGCTATCTCATTTTTTAATACCGACAAATTTATACCAAAGGATAGAAGTATTCTTGAAGCAACAGACTCCGCGTCATCACAAATAGCAAATAGCATATGCTCACTGCCTATAAATTTGCTTTTGTATTTTTTTGCGCACAGAGAGGAAGACTCTATTATTCTTTTACATTTAGGCGTTAACTCATCTCCGGAAAGATTAGAAAAGCTTCCCGAGCCCGAAATTTCAATAACCCTCTCATGAGTATCACTATAAATAACGTTCTTTTCCTCAAGAATTTTACAGCCTACACAATCGGTATTTAAAATACCTAAAAGTAAATGCTCAGAGCCTATGTAGGTGTGTCCAAGCTTTTCTGCGCACCTTTTTGCACTTTGCAGAGCGTCCTGCGCTTTTTTTGTAAATCGGTTTACCATCTCTATCCCCCTTGAAATTTATAAATAGAGTATTGCCCGAAAATTCCAATATTTTCACTGACCTCTAGAATTTATTTCCTCATATGCATCTGCTAAACGGTTAAATGTTGTAGCATCAATTATTCCCGTGTCATCAAGCATGTTTTTTCTTTGGAAAATCTTTATGGCGTTTTGTGTGTTTTCATCGTAAACACCATTTAAAACGATTCCCTCAAGTTCCGTATAATCTCTTGAAATCGTTTCAAGCATGTGCTGTATTATGTATAATACATTATCAACAGCACCGGGCATTATTTCATATCCCTCAAAACGAGGCAATACATAAACAGCCCTTGCAAGGGCGTTTCCCTCTTGGCGTATTTCCCAAATAGTGTGAAGCAGACTCCATGTTTCACTGTCAACAATTCCCGTTTCCTTAATCCCGTATCTTTTTTGAAATTCTCGAACAGCGTTTCTTGTGGCATCATCATAAATTCCATCAATACCAATCATTCCGTTATTAAAATTCATAAAGCTTAAGTCTCTTAAAATTCTTTGTATTTGAACAATAAAGTTCTTTTCCTCTAAAGCGTTAAATAAAGCCATAATTACCCTACCCTATATTAAAACCGGGATTTTGTCCCCTTGATGCTAATTGCCCATCGTATAAATCGCGGTAAACTGATGTGATTTCGTTCCAAACTGATGCGGATACAATAGGAGTAGGGTCAAGACCGAAAATCTCCTTGAAAACAGTAACCGCCGCTTGTGTTTGATTGCCAAATACACCATCAACGGTAATTTTCGGTATTTCCGTATAAGTGTTGCTTATAAAATTCAAATATTCCTGTAAAGCCCTTACATCATCCCCCTCAATACCGAAGCGCAAAACCCTGCCCTGATAGGGAATAGTAGTGCTACCAAAATATCCCGCGGGAAGAGATGTCAAAATCCCCACATACTCCCTATATAGCCTATCCCATGTGTTAAAATCTGTTTCGCCTGTAACATTTAAGCCGTATGCGCGCTGAAACGCTTCCAATGATGCTTTCGTTCCACCTCCAAATCTACCGTCAATAATAATAGGCGGAACTTCATTATTAAACTCAGCAACTAAATTAAGTAAGTATTGTAGCTCATAAACCTCACTTCCAAGGTCTCCCTCACTTAAAAATGAATTGAAAAGATTTGAAACCTCGCTTATTGTAATTCCCTCGGATGCTAAATCATTCAGCCTTTTAACTGCGCTGTATATTCTTTGTATAGAATACCAGGTTCCTTTACCTACCAATCCATCAGGCTCCAAGTCAAAAGCCTTTTGAAAAGCGATAACCGCATTTTCGGTAGCCTCATCAAAAATGCCATTTGCGATTGGAATTTTAGGTATTCCTGAGTAATTTTTTGATATTCTGTTAAGTCTTAACTGAACCTGCCTTACTGAATTACCAATATCGCCAATTCCAAGAGTTCTGCCATCCCATGTCTCACGCCTATCTCCAACAGGAGCGTTAGTTACAAGCCTTATGTCATCGCCATAATAGCGTTGCAAAATTTCAAATGGAGTAAGTCCGCTTTCAGCCAAGGGAACAGTCCCCCATTGCTCAAGACCCTCGCACCTTAACTCACGCCCATCGCAATAAGCTGCAAAAAGAGGCTCAATACTATCTCCTGAAACAATGTAATCATTAAAAAGCTCATCAACTATTCTTGATACATTTTCAAATATATCTCTGCCATTTACATATGATTGATCGTTTGCTATTGAATTTGTTATATCAAAGTCATATCCCCTAGATCTATAATAGTCCGTATAAATTCTGTTTAAGGTATATGATACCTGAGCATAAACATTAGCTCTTATGGCGTTTTCGGGCCATGTAGGATAAATCTCGCTTGAAGCAACATTTTTAATATAGTCAGCAAAGGGTACTGTAACATTAGGTGCATTACTGTCAGGTGCGCCTAAATGAACAGTTATATACTGTGGTATGTAGGGTAAATTATTGGGCATAAAGTCTCCTTTATAATTTTGTGTTTGGTATTTCTACAAATCTACTATCGTAAAAAGGCACATCATCAGTAGGATTTGCAAATTCCGAAACAGGTATAAGATTTATAGGCTGTAATGAGGTAACACCTTGAAATATAGGCACGTTTATTACGTCGCTATCAAAATATCCCTCGCTTGATACAAAAATGTTGTAGCTTGTAAATGGCTGTAAATTGCCAGGCTCTAAGGATAGAGACATGCTTTTTGTAGGCAAAGCGATTTTTTCCGTTTGACCGAAATTATTTGTCCTTAACGAATAAATCAAATGACCATTAGAGTTAGCACCGCCATTATCATAGTTTTCATATATACTAACCTTAGCATTTTCAATAGGTATAGCACCGTTTGATGTCCTTACCGTTACAGCAAGAAAGCCAATTTCATCAGTTAAATTTTCCATATTCACACCTCCGCTATAAACATATTATGATAAACCTATAAATTTGCCACTTGACAAAATTTACTTTGAATTGTATAATACCACACAGTGAGTTCGTAACCATCCTCACTTAAAACAAAACTAGGAGAAACAAAATGAAAAATCAAAAAATCAAGTACATAGCAAGAGCTGCTTTAGTTGCTGCTCTCTATGTAGCACTCACTCATTTAAGCAATATCTTAGGCTTAGCAAGCGGAGCTATTCAAGTTCGCTTCAGCGAGGCTCTTTGTGTATTGCCATTTTTTATGCCATCTGCAATTCCGGGACTATTTGTGGGATGCATAATTGCTAACCTAACAACAGGTGCTGTTATATGGGATGTGCTTTTTGGCTCTCTTGCAACGCTAATCGGCGCATATTTTGCATCAAAGCTGAAAAATAAGTATCTTGTTCCAATACCAACGGTAATTGCCAATACAGTAATTGTGCCATTTATCGTGTTGTTCTGCTATACCGATAAATCAGCATGGTCATTACCAACTTATCTGTTTGGCTTAATCGGCGTTTTTGTTGGGGAAATAATATCGGCTTATATATTTGGCGTAGTCCTATTTTCCGCACTTGATAAGCACAGAAATATTTTTTAAATAAAACGGACCTTTGTCCGTTTTTTTAGTTGAATTTATTTAAAACCTATGATACAATATAACTATAAGAACGGAGGTATAAAAATGGCTACTAAAACAAAAAAGAGAACTAAAAAGCAAACACAAAATTTAATTAAGACAGTCTTATCTGTTATACTTATAATTTTGGCATTTTTTATTTATAAATGCACTCAAGGCGCTGATGAGGTTTACGATTTACCTGATGGCACAGCAGAATTTCATTTTATTGATATCGGTCAAGGCGATGCAACCTTAATATTAGCAGATGACAAAACGGTGCTGATTGATACAGGCGACAGAGCAGAAGAGGATAGAGCAAAATTAGTAAAATATCTAAAGGATAAGAATATAACTACCATTGATTATTTTGTTGCAACTCATCCCGATGCTGACCATATAGGCTCAGCCGCATATGTTGTTGAAAATTATGATATTAAAAACGTAATTATGTCTCCAAAGACACACACAAGTAAAACCTACGAAAATTTCATTACTGCCCTTGAGGAAAGACCGCAGATAAATGTAATTAACGCTCAGGATATGCTTGGCGAAAATATTATGGCAGGAGAGCTTGAGCTTAAAATACTTGGTCCAATCGGAGAGTATAATAAAGACGATAACAACAACCCAAGCGTAGTAATTATGGCAAGATGGGGCAACACTAAGGTGCTTTTAACAGGCGATGCTGAAAAGGAAGCTGAGGAAAGACTTAGAATGGAATACTATGAAAAGCTTGATTGCGACATTTTAAAGGTAGGACATCACGGCTCTAGCTCATCAAGTACAAATGCCTTCATAAAATATGTTAAGCCTGAATATGCTGTAATTTCCTGTGGTGTTAATAATGACTATAACCATCCTCACAAGGAAGCGTTAGATGTATTGGAATTCTATAAAGCAAAAATTTACCGCACAGACCTTCACGGCTCAGTAGTAGCCTCAACCAACGGCGAAGCAATAACATTCAAAACCGAAAAATAAAATACTGATATCTATTCAAAAATCAATAAGTAAAGCCTCAAATTCCAAGCGAATTTGAGGCTTTTAAATAAGAAAACGGCTACTGCATTTTCAATAGCCGTTTATATTTTAAAGTAACCTTATAGAGCAAATCACTGACCACTGACCACTGACCACTGACCACTCATTAAGTTTTAGATGCTCCCATCAGCCAAGCATGAGGAAGAATTTTTGCAAGCACTCTGTAAAATTTATAAAATGGATGAGGGGTATAAACGCCTCTGCCTTTTTTTGCCGCCTTAATTCCACCCTTTGCGGTTTTTGCAACATTACATCTTGGTAATGTATCAAATGTTTTTGATACTCCCTTGTCAATTCCCGCAACTGCTAAAAACTCCGTACTCATAGGACCGGGGCAAATGGCGGTAACATTGATTTTCCTTTTTCTTAATTCATACCTTAATGAACGGGAATAGCTCATAACAAAGGCTTTTGTAGCAGAATAAACACTCATTCTTGCATTAGGCACAAAGGAAGCAATAGAGCATGTGTTTATAATACAAGCACCCTTGTTCATATGCTTTAATACAATAGTGGTAATTTCCACAAGGGATTTGTCATTAAGCGTTACCATACTGCCTTGTGTCTCATAGCTTGCTTCAATTACATCGCCAATGACTCCAAAGCCCGCATTGTTAAAAAGAAATTTAACATTGTATTCCTCTGCTTTTAACATGCTTTCAAGTGTAGTCATGCTTTCATTAACGGTAACATCCATTGGCACAACTCTTGTTTCAATCTTGCCAAAATCCTCTTTTAGCTTATTTAGTCTGTCCTCGCGTCTTGCGATAATCCAAATTTCATCAAGAGCTTCCTTTTGAATTTCCTTGTAAAGCTCCACACCAAGACCGCTTGATGCGCCTGTTATAATAGCAATATTTTTCATGAATTAAAATCCTAAATTCTTTAAGAATATAATACAGTTATCGGCCCATCTTGAAATGTCATTTCTGTCAGTAGCAAGTCCAAGACCGTGGCAGCCATTAGGATAAATGTGCATTTCAAAATAAATCCCGTTTTTAGAAAGAGCAGATGCTAATTCAAGAGAGTTCTTTACAGGGACAACTGCATCGTTAGCTGTGTGCCAAATAAAGCAAGGGGGTGTATCTGGAGTTACATTCTTTTCACAGCTGAATCTGATAGCAAGCTCCTCGTTGTCATTATCCTCGCCAAATAAGTTTTGTCTTGAACCGAAGTGTGAATATGGCTCATAGAAGGATACAACAGGATAGCAAGGAACAAATGCATCAGGACGGGCGGATAGCTTGTCAATATCATCTGTTGGCTCATAAGCCTTAAAATCATACATTGTACCCGCAGTACAAGTTAAATGTCCACCAGCTGAGAAACCTAAAATACCGATTTTTTCATATCCCATAGAGCGAAGAACTCTAATTGCTCTTTGCGCGTCGCTTAGTGGCGCAAATTTATGACATTTGTTTACATTATAATCAAGGGTATAAGCGTTTATACCGCCATTATTTAGCATTTCAGCAATAGGACCCTTTTCGTGGTCTGCCTTACAGCCGTATCCACCGCCCGGACATACGATAACGGCAGTTTTTTTGTCGTTTACCTTGTATTCGGTAATTGAAGGCTCAAAGCCGTTTGTAGTGTAATCTACATAAGGAGCTTTATCCCAAAGCATGATTTTTTTCTTTACCATAATAAGTACCTCATATTCTTATTTATTACCTGAATTTTAACATGCAAAAAATGTTTAGTCAATAGCTAGAATGAAATAAAAAAATAAATTTCAATTTTTGAAAATTAGCTATTGACAAAAGCGTTTTTGTGTGATATTATATATAGGCACAAAAAAAGAACATATATGCCCTTGTAGCTCAGACGGTAGAGCACTTGACTTTTAATCAAGGTGTCCGGAGTTCGAATCTCCGCAAGAGCACTCGAATAATGCAGAACAGCTGTTCTGCATTATTTTTTTATTTTGCTTGCAAAAAATATCTTGGTTTTGAATTTTTATGAGCATAAATTTAACTAACTGAATTCATAGCTTATATTCATTTAGTAATTTTTAATAAATTTTAAATTATATATATTTCTTTATTATATAACTTGACAAAAAAGGATATATGTGGTATTATTTATTATGTAGAAAAATGAAAGGCAATAATTTTGCTTTATTCAAGGAGGAACAAATGAAAAAAATCATTGCTATGCTTCTTCTCGTTTTAATAGTAGCTACAATGTCAGTAGCTTTAATTGGATGTGACGGTAACGGCGACGATACTGATACAGACACAGCTGTTAATACGGGTACAAGCGACACAGACACAGATCAACAAGATCCAAATCACTCACATAAGCTTCCAGCACCACCTGCTGAGGATGTTTCATCTGACTACGAGATGAAATAATTTGCTTATTTTAAGGATTATGATTAAGGATTATTAACCAATTTCATAAAAGGAAAGGAAATATTATGAAAAGAACTATATCAATGATTCTTGCAATTTTGATGCTTCTTCCTATGATTGCATCAATGGTATTTGCAGTTTCAACCGGCGATGTTGAAATAACAGATGAGCCAAAAAACATCGCTGACTTAAGCGAAATTTCAGTAACAAGTGGCTTAAGCTGGGGTAACTGGGATCCATCTGCTCTTGTTGACGGCGACAAGGAATATGGAACACTTTCTCCAAAGGGACATGAGCCATCATTCAAGCTTACCTTTGACAAGGTTTACTACATCAGCGAGGTAGTTGTTGTAGCAAACGGAATGGGCGAGCATACCGACGGCACTGAGGATGAAGTTGCTTATGATACAACAGGCGTTCAAATTAAAGGCTATGACAAAAAAGGCGAGCTTATATACACATCAGAGCTTTACGATACAACAAATGTTGAGGAAGCTAAGTTCACAGTTGGCAAAAATGTAGTAGCGATTGAAGTAATTGTAATTCCTGAAAACGATTCATACTGCTCACTTTGGGAGGTTGAAGCTTATACAAAGATAGCTCCTGCAAGCTGTGATGCTGAGCAAACAAATATCGCTAAGGATGCGCTTCTTAACTCAACAGTATTTAGCACACAAGAGCAAAAGAACGTACCGAGCAGCTGGTGGGCTATGGACCTTACACGTCTTATCGACGGCGATATCCATACAGGTACTCACACAGTAAAGAGCAGCGCGTTCTCACTTTGGTTCTATTTCGGTACTGAGAGATTAATGTCAGAAATCGTTGTTCATACAAACGGTAACGGTGCATTATCTCCAACAACAGGCTTACATACAAAGAATTTTGAGGATGCACAAGGCCAACCTCTCGGCGAGGGCGTTGACTACTTTACAGCTTATCAGTTAACAGTTGTTCTTTATGACTTTAACGATGAGGTTGTATATGAATCTGAGGTTGTTGACGTTTCAGGCTTGACTGAATTTGTTGCTCAGGCAGGCGTAAACGCTGCAACAGTAGAGCTTAAGATTTCAAATGCCGGTGGCGCAGGCCAAGGCGGTGGCGTATATATGTGGGATGTTGAAATTTTCGAGGAAACAGGCTCACACATATATGAAGAATATAATAGAATAGTTCCAGGCTGCGGACAGGTTGGTTACAGACAGTATCAATGTCAAGACCCAACATGCGCTATGCAAAAGGTTGAAACAATTCCTGCAACAGGCTTCCATACATGGAACGAGGGTGTTGTAACAAATGACCCAACAGAAACAGCAAACGGCACAAAGACATATACATGTATTGATTGTGGCTCAGCTCTTAAGAGAGATGTAGCAGCACTCGGTCATAACTGGGATAACGGCACAGTTGTAGAGCCTGACTGTGATGATGGCTATACAGAATATAAATGTACAGATCCAGGTTGTAATCTATCATATAAAGACAGCTTTGTTGATGGTATAGGCCATAAGTACAACAATGGAGTTATTACAAAGCGTGCTACAACTGAAGAAAAGGGCTTGCTCACATTTACATGTCAAAGAGAAGGCTGTGGCCATAAGGAAACTAAGGAATTAAGAGAAGCAAAATATATTGACAGCACATTCAAGGTTGACCAGTCAATCGTTAAGGACATTAAAGCATCACATTATCAAGAGTTAGCTCAATATGTATTTGACGGTAAAATTGATGATGGTAATTTCTGGTGTGCTCCTGGCGAGAGAAAATCTCTTGGCAAGGATGAAGATGGCAAAGAAATTGAAGAAAGAAATTCAGGTACAGTTGAATTAATTCTTGACAAGGAATACTACTTCACTAAGGGTACAATTTACGTTTACTCCAACTATAACTGGATGGAAGTACACTTCATGTACCAGGATGAAAATGGTCAATGGCAAACATCTGCAACATTTAGACACGACAGAATTCAAGCAGACCAAGTTACAGGCGTTGATATGACAACAAGCCTTAACCAAGGCGCAAGAGCTTCAAAAATCGTTATCGAATCAGTAAGCGCAAAAACACGTTGGGATATTCCTCAATATACTGGCTCAGGTCTCCAATTCCACGAAATCGAGCTTGAAGCTCATAAGTGCGATCTTCAACCTGAGGACTACGAGCCAAGAGAAAACTGGAAGATGCCAACTTGCTCAAAGGCTGGTAGCTGTAAGGCGACATGTCCTGTATGTACTTCAGTATCAACAGTAGTTCTTGATTCCGCTACATATGCGCATAGCTATGGTGAGGTTTCAGTAAGCAATGACCCAACATGTGCAGAAGCAGGTAAGGGAACTAAAATTTGTAGCGAATGTAGCTATGTAGCAACTGTTGAAATCGCACCAACAGGCGAGCATGTATATTCAAGCGACAATGTTTATATTGAGCCTGACTGTATCCATACAGGTATCGGTCAAAAGGTTTGTGCAACATGTGGTGATGTAGATTATAACTACGCTATCAAGCCAACAGGCGAGCATATTTATAAGTACACTACAAAATCAGAAGCTAACTATACAGCTATTGGTAGAGATGTTTATGCATGTCAATACTGCCAGCTTCAAGGCGATAAGGAAGACATCATTGCTGATAAGCTTGAAATTCCTGAAAACTTCGTAACATTTAAGGGTTATAGCGTAAGATTTACTGGCTATGTAGGTCTCCGCGCAAGCTTCCAATTTGATGAAGAAATTCTTAAGGAATTACAAAAAACATGTGATGTAACTATTACAATCTATGCTAAAAATATGGAAACAGGCGATGTTGTATCAGCTCAAGCATACGGCAAGAAGGTTCACTATTCAAATACTGAAAAGTTCAATGAGAATAATGAATTCTCAGCAGTTGCAAAGGTAGCAGGATGCAATGTTGAATACGAATTCAGCTATGAAATCAAGCTTGTAAACATGAGAGGCACAGAAACCAAGACAGTAGTTGTTCCAGGCTATACAAATGGCAAGACAACAACAACTGTAAAGGAAGTTGCTAAGGACGCTATCAATGCACCAACAATTAAGGCTGATGTAAAGGCACTTTTACAAGAAATTATTGCAGAATAATATAAATAAAAATTGCCAGCACCGAAGGGTGTTGGCAATTTTTTCTTCATTATTATATATTAGGATGTAGGATGTAGGGTGTAGAGTGTAGTGGAAGCGCCAAAGGCGCATATCACACGAAATGTGTATGCAATCAGCCGTGAGGCTGCATGAACCCACACGAAGTGTCGCATGTTATCAACCATAGGTTGCATGAAACGGGGGATAGATACGAGCCTTAAGCTGAGTGCTTATCCGCTTGTGCTTGTGCCATTTGGTCGCATCTTTCGTTGTATGGATGTCCAGCATGACCCTTTACCCAATTATAAGTTATATTGTGCTTATCTACCTCATTAAGAAGTATTTCCCATAGGTCAGGATTTAAAGCGGGAGATTTATCAGATTTTTTCCAATTATTATCACGCCATGATTTAGCCCAGCCCTTGCTAAGACCATCTAAAACATATTTAGAATCCGATGTGAGCATTATCTCGCACGGTGCTTCCTTTAATGCTTGTAACGCTTTTATAACAGCCAAAAGCTCCATTCTATTGTTTGTTGTGTTTGCTTCGCCACCGCATAGCTCTTTTTCTATTCCTTTATAAACAAGAATAGCACCCCAACCGCCAGGACCAGGATTACACTTGCAAGAGCCATCAGTATATATATCAATATGCTTCATAATTACCTCAACTAAATAATACTTGAAACAATTTTATCATAATACTATATATAAATCAATATTTTTTGAATTTTTTTAAAAAATATGTTGACATACAACAAATTGTATGGTAAAATACTGCCGAACAAATGCGCAATGCATTTGCTTCCTGCCGTTTAAAATTCTTAATTAGACGGCCTAAAGTCCATAGGGAGGTGTAA
>JAZSHT010000008.1:0-12306 GCA_045533435.1 Eubacteriales bacterium | reverse complement strand
ATATCTTGATGATGAATTTATCGCAGCTAACCCTGATTTCAGCGTAGAAATCGGACTTTCAATCTTCAACCCAGCTGATGAAACAATTGAAGTTAAGGCTCCATGTGTAGATACAGAAGGCAACCCAATGCAAACTGTATTCACAAAGGATGATATTGTTCCACAGCTTCCAACAGCAATAGTAACACCTATCGGTCCAAGACCTGAATATGTATTTGGACTAAACTTTGCAGTAGATACCAACATCACAGAGGCTCAAGCTGAGTTCTTTGCAAAGTGGTTTGCAGACTTCGTAATCGTATTTAATAAGGATGTAACACTTGATGCAAATGGCACAGGCGACGGTTGGCTCACAGGTCAATATGACGCTTGGAGCGAAAGTTGGGTAAATGTTCCATTTAGCCCAGTTACTATTAAGGCTGGCGAACCTGTTAAGATTATGGAATTCGCAGCAAGCCTAATGAACATGCCTGGCTTAAAGTTCACTTGCGCTGAAGTATTTGAGATCGTTAAGAACTTCAACTGCGGTGTATATTTAACAGAAGAGTTCGTAGCAGAGAATCCAGACTTTGAGGTTTCAATCGCTCTTAATATCTACAATCCTGTTGATGAGAAAGTAGCATTTAATGTAAGCGAAGAAAAGACATTTGATTCAGAAGATATCAAGAGACCAGTTGCTGAAATTGACGGCACATACTACACAACACTTCAAGATGCAATCAACAATGCAAACGGTAAGACAGTTGTTGTACTTGAAAATATCGTTCTAGAAGATACAGTTACAATTCCAGCAGGCACAACTGTAACTCTTGACCTAAACGGCAAGACAATCACAGGTACAGATAATAACAAGTCCGGCAACTTCTACTTAATCAACGTAAATAAGGGCAACCTTACAATCAATGATACAGTAGGCACAGGTGCTATCACACTTATAGCAACCGTTGAACGTAACTGGTCATCATCCTCTGTTGTTATCGCTAACAACCAAGGCACAGTAACAGTAAACGGCGGTACAATCAAACATCTTGGCGGTACGTCAATGGCATACGCTATCGACAACCTCACAAACGGCACTATCGGTGATGCTAACTTAGTAATCAACGGTGGCAAGGTTGAATCAACGTACTTTGCAGTTCGTCAATTTGCAAACAGCAATACTAACGAAAACAACGTAACAGTAACAGGCGGTAACGTAGGTTACATGTGGATTCAAAGCCCTAACTCCTACGTAAACAACGCAGACTTAACAGTAACAGCTGGTACAGTTTCAGGCATTTGTCTCTCAGGCGTAAACGCTGAAATCACACTTGACGCTAAGGCTGATTGTGTAGGCGAGGTTTACGGTAACGCTCCAGCAGGTGAATGTGTAATCGTTGTTGACGGTAAGTATACACTTACAAAGGCAGTTGCTAAGATTGGCGATACTTACTACGCAACAATCACAGATGCTATCAACGCAGCTCAAAATGGCGACACAATTCAACTTTTACCAGGTACGTTTGATGAATATGTAGCTCCATGGGCTGGCGATTCACAACATACGTCTGAAAAGTCAATCACAATCGTAGGTGCTCCTAACTTCGGCACAGTTCTTACTGGCGGTATGTATCTCGGCTACGACGATAGCGGATGCAGAGCACATACAATCACAATTAAGGGTATCGCATTTGAAACTAAGGGCATCTTAGTTGCAGGACAACAAACAGTAGTAATCGACGGTAACAAGTTTACTAATATTACAACTCTTGTTGCAACATCACATTCTGCAAGTGCAAATGCTATCTCAGTAATTGGTAAGAACGTAAATGCTACAATTACTAATAATATTATTGATACAACAGCAGCTAGCGGTATTCACCTCCGTGACGTTCTCAATGTAACAGTAACAGGTAACACAGTAGCAAAAACAAATGACAACTCAATCACAATCAATCCTACAACAGGTTCACAAGGAACAATTGTAATCACAAATAACGTTCTTTCTAACTGGGGATTAAGCGGCGAAGGTCGTGCAATCCGTGTATCAGGCGGTAAGGATGTAACAATTTGTGAAAATACTATGGTTAATGCAAATGCTCCTGAACAATTTGTTAAGGTATCAGAGGCTACAAACGTAACAGTTGATAATAACTACTGGAACGGCGTAAGCCCAACAGCAAGTGGTATTCTTCTTGTTGAAGACATACTTGTACAACCTATTAACTATTATGCAGACGCTGAGCGTACAATCCGTGTTACAATCAAGTACGTAGCAGAAGTAGGCACTATTAAGTACGAAACACTTCAAGAAGCATTTAATGCAGGTGGCAATGTTGTATTACTTGATAATGTTAATATCACAAGCACAATTAATTTAGCTGCAGGTAAGACAGTAACTCTTGACTTAAACGGCTATACAATTGACGGTATCGGCAATGTAAGAATTGCAATTATGTCTTACGGCGACCTTACAATTAAGGATAGCTCAGCTGAAAAGACAGGTACAGTTAAAGCAGGTATCGATACAGCAGGTAACGCAATTAACATTTGCGCAGGCACATTCACATTTGAAAGCGGTAATATTTACTCATTAAATAACGCAATCTTAATTAATGAGCAAGCAGCAACAGTTAATATTCTTGGCGGTAATATTACAGCAGAGCCTTCAACAAAGAATTCTGCAGTATTCTATATCTCATCTACAAGCAACACAGTAGTTAATATTTCAGGTGGCGAAATGGTTGGTTACAACGGTATGCTTATCTGGAATAATAACGAAATCAACATTTCAGGCGGAACTATCTCAGGTCAAGGTGCTGAGGGTGTTGGTATCCAAGGTAATGGCTCAAAGGATAATACTGAAATCAACATTTCAGGTAATGCAGTAATCAGCGGCTGTGAGGTTGGTATTTACCATCCACAAGGCGGTATCCTTAACATTTCTGAAAACGCAGCAATTAGCGGCGGTACAGGTATAGTTGTTAAGGGCGGTACAGTTACAATCAGTGGCGGTACAATTACAGCAACAGGCGAAGCTGGCGAATATGCTCCTGAGGGAAGCGGATTCGTTCCAACAGGCGATGCTCTCTATGTTGAAGTTTACGACAACAGCACAAATAGCGAAAACTACGGCACACCAACTGTAGTAGTTACAGGCGGTACATTCATTTCCGCAAATGGTAAAGCAGTAGCAAGCTATGCTAATACTAATAATAATGTAGAAAAACTCACAGGCTTCATCTCTGGCGGTATCTTCTCAACAGACGTATCAGACCTCTGTGCAGAAGGATTTGTTTGCGCAGAAAACGAAAATGGTATGTTTGGTATCATTGAAGGCTTAAAGGGCTCAGGTACTGAAGAAGATCCATTCCAAATCGGTTCACTTGAAGACCTTATCTTCTTCCGTGATTCTGTAAACGCAGGCGAAACAAGATACAATGCAGCAGGCGTATATGTAGCACTCACAGCAGACATCAATATGGCTGGAGAAAACTGGGCACCTATCGGCGTTGCAGTTTATAATAGTAGCTATATGCTAACTGAAGATGCAAAGGTATTCTGCGGTATATTCGATGGTAACGGAAAAGTTCTTTCCAACCTTAATATTAAAAAGCTTCTTAACGGTGGCGCAGATAAAGATGCTAACCTCGGTTTATTTGGCATCACAGGCGAAGGCTCAGTAATTAAGAATCTCACAATCACTAATGTTACAATTGATACAGATGGACGTAATGTCGGCGCAGTTGCAGGCGTAACCTATAAGGGAACAACACTTGATAACATTACTGTTAACGGTATTATTCAAATCACTGGCGGAAACAATGTATCTGCTGTTGGTGGTATGACACGTTATGCAAATGTATCTGCTACAAACATTACCGTTTCAGGTAATGCAGGCTCAACTATCAAGGGTAACAACATTGTCGGCGGTATTTTTGCTGAGATTGCACCTAAGACAGGTTGCACATTCACAAATCTCGCTGTTGAAAACATTGCAATTAACGGCGTAGGCGGTGTTGGTGGTATCGTAGGTCTCTTAACCACTGGTGCTATATCCAATGTTACTGTAAAGGATGTTACTTTAGTAGGTAAGACCACATGGACTGCTACTGAAGGCAGAATCCGTCTTGGTAGCGTTGCAGGTCTTCTTGGTGGCAAATATTCAACAATTTCAAATGCAACTGTTACAAATGTAACTGCAAAGAACCTTGAAGGCGAAGATGTAATTCTTCCTATCATAGGCGCAAACTACGATGCAAGCAGTAATGCAACAGAAGCTAAGATTGGCGACACATATTATGCAACACTTGAAGCAGCTATTACGGCAGCAAACGGTGGCGTAGTAACATTACTCGCTCCAATCGTAATTGAAAAGGGCGAAACAGTAGAAATCGACCTTAAGGGTGCAACAGTTGTTTATAACAGCACGACCCAAGGCGAAGCGATGATTACAAATAAGGGCAACCTTACAATCAACGATAGCGTAGGAACAGGTGTAATTAACTATAACTACACAGGTGCAGCAGATCCTTCATACGGTAAGGGTAACTACACTATCTCTAACGGCGGTACACTTACAGTTAATGGCGGTAAGATTACAATCGCTAACTTAAGCGCTCATGCTAAATATCCAATCGATAACAATAGCACAACAGGCGATGCAATTTTAGTAATCAATGGCGGTCACTTATACAACTATAATACATCCGCAATCCGTCAATTCTGTAACAGCACAACATATAAGAATAGCGTAACAATCAATGGCGGTTTAATTGAAGGTTACAGTGCAATTTGGGTACAAAATCCAGGCAAAAACACAGTAAACGGTCAATTAACAATTAACGGTGGCGAAATCAAGTCAACTGCAAAAGCATATGTAAATGGCTCAGCAGCACTTAGCGAAGTAGGCTCATCAATTTACTTCACAATCTCTGGCAACGGTGGCGCATGGAGCGAGGATTCATTCGTAGCACTTAACGGCGGTATCTTCAACGAAAACGTTAACTTAGCTAGCAACGCTCCAGCTACATACACAATTGACAATGCAAATGCAACATTCAACGGACGCCTCGAGCTTCCTGCTGTTGCTTCTGTAAATGATATTGACTTTGCAACTCTTGCTGAGGCAATCGCATATGCAAATGCAAACGGTGGCACAGTAACATTACTTGACAATATCGCACTTAGTGAAACAATTGCTGTAACAGGTACAGTAACACTTGACCTAAACGGCTATACAATCACAGGTACAGATAACTCAACAGTAAGCTTCGGCTTATTCACAAATAAGGGTACATTTACAATTACAGGTAACGGTGCAATCACTCTCGTTGCAACAAACAACAGAGCTTGGAACAACTATTCATCTGTAATCTCTAACCAAGTAGGCGGTAAGCTTATCGTTGAAGGCGGTACAATCGAGCACCTCGGCGGTACAGATATGGCTTACGGTATTGATAACCTAACAAACGGTAAGGGAACTTATGCTGAAACAATAGTAAACGGCGGTTTAGTTAAGTCAACATATAGAGCAATTCGTCAATTCTTAAACGGCGTTGAAGCTCAAAATATCTTGACAGTAAACGGTGGTACAATCGAGGGTGCTAACAAAGCAATTTGGTTCCAAGACCCAAGTAAGAACGCTAACAGTGGTACATTAACAGTAGGCACAAATGCAGTTATTAAGGGTGATATCCTCCTTTCAGTAACTGAGGGCTCAACAGAGTGGCCGGTAGAAGTAAGCATTGCAGCGTCAACACTTGCAGACGGCTCATCTGTAATTACAAATGCAAACGTTCCTGAAGGATACGAACTCCAAGAAAACAACGGTATAATTGGTGTTGTTGAAGTAACCTACGTAGCACAAATTGGCGACGTTAAATACGAAACACTTCAAGAAGCGTTTGCTAATGCACAAACAAATGACACAATCAAGCTTCTTGCAGATATCACATCAAGCAGAATTTACATTGCAAATAAAGTGGTAACACTTGACCTTAACGGTTATGTTCTCAGTGGTGTATGCAACGAATCACAATCAACACTTATCTATATTGAAAATAATGCAACTCTTACAGTTAAGGATTCAAGCGAAGACAAAACAGGTAAGATTACATATGCACAAGGCACAAGCAATATAGGTTGGACAATTGATGTTAAGGGCGCATTCGTTCTTGAATCAGGTACAATCGAACTTACAGGCGATTCTTGGAACATTGGTTACGCTGTTGATGTTCGTCCTAACTCATGGGGAACAGAATACACAGTAGGCACAACATTCGTAATGAATGGCGGTAAGATTATTTCTTCTGACGGTGCAGTTCGTGTAGCATCATCAAGTGCAGCAGCACATAAACAAGTATCCGCATCATTCACAATGAACGGTGGTTGCATTGACGCAGCATGGGACGGCGTATTTGTTCAACAAAGCGACGCAACATATGATAAACTCAGCGTAACAATCAATGGCGGTACAATCGAAAGTGACCTTAACCCAATCAGAGTATACGGTCCTGCTCCTACTGATTATGTAGATGAAACTAACTGCATGAATATTACTCTTGCAGGCGGTACATTAACATACACAGGCACAGAAACAAGAGAATGGGTAATTGAAAACATTCTCCGTGTAGGCGGCGGTAGCTCAGCAGCTACAATCGTTGAAAACGGTGAACTTGTAGTATCAAGTGCAATCGCACAAAGCGTAGCAGCACCTAACGGATACAAGTGGTCAGAAAACACAGATGGTACATACACACTTGCAGAATGCAACTACGTAGCACAAGTTGGCGATGTTAAATACGAATCATTACAAGATGCATTTGCTAATGCAAACGGTAAGACAGTAGTATTACTTGACGATATCGCAATTGATTCAGAAACAATCACAATTGCCGACGGTACATCAGTAACGTTTGATATGAACGGTAAGAAGATTACTGTAACAGATAATAAGGCAGCAAACATATGCTACGAGTTATTCTACATTTACGGTGAACTTACTGTAACAGGCAACGGTACAATCGAGTTAACGTCTACCAGCAACGATACAGCTTGGGCTAAGTCATCAAGCGTATTCCACAACCGTGGCGGTGTATTAACTATCGAAAACGGTACGTTTACACACCTTGGCGGAACATGTATGGCATTCGTTGTAGATAATAGCGGTAACTATTACGGCGATGCAACAACAAACATCAAAGACGGTGAATTAACATCATCTTATATCGCAATCCGTAACCGTATGGAACAAAATAGCCACGGTGCAAGCGGAAAGGCAATATTAAATGTTGAAGGCGGTAAGATTAGTGGCACATCCCGTGCTATTTGGGCACAGGCTGCTTCCACATCATTAACTGCTCCTGCAACAGGCGCAATCAATATTTCCGGTGGTGAAATCGGTCTTATTGATACAGCTCGTTCAGAAGGCGCAGTTTCAATGACAATTATCTCCGGCGGTACAGTATCAGCATTCAAGGGCGAAGTTGAAGAACTTACAGTTAGAGGCGGAACGCTTGAAAGCGTGACAATCTTAACTGCAACAGACGAAGCAGCAGAGTATGCAATCACAGCAGACGGTCTTTATACAAAGGCAGTTGCTAAGGTTGGCGACGTTAACTACGCAACTCTTGCTGAGGCAATCGCATATGCAAATGCAAACGGTGGCACAGTAACATTACTTGCTGACATTACATCTAACGAAGGCTTCGTTATAAACGGAAACGTAGAAATCGACTTGAACGGCAAGACAATTTCTATTGTTGATGATAACACAGAAGTAAACTGCGTATTCCATATTGAAAACGGTACAGTTACAATTAAGAACGGTACAATTTCAACAAACAACGGTCAAGCAATCTATGCAGGACTTAAGGATAATGCAGAATATGCTCCAGTAGTTACACTTGAAAATGTAACACTTAACGGCGCAGACTTCGGTCTCTCTGTATTCGGTGGCGCAAGCGTAACAATCGGTAATAGCGTAGCTATTAACGGTAGCGTTGAAGCACTCCGCGTATGGAATAGCGCTAAGGTTACAGTAAATGCAGGCGCTACTATTAAATGCACAGGCAGCGGTAACGATGCAAGAGCAGTTGCGGTTTACGAAAATGCTCAAGTAACTATCACAAATGGTACATTCACAGGCGTTGTTGATGCAATTGATGCTACAAGCAAGATTGCAATCACAGGCGGTACATTTACAGTTGATGTAAACGAATACTGCGCTGATGGTTACATCTGCGTAGCAGACGGCGAAGCTTACATCGTAAGAGAAGGCAAGTTCGTTGCAGAAGTAAACGGCGTTAAGTACGAAACACTTCAAGCAGCAATTAATGCAGCTAACGGTGGTACAGTAACATTACTTGAAACATTCGTTGTTAACGCTGGCGAGACAGTAACTCTTGACCTTAAGGGTTGCACAATCGTAGGCAAGCCAACAGAACAAAAGGCTTACTCAGTAATTACAAATAAGGGCGACCTTACAATTAAAAATGGTAGCATTGTATGTGATCATACTCTTGTAGGTAGCACATCATATGCTGTTAATACAATCACAAACAGTGGCAAGTTAACAATAACAAATGCTACTGTAAGCAACACTTCAACAGCATCTAACCAAATTGGTTATGCTATTGATAACAACTCAACATCATACAATGCAATCTTAGTAATCGGCGAAGGTGCTGTAATTACAGCTTCTGGATCTAACTACTATGACGGTATCAGACTCTTCTGTAACAGCTTAACTGCTGAAAATAGTGTAACTGTAAACGGCGGCAAGGTTTCATCTATCTGGATGCAAAACCCAAGCGACGGCGCAACAGATAAGAACACAAAACCAGTTAAGGGCTCTGTAACAATTACAAACGGTACAGTAGATGGACTCTACATTGAGCCAAGCTCTAACTTTGAACTTGCAATTTCCGGCGGTTATGTAGGAACAGTTGAAACATTCGGTACAGCTAACACTGTTGAAAAAGAAATCGCAAAGGGTATCACAGGTGGTACATTCGGTAACGATGTAACTGAATTCGTTGCAAACGGCTATAAGTGTGTTGATAATGGCGACAATACATACGGTGTTGAAAAGCTTGTAAACGACATTGAATGGTATGGTAACTCAATTACATTGGGCGATAGCCTTGAAATGTCATTCTATGCATACTTTGACACATTTAAGGTGGGCGAAAAATACTACGCTAAGATAGTTAAGCACCACTTAAAGTCATGTGGCAAAGATGATATAATAGTTTACATTCCAATTGATCTTGAAAAGGATCTTCGTGTTGTAGGCGGCGAAAAGCTTATTAAGATTACTGCTCAAGGTATTGCAGCTAAGGAAATGACTTGCGAAATTTCATGTGAAATCTTCGTGGGCGATGCTCCTGTAATGGATGAAACAACAAATACATACGGTGAAAATACTGGCTTCTCAGTAAGCTCAGCATATGTAGATAGCGTTGTTGAGTATGCAATGTGGTATCTTGAAAACACATCCGATGTTAAGTTCCAAACATTATTAGTTGATATGCTTAACTACGGTGCATCAGCACAAATTCACTTTGGTCACTACACAACAGGTCTAGCAAATGCAGGCTTAACAGAGGCTCAAAAGGCACTTTCAACACCTACATCTGATAACATAGATGATTATCAGTACATCTCCGATTACACAGATGATAAATACTTTGTTGGTACAACATTAACGCTTGAGGATTCTGTACACATGAACTTCTATCTCAAGAATGTAGCATCAACAAACAGCATTGTAGTAACATTCACACACCATACAGGCAGACAACATCAAGAAATTTACACACCTGAAATGCTTGCAAGCATGTTAAATAACGGTTCAGTTAAGATAACAGTTGATGACTTAGCGCCAGCTGATGCTAAGATTGCAGTAACATGCTCAATTTATGAGGGTACAGTAACTGCTGAAAATATAGCAGAAAGCACACCAATATTCACAGCGGTTGAAAGCATTGAAAGCTATTGTTCATACTTCATCTTTGATTATGACGGCGAGGATGCGGTAACAACAAGAGATGTTGCTAAGAAGATAGTTGCATATTCTAAGTCAGCATATGCATACTTCCATAAATAATAAAGAAAGGAAATGAAACCAATGGAATACATTTCACCTTCTATAGAAATAGACAAATTAGATGGAACCAACTTCTTAGGATTGTCTGAGAACGAACTTCCAATCAAGCCACCTAGAAAATAGGGGAAAAACACCCACTGCCTTCGGGCAGTGGGTGTTTTACTTATATGTCCGTGAATAAAAAATGTTGAAATAAAATCAAAAATGTGATATATTAAAAATGAAAAATATAGGAGCATAAGCGAAAGAAAGAGAACAAAATGGAGTTAAATTTTCGGTTCTTTTTGGTTACTTTTTCTTTTCGCGATTTAGGGGTCCTCAAACCGAAGTATGAGGCTTGGGGTTCACGGGGGAAAAAGTAACATGAACATAGAAAAAATTGGAACATTAAGGACAGATTTCCCTACAAAGTTTGGCTTGCCAAGACAAAGCGGAATATCGGATAATATAAAGGCAAAATTGATTTTTGAGCCTGAATTCAGGGATGAAAGCTGCATAAGAGGGCTTGATGGCTTCAACTATGTGTGGGTAATTTGGGGCTTTTCGGAGTGCTACGGCAAATACCAAAAAACAGTACGCCCACCAAGACTAGGGGGCAATAAAAGAATGGGCGTTTTTGCAACACGCTCCCCATTTAGACCAAATTCCTTGGCACTTTCATGCTTAAAGCTAGAAAAAATAGAAATGGACAAAACCTACGGACCTATATTATATCTAAGCGGAGCGGACATGATGGATGGGACTCCCGTTTACGATATTAAACCATATGTTCCACATGCCGACCTAAAGCTTGATGCCATAGGTGGCTTTTCCGATACTATTGAGGAATATAAGCTTGATGTGGAAATTAGCGACACGCTAAGGGAAAAATTGCCACCCGACAAAATAGAGGAGCTAATTGATGCGCTAAGCGAGGACCCCCGCCCATCATATATAGAAAACGATGAAAGAATTTACGGCTTTTACTTTGATAAATATGAGGTCAAATTCACGGTTAAGGAAAAAACAGCCACGGTAACAGATATAATTCCAAACAAAAAAGACTAACTCTGTGAGTTAGCCTTTTTATTATATAAACTTTTATGCAATAACAGTTCTTGTAATAAGGTATGCAAGGTATAATACATAGCATGAAAGAAGGATAGCGCCCTGCTTTTTGCCAAGCTTGCCACCAAGGGAAAGCACAAATAGAAGAACTGTAATGCCAAGCATAGCAAGTAAATCAACAACGATTTGGTTACCTGTTGTAAGAGGATTTACTGTGCCTGCAATACCTAAAATAAAGAGAATGTTAAAGATGTTAGAGCCTACAACATTACCGATAGCAAGCTCGTTTTCGCCTTTTTTAGCGGCGATAACGCTAGTTACAAGCTCAGGAAGTGAAGTACCAACTGCAACAATAGTAAGTCCCACTAACGCCTCTGTTAAGTCTCTGTTAAGACCGATAGCAAGCGCGCCCTCAGTTGCAAGACCCTTAGCGCCGAAAACTACCATTTCGCCACCAAGAATAATACCTGCAATACCAACAATGCAAAGGATAATTGACTTTAAAATAGGCATGTCCTTAATAACGATTTCCTCGCCCTGTGGCTCGCTTTCGCCACCATTTTCCTTTTTCGCACTTAAAACCACATATACTAAATATGCAATAATTAAAATAACGAATATAATTGCTTCCCATCTTACAATAGCAAGCTTGTCCCCTAAATTAAAGAAGCAGCCAAACACAACAAGTAAAGCGGAAACACCTAAAAGAATAGGCAATTCCTTTTTTATGATGGACTTTCTTACAATCATAGGTGTAAATAAAGCGCTTAAGCCTAAAACTACTAAAATATTACAGATGTTAGAGCCAACCACGTTACCAAGAGCAACGTTTGCATTTCCACCGCTTGCAAGAGAAGAAAGAGAGTCAGAAACGGAAACCGCAAGCTCAGGGCAGGATGTTCCCATTGCCACAATGGTAAGACCGATTATAAGAGGGGAAACCTTTAGCTTTTTAGCGATGCTTGACGCGCTATCCACGAAAATATCGCAGAACTTTACAAGAAAGAATACGCCAAATCCAAGAAGCACAACAAAGCTAATTAGCTGATATGGTAGAGGCCATTTTAAAATAAAATCAAACATAATAAACCTCCTAAATTTATTTCCTACATATATTAACATAAAGCGAGAAAAAAGTCAATATTTTTTTCAGGGGATAGGATATAGGG
>JAZSHT010000075.1:0-7053 GCA_045533435.1 Eubacteriales bacterium | reverse complement strand
GTCCGCGAAGCCTAATCGATAGCAAATCTCGCTAACAGCTAACGCCTAACGGCTGATGGCTAGATACAGCCCTTGGGTGTATCACTCGCGTGATAAAAAGAATGCAGACCTAGCGGTCTGCATTCTTTTTTCTCTCCTTATAAATTAAAGCTACTTAGCTTTGTTAAGGTCGATCTTTGAAAAAAACAACCCCTTCAAAAAATATTGAAGGGGAATGCTTTTTTTGGAATTAGATACCAAGTAATGTGCCAAGGTCAGCAGAGATAGTTGTTGAAACTGGTGTAGCTTCGCCTGTTTCCTTATTTACTTCAAAAGTAACAGATTGGCTATAATTACCCTTTTGTACTGCTGGTGATGTCCATGTAGATGTAGTAATAACATCGTTAGACTCAACTTGGATTGACACGTATTCCGGATTTACGTACTTCATCTTTGTTTCCTCCCTAGAGATTTTTATATAATTAGATAATTATACAACTAGAGTTTACCACATAATAGCAAATTTGTCAATAGGTTTTTGAAAATTTTTATTTTAGATGAAAATTTTAAATATGCTATTAGTCCTCTACTACTATGCAGTTAACCTTTTTTGTATATACTGTGCTTCCATCAATGGCGATTATTCCTTCCCTATAAAATGGGGAAAAATCATCTTCCTTGCCTTCAAAAATGCTATGTCCCCAATTTGAATGGAAATGTCCACACACGATTGTTTTATTTTCTTCCTTTACGCCGAAATGGTGCGCTGCCATGCCGTTATACCATCTGGCGCTTTCCCATTCCTCTTTTGTGGCTTCACGCCAATTCTTCTTATAATAATAGGTTGTTTCCTTACCTCTTATCTTAACAGCCGTGCAGGGAATCCAGCCATGAACGAAAATATAATTGCCCGTTTCGTAATAGTCAATCATATTTTCCATTATTTTTCTTGCAAACGGAGTGCATAAAACTCTGTTTCTGAAGGATTCGGGGTTTATTTCCACATCGGTCTTTTTCATTTTCGCAAGACTCAATGCAGTTTTATATGTTCCGTTTTGACCATGATGATAAACGCTTGGGTCGGGCAAATAGTCGTAAATTTTATCAACTAAATCAATGAGTAAATCCTCATGATTGCCACGAATTAAAATTATCTCATTCTTTTTCATAAGGTCAACAACGAAATTTGTAATTTCATTTATTTGTGTGCCTCTGTCAAGCAAATCTCCACAAATAATCAATTTATGTGGCTCTGTGTCGTTAAAAAAGCCTTTTTCGTTCAGCGCTTCAATCATTTCATCATAGAAGCCGTGTATGTCGGAGATGGCGTAATACTTCATATTACTTAGGGGTCAGGGGATAGGAAATAGGGGATAGGGAGATTTGTTAAGTGCCCATCTTTAAAAGTTAAATATAACATAGTTGTTTATGCAACCATCTGTTATAAGTCCGATAAGCATCAAAATTCTTTGTAAAGGATTCTTCCCTATATCCTATACCCTATATCCCATATCCTAAAAGATAATCACGCGGTGATTATCTTTTAACCTCCTCCATTGTAAACGCTTCCATAATGTCGCCTTCCTTGATGTCGTTGAACTTATCAAGTCCTACGCCACATTCATAGCCTGCGGCAACCTCTTTAACATCGTCCTTAAAGCGCTTAAGTGATGAAATCTTATCCTCAGCAATAACAACGCCGTCACGGATAATTCTAATTTGTGAGCTTCTTAAAATCTTACCATCCTGAACATATGAGCCTGCAATAGTACCAACGCTTGGAACTCTAATTGTTTGGCGAACCTCAGCGTGGCCGTTGATAACCTCTTTATAGGTTGGAGCAAGCATACCCTTCATAGCGGCTTCAATTTCCTCTATGATTTCATAAATAATTCTGTGTGTTCTAATATCAACGCCTTGTCTTTCAGCTGAATCAATAGCGTTCTTGTCAGGGCGTACATTAAAGCCTACGATAATAGCATTAGATGCAGCAGCGAATGTTACATCGCCCTCTGTAATACCACCTGCGGCTGTGTGAATAACATTTACCTTAACCTCAGCGTTTGAAAGCTTAACAAGTGAAGCCTTTACAGCCTCGCATGAGCCGCCAACGTCTGCCTTTACGATAATGTTAAGGTCCTTAACGCCATCGCCCATTTGGTTAAAGAGGTCATCAAGGTTAACCTTAGCGTTAGCCTTAAATACTTCTTCCTTAGCCTTTGCTTTTCTTTGCTCAGCAAGCTCTCTTGCCATCTTTTCATCCTTAACTGCATTAAATTCATCGCCTGCATTTGGAACTGAGTCAAGACCTGTAATTTCAACAGGAACTGATGGACCTGCAATCTTAACTGTACGTCTGTTATGGTCTGTCATGGCTCTTACATGTCCTACTGCTGTGCCCGCGATTACAACATCGCCTGAGTGAAGTGTACCGTTTTGAACGAGAATTGTAGCCACAGGGCCTCTTCCCTTATCAAGCTTAGCTTCAATTACAATACCCTTTGCTAAGCGGTTAGGATTTGCCTTTAATTCCTTAACCTCAGCTACTAAAAGCACGCTTTCAAGTAAGTCATCAAGACCCATTCTTGTATGAGCGGAAACAGGAATACACATTACATCGCCGCCCCATTCCTCTGGAACAAGGTCATATTTTGTTAATTCTTGCTTAATATTGTCAGGATTTGCTGTTGGCTTATCCATTTTGTTAATTGCTACGATAATATCAACGCCTGCTGCCTTAGCGTGGTTGATAGCTTCAACTGTTTGTGGCATGATACCATCATCTGCTGCAACTACGATAATTGCAATATCTGTTGCCATAGCACCACGAAGTCTCATTGCGGTAAACGCCTCATGGCCCGGGGTATCAAGGAATGTAATATCCTTGCCGTTAATATTTACGCTATAAGCACCGATATGCTGAGTGATACCACCAGCCTCGCCTCTTGTAACATTTGTTTGTCTAATGGCGTCAAGTAATGATGTTTTACCGTGGTCAACGTGTCCCATTACGCAAACAACAGGAGCTCTTTCCTGTAAGCTTTCAGGTGCATCTGTTTCTTCCTCAAAGAGCTTTTCCTCAATAGTAACAACTACTTCCTTTGTTACCTTAGCACCAAGCTCATCAGCGATAAGGTATGCTGTATCGTAGTCAACAACCTCGTTTACGCTTGCCATAACGCCCATCATAAATAAGCGCTTAACAACCTCACTTGATGTTACCTTTAAGCGAGAAGCAAGCTCGCCAACTGTGATTTCATCAGGAACTGTGATTGATAATTGAGTATTCTTAGCCTTTTCAAACGCCTCTCTCTTTTTCTTTTCAAGTGCTTGGCGCTCCTTATCCTTCTTTGAGCTGAATGAATCCTTATTGTTCTGCTTTTTAAGCTTTTGCTTATTGTTGCCACCGATGTGGTCATAAGCAGAGGTTAAGTGGTCTAAATTATCATCATACTTGGAAAGGTCAACATTCGATGTTCTTGTGTCAACAACTCTTGTTGCGCCTGTCTTTGTCTTGATTTCACGAATGCCATCATCTTCCTTTTGTGGCTGCTTCTTCTTTGGAGTTACATTATACTTAGGCTCTCTTTCTTCCTTATCGAAAAATCCGCCCTTGTTTCCGCCAAGGTCCTTATTAAATGGTTTCTTTTCTCCGTTAAAATCCTTGTTAAATGGTTTCTTTTCTCCGTTAAAGTCCTTATTAAATGGTTTCTTTTCGCCACCGAAATCCTTATTAAATGGCTTCTTTTCTCCGTTAAAATCCTTGTTAAATGGTTTCTTTTCTCCGTTAAAGTCCTTGTTAAATGGTTTTTTCTCGCCATTAAAATCCTTATTAAATGGTTTCTTTTCGCCACTTGCATCCTTGTTAAAGAGCTTTTCTTCCTTATTAAATATCTTCTTTTCCTCAGCCTTAACTTCAACCTTTGGCTCAACCTTAACCTCTGGTTTAACCTCTGCTTTTGGCTCAGCCTTTGGTTCTACCTTAATTTCAGGTTTCTTTTCCTCAACCTTTGGCTCAATCTTTTTCGCTGGCTGCTGACCACTGACCACTGACGGCTGACCACTGGCTTCAGCCTTCTTTGCTGGCTGCTTTTCTTCCTTAGTCTCTGCCTTAACCTCTACCTTAGCCTCAGGCTGCTTTTCTTCCTTAGTCTCAGCCTTTTTCGCTGGCTGCTGACCACTGGCTTTAGCCTTATTCGCCTTAGCGGAAGGTATAACCGCCTCGCCATTTAAGTATTTATTCATATTTTTTGTAGCTCTCTCTGTGGTAAACACATGAAGAACTGTTGACATATCGCCATCCTCAATATTGGTGGCATTTGCTTTAATCTTAACGCCTGCTCTTTCAATAAGGTCAAGAGCGTCCTTTAAATCTAAGCCTAAATCCTTTGCAAAATCCTTTATTTTAGTCATATAGCTTACCTCACTTTTTTTAAGATATCCAAGCTATCCTTGGACAAGTGCTTTCAGTTGCTTTGAAAAATTGTCGTCCGTTACACCAACAACGCAAACATCTGTGTTCATTCCCACCATTTTGCCGATTTGGCTTGATGATGTGTCGATAATTATACATTCTGTGTTATAAAATTTACATTTATCGGTTATACGCTTTTTTGTGTTGTCCGATGCATCAGAGGTATAAAAAACTACCTTTACCTTACCGCTTGGGAGTGTACTTGTCACCAAGGGAGTACCGATAATTACCTTTCCTGCACGACGACTAAGTCCTAGCATAGACAAAAACTTTTCTGTATTATTTATCATTGATTTTCAATTTCTCCTGTTAGAGCTGTAATTAGCTCCTCGCCAATTTCCACCTCTAGGTTGTTTTGTATTCTCTTTGACTTTATAGCTTTTTTAAGGCACGCGCTACTCTTACATATATATGCGCCTCTGCCTGATTTTTTACCTGTCAAATCAAGCTCAACGCTACCGTTCGGTAAACGAACAACTCGCACCAGGTCTTTTTTTGGAAAGCTAGCCATACAGCCTAAGCATCTTCTTTCCGGTTGCTTTTTAATCTTTTCCATAGCAGCACCTCTTAATATTAGGGGATAGGAGACAGGGGATAGGGGATAGGGGTTCGCTTTGCTCACAGGGATAGTTAGTTATTCCCTGCACACAAGGTGTGCCCCTGCAACGCAGTTGCCTCTATACTCTGCACACACCGTGTGCCCCTGTTCATTATATAGTCTTAATATCAATCTTACAGCCTGTAAGTCTTGCTGCAAGTCTTGCATTTTGTCCCATCTTACCGATAGCTAATGATAATTGGTCAGGAGCTACGATAACCTTTGCGCTCTTTTCTGTTTCCATTTCAACGCTCTTAACCGATGCTGGAGAAAGAGCTGCCTTTACATACTCTGCCATGTTGTCGCTATATGGAACAACATCAATCTTTTCTCCGTTAAGCTCATCAACAACTGCGTTAATTCTTGCGCCCTTATTACCGATACATGAGCCAACTGCATCAACCTCGCTGTCTCTTGAATAAACTGAGATTTTTGTTCTTGAGCCTGCTTCACGGCAAATATTCTTAATTACAACCACGCCCTCGTTAATTTCAGGAACCTCAGCTTCAAAAAGTCTCTTAACTAAGCTTGGATGTGTTCTTGTAAGTGAAACAAGTGGACCTCTATCGTTTGAGTTTACCTGTGTTGCAAATACCTTAATTCTGTCATCAACCATAAGCTTTTCGCCCGGTATTTGCTCATTTTTAAGTAAAACTGCTTGTGAAATGCCTGTATCAACTACTACATTACCCGTTGAATCCTCAACCTTAGTAACGATAGCTGAAAGCATTTCTCCACGCTTATCCTCGTATTCTCTTGCTTGGTAGCTTCTTTCAGCCTCACGAATACCTTGGATAATAACCTGCTTAGCATTTTGTGCGCTTAAACGACCAAATTCCTTTGGTTGAAGCTCGTATTCGTAATCGCTACCGATTGAACGCTTTCTTGAACGAGTCTTGAGCTTTAAGCCCTCCTCTTGATACTTCTTTTCAAGAGCTTCAATGCCTTCCTTGGTAATTTCTGTGTTAGGATCCTCAACCTCTGCTACGATAAGATACTTACGGTAAACTCTCATATCCATCTTTTCAGGGTCCATTACAACTGTAATGTTTGTTGTGCCCATTTCCTTTTTGCACGCTGCTGTTAAAGCTGCCTCAATCTTTTCAATCATGTAAGATTTTGGAATGTGGCGCTCCTTTTCAAGCAAATCAAGTGCCTCAAATAGTTCCTTGTTCATTTTATATACTCCTTTATAATTATTTCATAATTAGGGGATAGGGGATAGGATATAGGGGTTCGCTTTGCTCACAGGGTGGCTACCTATCGCACATCTTTTGTGAAAATCTCACAGCTTCCTTTATCCTAAAATCCACATCCTATCTTAATTGCAGGGCTTTATTAGTTTATAGAGCAATGGTGTAGCCACCTATATCCTATACCCTATATCCTATACCCTGTATATTTTCAATTCTCAGAATTGAAAATATACATTCATCTTTGCAATGGC
This sequence comes from Eubacteriales bacterium, assembly GCA_045533435.1. Taxonomy (GTDB): domain Bacteria; phylum Bacillota; class Clostridia; order Oscillospirales; family CAG-272; genus RGIG2000. Next base: position 555 of record JAZSHT010000075.1, on the reverse strand, counting down.
TTTTCTTGGAATTTCCTTGCCATCAATAGTTACATTTTCCTCATCGTAGCCATCAAGCGAGCCGATAATTTGCTTTGCTCCATCAATAGGCGCGTAAAGCTTTGCAATTACCGTTTCGCCCATGCATACGGACATGTGGTAGTCTGTTTTTATATCTCTTTCAATTCCCGGAGAGGAAACCTCTAAGTGATAAGCATCATCAATTACATCATGCTCATCAAGGACCGGATCAATGGCTCTTGACATTTTTTCGCAATCGTCAATGTCAATGCCGTTTAGTGAGTCAATTGTAATTCTTAAATAATACTCTGTGCCTTCCTTTACATACTCTAAGTCCCAAACTGAGTAGCCAAGGTCCTTGGCGGTTGCTTCAATAATGGGAAGTAGGTAAGTTACGATTTGTTTTGCAGATTTCATGCTTCGCTCCTTTCAGTCGCTTTAGGGGATAGGATATAAGAACCTGCTACGCAGAACCTTGTTACTCGCAATGCTCGTAATAGGGTATAGGGGTTCGCTTTGCTCACAGGGATGGTTAGTAAACGAATTTTTTCATCT
>JAZSHT010000027.1:0-17518 GCA_045533435.1 Eubacteriales bacterium | reverse complement strand
AAAGGGTACAGATACATTTAGACTTTATCTATACCAGTCTAATGCAATGCTTATCGGCGACCTTAAATTTAAGGATGCAGATATAGATGATTCGTATAGAGGCTTGATTGCACCATATTGGAACGCGTGCAAATTCTTCGTATCATATGCTAATATCGACAACTTTAAACCAACCGAGTTAGTAGAGCCAAAGAGCGATAATCAGCTTGATAAGTGGATTTTGGCTAAGCTTTATGATACGGAAAAGGTTATCCGTGAAAATATGGATAAGTATCAGGTTGATGAGTATGTAAAGAACCTTATCCCACTTATGGATGGCTTAACAAATTGGTATATTAGAAACTCAAGAAGAAGATTTTGGGCAAACGGATTTAGCGAAGACAAGAAAAATGCTTACGAAACACTTTACTATGTGCTTGTAAACATTACCAAAATTTTTGCACCTGTTGCGCCAATTATCTCAGAGAAGATATACAAGATTTTAACAGACGAGGAGTCAGTTCACTTAGCATTGTGGCCTGAAATTTCTGATAAGTATGAAAACAAAGCGTTACTTCGTGAGGTGGAAATTACTCAAAATGTAATCGAGCTTGCAAGAAACATCAGAAATACAAACAGAGTAAAGAACAGACAGCCACTTTCACTTTTGAGAATTGCTTCAAGCAACAGTGAAATAATCGAGGTTGTAAATCGCTTTAAGAGCTTAATTTTAGAGGAGCTTAATGTTAAGAACATTGAGGTGCTTGAAAATGTAAGCGATATTGCGACAGTAAAATATAATCCTAACTTTGCAGTAATCGGCAACAACTACCCAGCTGAAAAGGGACTAATCATTAAGGCAATTAAATCTAATGCATATACAATCAATGAAAATTGTGTTGAGTGTATCATCAATGGAGAAGCTAAGGAATATAGCAAGGATATTATTCTTGTTCTATATGATGCAAAGGATGGTCTTGCCGTTGCAAGCTCTCAGGAGATAGTTGTTTCATTAGACCTTACAATCACTAAGGAGCTTATGAATGAGGGTATTGCCCGTGAAATCATTAGAAGTATTCAAGATGCAAGAAAGCAAATTGGATGCGAAATAACAGACACCATTTCAATTCGTGTGGTTGAGGGACAAATTCCTGAGGGATGGGAAAATTATATACTAGGCGAAACCTTAAGTAAATTCGATGATATTAAAGACCATGATATTTTAATTGAGGTTGATGAAGAGTATAAGATAGCAATTAAAAGAAACTAGTTGACTATTAAGGAGAAGAAAAACATGAAAAGCAGGAATATGCTTAAAATAACTGTGCTTACCCTTGTAATAATTTTAGCGTGTATTCTTATGGGATGCAAGGCGGACAACGATAAAACAGAGGTTGTTGTGTGGCATTCATGGAATGTAGAAGAGGGAGGCACTGAGCATGAATTAAAGGTTATCGTAGATGAATTCAATGCATCTCAGGATGAAATTGAGGTTATATTGCAGGCTCAACCTAGCCAAGGTTATAGCGACAAGGTATATAATTCCGTTGCTAACGGTGTAGGTCCTGACATTATTATCGAGTTTGCAACCGTATTACCAGAATATCTTGATGGTGGATTTCTTGCAGATATGGGCAAATACATTGATATTGATAATCTAAGTAAGCGCTTGCCCACAGCTTTAATGGAGGAGTCAGTTGGCTCTAAGGATGGAAAGCTTCATATCGTTCCTGTTCACAATACAATTCCTGTTTTATTCTACAATAAAACATTATACGATGAGCTAGACTTGAAAGAGCCAACAACATGGGAAGAGTTAGCTGAAAACTCAAAGAAAATATACGAGCAAAAAGGAATTTCAGGATTTGCAACCGACTCATATATTGACTTGGGTCAAACATTATTTATGCAAACAGGCTCAACCTACATTGATACAGAAACATTAACCGTTGGATTTAATAATGATGCTTGCGCAAGTAAAATAGATTGGTTTGTTGAGAACGCAAATAAAAAGTATTTTGCAACCTCATTTACAACAGGCTCAATAGATGGCGATTTTAACGCAGGATTATTAGGTTCGTTCTTCGGTACATCATCATACGAGCCGTATATTCTTCCAAATGGCTTTGAATACGCAACCGCGCCAGTTCCAAGCACAGACTCAAATGCGTGGGCACCAATATTTAACAGAGGAATTATCGTTTTCTCATCTAATGAGGAAAAGGAAAAGGCAGCGTGCGAATTTGTTGAATACTTTACAAATATTGAAAACTCATCAAGATGGTGCAGATCAATAGGTGCAGTATCACCTTATAAGGATGTTCAAAAGCAGGCTGAGTTCGCTGACTATTTAGCAAACAATCAGGTTTTGCAGGCTTCAATTAAAACCATGGAGCACGGCGGAACATTCCCACCTGTAATTGGCGCAAGAGCTATAAGAAACGAGATTAAGCAAGCGTTTGCACAGGTAGTGGGTGGATTAAAAACAGCTAAGCAAGCATTGTCTGAGGCTGAAATTAACTCTAATAAGGCATTGCAAGGCAAATAATATAATGAATATTACACTTAAAAATGTAACCAAGAAATACAATAACGAAACAGCGGTAAAAAATCTTTCACTGTCATTTGATAGTGGAAGATTGACCGCAATATTAGGACCGTCAGGCTGTGGCAAAACAACACTTTTAAATTTAATAGCGGGAGTTATTTCTCCAACCGAGGGGGAAATTTACTTTGGCAATAAAAATGTAACCGGCGTTCCCATTCGAGAAAGAAATATTGGGTATGTTTTTCAAAATTATTCTCTTTATCCAAGCATGACAGCATACGAAAATATTGAATTTCCATTGACAAACATATGCTGCAAAGGAATGAAAAGGCGAGAAAAAAGAGAATTCTTAGATAATGAAATTTATAAGATGGCGAAAATGCTGAAAATTGAAGGACTGCTTCACAAAAAACCAAGCGAATTATCCGGCGGTCAAAAGCAAAGAGTCGCTATTGCAAGGGCGCTAGTACGAAAGCCTGAAATACTTCTTATGGACGAGCCCTTCGCAAATCTTGACAAAAAGCTTTCTATTGAAATGCGTCAGGAAATCAGAGAGATTCAGCAGGATTTAGCTATCACAACCATTTTTGTAACACACAACCAATTTGATGCAAACGCCATTTCTGATAATGTAGTTTTAATGAACAATGGCGTGATACAGCAAATAGGTACTAACAGAGAAATATATTCGTCTCCCATCAATTTATTTGTTGCTGATTTTTTTGGAGATTACGACATCAATAAATTGAGAGGGCAATATATCAATAATCACTTTGTGTCAGAGGATATATCTATACCATTGCCCGAAAAATATCATAGCGCATGCACAATTGCCTTTCGCCCCGAGGATGTAATTGTGTCAACTGATGCTAACTACGATTTTGTAGCACATGTAAAGGCGGCTGTGTATCAAGGGAAAAGTATCTTTTATACACTTAAAGTAAATAATGAAATCATATTTGCACATCTTGATAAGGTGCTTCAAATTGGAGAGCAAATTTTTGTTTCGATAAACAGAGATAATTTATTGTGCTTTGATTCAAATGAAAAGAAAATTTGAAATAAACAATATGCATAACAAGAAAAGCAAAGCTTTATGGTCTAAAGAACAGAGGGGAAAAATAAAAAACACAATAAAAGGCGCAACAAAGCTCTCTTATTTTGTTCCGCTTGTTGTTTTCATGTGCATTTTTAAGGTTTGGCCCTTTATTCAAATACTGATAACATCATTTAAGGAAAATTATAATTTTCTCACAAAGGATTATTCAGGCATCGGAGTTGAAAACTATGTAGATGTGTTGAGTGATGGATACTTTATTCAAGCGATAGGTAATACATTTTTATATACGGTCTTAGTTGTTCTTATAACTAATATACTGTCTATAATTATTTCATGGTGCTTATATAGCGTGAAAAAATTCACATCATTTTTTCAAACAGCAATATTTTTACCATTCATTACATCAAATATTGCCATTGGAATGGCATGGAGAATAATATTTAACGAAAAAGGAATACTTAATGCTGTGTTGGGAGCGTTTGGTATAGATGCAATTAGCTGGCTTGCAGATTCATCTATGTCGCTAACAACTCTTACTATATACGGCGTGTGGAGTAATATACCCTTTACAGTTTTAATATATTTAACATTTTTGCTTAGCTTAGATAAAGGCATTATTGTATCGGCAGCTGCGGATGGTGCGGGCGAAGTGAAAACCATCTTCAAAATTATTTTGCCGATGATGATGCCTACAATTATGATGACAACTATAATCAACAGTATATCATCGTGGCTTGAAATAAATGCGTTATTTCCGCTATTTTCAGGCGACCCTGGACCATATCATGATTTATATACTGTTGTATATTACATTTATACAAAAATGCAAAAGGGCGGCAACGCCTTTGGTATAGCCTGTGCAAGCTCCATATTACTGTTTGCTTGTATAGCAATATTTATGATTTTAAGATTTGTAGCGCTAAGGAAAAAACGAGGTGCGGCAGAATGAGTGTAAAAATAAAATATCATTTGTCAGTAGCCTTAAAATATGCGCTGTTAATTATAGTATCCACTATCATGATGTTCCCATTTTACTGGATGGTTGTATCATCACTGAAAACGGGAAGAGAGGTTTTTCAATATCCACCGACATGGTTTCCTAACAATGTGGCATTTGAAAATTACATGATAGTATTAAAAAACACGCCATATATGCGGTATTTTATAAATTCTGTTGTAGTGGCGGTTATTGAAACAGCATTAGTTGCGTTTACTTCCTTGCTTTGTGCATTTGGATTTTACAGATATGATTTCAAAGGTAAAAAAGCATTATTTTTTATTTTTTTAGTTGTTAGCTCATTACCCTTTGAGGTCGTAATGGTATTCAACTATAAAATGATAGTTTCTTGGGGAATACACGATACACACGCGGCTATGATACTACCATTTGTTGCTAACTTCTTCTATGTGTATATTTTACACAATGCACTAAAAGGCATGCCGGGAGAGCTTTTAATTGCATCAATGGTTGATCGCTGCTCAAATATGAAATTTTTATTCAAAATAGCAATGCCTGTTATACAGCCAACGCTGATTTTTGTTTGTCTTATGAACTTTATAGGAGCGTGGAACTCGTTTGTTTGGCCACTTCTTGTAACAAATTCAGATGAAATAAGAACAGTTTCCTTTGGCATATATAACTTCATGTCATCGCTAAGCTCTAAAAATGAACTTGTAATGGCAATGTCTGTTATAACGGAGCTTCCGTTGATTATAATATTTTTGATATTTAAAAAACACTTTCTTAAAGGAAGATATACATAAAGGTATAGAAAGGACTTTATATTATGGGAATTGAGCTTTCAAAGACATACAATCCTAAGGATGTTGAGAAAAGAACTTACGAAAAATGGGAGAAAGCAGGTTGCTTCAAAGGAATAAGAGATTCTAAAAAGAAACCATTTACTATTGCTATGCCACCACCAAATGTAACAGGACAGCTACATATGGGACATGCGATTGATAACACATTACAGGATATTCTTACTAGATTTAAAAGAATGCAAGGATACGCTACATTGTGGGTGCCTGGCACAGACCATGCTGCAATCGCAACAGAAGCTAAGATTGTTGAAGCAATGCGCAAGGAAGGCATTTCTAAATACGATTTAGGAAGAGACAAATTCTTGGAGCGCGCATGGGCATGGAAGGAAAAGTTCGGTAACCGTATAGTTGAGCAGCTACGCACACTCGGTACATCATGCGACTGGGAAAGAAATCACTTTACCATGGATGAGCAATGCTCAGAGGCGGTTTTAGAGGTTTTTAATAACCTTTATAACGAAGGAAAAATTTATCGCGGAAACAGAATGGTAAACTGGTGTCCAAAGTGCCAAACATCTATTTCAGATGCAGAGGTTGAATATGAAAATCAAGAAGGTAAATTCTATCACATTTACTACAAGGTAAAGGAAACAGGAGAGCTTCTTGAGGTGGCAACAACTCGTCCTGAAACTATGCTTGGCGATACTGCAATAGCTATTAACGAAGCGGATGAACGCTATAAGCATCTGCACGGATGTCATGCTATCATTCCTCTAATAGATAAGGAGATTCCTATTGTATGTGATGAGCATGCGGATATGGAAAAGGGAACGGGCGTTGTTAAAATAACACCAGCTCACGACCCTAATGACTTCGAGGTTGGAGTTCGCCATAGCTTGCCAATGGTTCGCTGCTTAACATATGATGGAAAAATGACAGGCGCCGAGGACTATAAGGCGTATTTAGAGCTTAAGAATGCAGGAAGATTATCAGCTGATGAGCCAGAGGTTTTTGACAGCGGTAAATATGCAGGACTAACAACACAGGATGCGCGTAAGATGATTATAGATGACCTTAATACAATAGGCGCGTTAAAGGAAATAGAGCCTCTTAAGCATGATGTAGGTACATGCTATCGTTGTCATACCGTTATTGAACCAATGATTTCAAAGCAATGGTTTGTTAAAATGGAAGACCTTGCAAAGCCTGCAATTAAAGCCGTTGAGGATGGTGAGCTTCGCTTTATTCCTGAAAGATTTACAAAAATATACCTTAATTGGATGCGTAATACTCGAGATTGGTGTATTTCTCGTCAGCTATGGTGGGGACATAGAATTCCTGCATGGTATTGTGATGATTGTGGCGAGGTTAATGTTGCCAAGACAGAGCCATGTGCATGTAAAAAATGTGGAAGCAAGAGCTTAAGCCAAGACCCAGACACACTTGATACATGGTTTTCATCTGCATTATGGCCATTCTCAATTTTAGGTTGGCCGAATGAAGAGGCTGAGGACTACAAATATTTCTATCCAACAAATACACTTGTAACAGGATATGATATTATCGGATTCTGGGTAAGCCGTATGATTTTCTCTGGCTTAGCATACACAGGTAAGCTCCCATTTGATACCGTAGTAATTCACGGCATTGTTCGCGATGATCAAGGTAGAAAAATGTCTAAATCCTTAGGCAACGGTATTGATCCACTTGAAGTAATAGATCAATATGGAGCCGATGCACTTCGCTTTATGCTGGTTCAAGGAAGCTCACCAGGAAATGATTTAAGATATAGCGATGAAAAAATCATCTCAATGCGTAATTTTACAAATAAGATTTGGAATGCATCAAGATTTTTATTGCTCAATATGTCAATTAGCAAGATTGAACTTCCAAGTGAGGATTGTCTTGCATTGGAAGATAAGTGGATTCTTACAAAGCTTAATGAAGCAGTAAAGGAAATCACAACAAATCTTGAAAATTATGATATGGGTATTGCAGCTCAAAATGTGTACGACTTTATATGGAGCGTATTCTGCGACTGGTATATCGAGCTAGCGAAAATTCGCTTTAACGGAACAGATATAGAGCAAAAAACAAATGTTGAAAAGGTACTTGGATATGTACTTGAAAACATATTAAAGCTTCTTCACCCATTCATGCCATACATTACAGAAGAGATTTATCAAGCATTACCAGTTGAAGAAAATAGCTTCTTAATGCTCCAAAAATGGCCTGAATATTCAGAAAAGCTAAACTTTGCTGAAGTATCAAAAATGGAAAAAATAATGGATTTGATAAAGGCAATTCGCGAAAGCCGTGCTGAGCTAAAGGTTCCAAATTCTAAAAAGGTTAAGGTTACTATTGTAACAGAAAATAATGAAGCCTATAAGGATGCCGAGGATTATCTTGTTAGACTAGCAGGAGCATCATCTGTTGAGGTTATAAATAAAGACCTTGAAAATATCTCGGGAATGGTTTCTGTGGCTCTTTGCGATGCAAAGGTGTATCTACCAATTGCTGAAATGGTTGATATAGAAAGCGAAAAGGCAAGAATTCAAAACGAGTTAGAAAAGGCGTACAAGGAATTAGAGTTTTTAAGCAAAAAGCTTGAAAATCAAAACTTTGTATCAAAAGCTCCAAAGGCTGTAATTGATGAGGTTAGAGAAAAGGAACAAAAAGCCAAGGGCTTAATTGAAAAGCTTAAGGAAATGTATAACGCACTTTAATGGCTAAATTGATTATTTTGGTGGGAGCGCCTGGGGTTGGCAAAAGCACATTTGCAAAAGAATTAGGCGGACAAATAGTAAGTACTGATGAAATAAGAAAAAAATTATACGGTAACGAAAATATTAAATATTCAGATGAAATAGCAGAGTATTTAATAAAGGAAAAGAAAATTTCCTTAGCTTCATTGTCGCAAAAACAGATTGCTTTAAAAAAGCATGAAATATGTATTGAATACATATTTGAGCTTGCACGCAAAAACGCTAATGAGTTGTTAAAAAATGGAGAAGATGTGATATTCGATTCAACAAATGAAAAAATATCACATCGGCTCGAAATTTTGAAATGTACTAAAAATGCTTACTCTCAATTAGAGGCTTATTTTCTGGATGCTCCATTAAATATAATATTAGAACGGAATCAAACAAGAAGCCGTAAAGAAGCGAATATTACAATAGAAAATATTTATAATTCTATTGAAGCTCCAACATATAGCGAGGGCTACGATAAAATTTTTATCGTTAACGAGTACGGCAACATTACTCTAATTAAAAAATAACATTAAAAATGCCACCAGATTATCTGATGGCATTTTTGCTATGTGTATTACTTAATTACAGCAGCAACAAAGAATGATAGCGGCAATTACAATTACCCAAACGATTTCGTTGTCAAAAAGATTACATAAGCAGTTCATATTATTACCGTATTCCATAAGAAGAATTTATGAAAATGTCCTTTTTAGATTTGAGAGATAATCAACACCGCCGTGTTTTTTCTCTCTGTTATAATGATATGTAAAGCAGTATTTAGTGTTACATAAAATCATAAAAGAAAATTATCTCAATGTGAAAGCTTTGTGAAAAATAACTGAAAATTAAGAAAAAAACAACACGAACTTGGTTAAATGTGCTAAACTGTAATTGACAAAGTAAACAATTTAAAGGAGAAAGCATTATGAAAAAATATCTTTCACTAATTTTAGCACTTGTTATGCTACTAACCATACTTGCTTCCTGTAATAATATAACACCAAGCACAGACACAAATAGCCAAACAACTGACACCACAGACACACAAGAACCAACCGACACAACCACCGACACAACCACCGACACAACGATAGATACTGACAACCCCGATATTAGCGACAATTATTATAATGAAATAAATCGCTACAATGTAACAATATCAGCTATGGATACAAAAGGCGACTATTACACAAAATTAAATTATCACTATGTAAGCGACCTTTTCCCGAATGATTTTAGCGAGTATATAAAAATATTTGACTCATTAGACGAGCTTAGTAAATATGCAGATACAAAGGCAACCGAAGAATTATTTAAGAATAACTATGTTGTTGCAATCAAAAACTCATATTGTATTGGAAAGGATGAGTACGAAATAACCTTAGGCTATCACGATTTTAAAATTCAAGATGGCTACTATTATATTTCAAGAGACTATTCCTTGTCAGCAAGCTCACATTTACAAGAAGAAGTCGCAGAGATAATCAGAAGCACCGAATATATAGTAGTACCAAAAACTGAAATAGAATATTTTGAGGGAATAAAACCAATAATTGTTGACCATACAAAAACAAATAAAAGAAATTTCTTCTATGCAACCACTGAAAATAAAAGACTGTTTTTAAATAGACCTACCGCTTTTATAGTGAATAGAGAAATTGCAAATGAAATCGGCTTAAAGGTAAGCGCCTACGAGGAAATGAGCGACTATAACAGCGATGTACTAATTGTCTATATCCCCGAGCCAAAATGCGATTTGTCAATATTAGATTATAAGGTTGAAAACGGCGATTTCTATTTCTCCTGCGAAATGTACACATATAGCGAGGATGTAATTATTCCAAAGGAAGACACGGATGCTATATTTTACGAGTTTTATATAAATACTGAAAGCTTGTCAGAAGACTTTCAGGTGTATGCAAATATAAATTATGTCTATCTTCCAAATCTTCCAAAGCCGAAAACAAAGTACGCTTCCAATATAGAAATAGACTATGTAGATTTTGACCACGCTTTATATTCCGAAATTCGCAGTTGGGAAACAACAGATGACGAAAAATATTTCTTCCCCGAAGAGATAGACTCATACTTTATGCTCATAAATTCATACGAGCAAATGCTTCAATATTTTAATACCAACGAGGTAACGCCACAAACCTTTGAAAATAACTATATAATGGTGCTACACCGCCATTATTACGATACTTACTACGGAGAAATTGAAATAGCCTTCCGTAATTTAAAACACGAAAACGGTGAGTACAGTATAATTCTTGATTGGTTTTATGAGCCGGGCGACAGAATGTATCCCGAATGGGTACAGGAATTTTTTAAATATGATTATATAATAATTCCCAAAACCACAATAGAATATGTTGAGGGCATACAAAATATTACGGTAAACTATAACGAAATTAAACAAAAAAGAGTTGATTTGATAACCTCCGACAAGGATTCCCCAACACCCAGACAAAACAGTGCTTATATAGTAAATCGGGACTCAATCGAATTAAATGAATACGGTCTTAGCAAATTCTATTTTTCTAAAGAAAACAGCGTTTTGCTCTATCTTGATAATATCCCCGAAAAAGAATTTATAGTAACCGAAATAAAAATTGTAGGCGGAAACCTATACCTTACGCTTCACACCTATAATCACATAGAAAAAGACGAATATACAAGCCAAATTCACTTTTATGATATAAACATAGACACAACTCAGCTAAACGACCGCTTCACGGTTTATATAAGCATCTACGATTGGATAATTTAAAATATATATTGACATTTTAGTCTTAATATTATAAACTATCATGGAAGAACCAAAAAGGAGGAAATATATGAAAAAGCATATATCAATAATTTTAATACTTTTCGCTTTACTTTTTATATTTGCCTCTTGCAGCAATTCCACCCCCGACACAGATACGGAAGCAGACAGCCAAATTATCGACACAGATACCGATATAAATGAAACAAAAATTCAAAAAATAACCGATTTTCCTGACCTTGCCGAATTGAATTTAACAGCGGATAAAATAAATGTAACAATCAACGCTAACGGCAAATATGAGCAGTATTTAATAACGGATAAAGCAAGCGTGTTAGAAATAATGGAATGTATCTATAATGTTACATTCGTAAATGTAGGCAAGGAAATACCTCTTGGCGCACAAACATATAGGCTTGACATCTACGATGGAGAAAAATCATTCGTAGTAACAGAAAGCATGCTTTTTGATGGAGATTACTACGAAATCCGTGGAGATGTAGAGCTAACCTTAAATCGCATACTAAATCCATTTAATGAATACATGGAAAACGGCAATCAAAATAGCGAAAATCCCACCTTGATTGATGTTAAAAAATATTACGAAAAATTACAATTTGGCGACTACATAGGGGAAAATATTCCATCATACGGTAACGAAGGACACGATTTTGAATTTGGATACTACTACGAAATTATAGGCGATTATGATGTTGCTCTTAATAGCTTTAGTAATACAAAGGACTTAAAGGAAAGCTTTTTTGATGATTATTACATTTTCGTAATAGGTATGCACATAGAGTCAGGCTTGCCCTATGATATATACGGCTTTTACGATTTGTATTTTGATTGGGAACGTAAGGTCGCAAAAATCAGCTTTGATGGACTTGATGGACTTGATGTTACACAGGCTTGCGCAGTTTATAACTTTTATTTAAAAGTGCCAAAGAATAAATATTCAGTAGGCTATTGGCATAATAAAAAAACAGGCAAATTAGATTGGGAATTTAACAAAGAGGATGACTATCTAGACAGATATTCCTCATATAAATCTGAAAAGCTTTTAAATATAAAGGAAAACACCTCGTGGTTTCTTGGTTCAACAGAGGAAATAAACAAATTCGGCAGATATTACGGCATAAAGGAGCTTACAAGCTGGAAAAGAGAGGACTCATACCTCTTAGTAATCTATATGAAGACACCTTGCTCAAATTGCTTCAGAGGCTTTAAGGACCTACACACCGATGGCAAAACAATCTATATAACCGCCGAGGAAACAGATTACAACCATAGCCACATAAACAATGAGCGTGCCTTTGTAACCATCGAGGTCTTTAAAAACGAAACACTCTACCCACTTAAATCAATGACAAGGCTAGTAGTCCTCTACGAGCTAAACAAAAGAGAATTTATAAAGTAACCTTAAAAGAGACCCGCTTTAAAGCGGGTCTTTTCATATAATTGACTTTTTATTCCATTTGTGTTACAATAAAAACAGAAAATCAAGGATTTACAGAAAGGATTTAATATGCTAAAAAAGAAATGGTTTTTTTATCTTACTGAGTTTTTTTCAGGAATGTCAGTTATGGCGATTGAACTTGGTGCAAGCAGACTTTTAGCCCCTTATTTTTCATCCTCGCAAATCGTATGGACAATTATAATAGGCGCTATTATGATTGCTATGGCGCTGGGCAATATCTGGGGCGGTAGAATGGCAGATAAAAACCCTTCTCCCGATAAGCTATATTTCCGCATTCTCATAGTAGCCGTATGGACGGCTGCAATCCCCTTCTTAGGTAAATATATTATTGCAGGTATTTCACTTGCGCTTGCAATGCTTGTGGGACAAAACTTTTTAATTTGGGCATCGCTTATCTCCTGTTTAGTCCTGTTCGTATTTCCTCTTATGCTTCTTGGAAGCGTGTCCCCTGCACTTGTTAAATATGCGGTAAGTAGCCTTGAGGAAAACGGAAAAATAGTAGGCGAGCTTAACGCCCTTAATACAATAGGCTCAATTATCGGCACATTTACTCCAACCTTTATCACAATCCCTTTGGTAGGAACATCATGGACATTTATTATTTTTGCAATCATATTGCTTGCAATCGCTATTACGTATTTCATTACCGCTAAGACAAAGCTTGTAAAGGCTTCAGTAATGGCAGCTTTTGTAATTGTTTTTTCGTTTCTTGCATCTGTAAACAGCTTTGCGTTTTGGCGTAATGATCCAAATCTTTACGAGGATGAGTCCATATACAATTATTTGCAGGTTGTGGAAGATGAAGATGATATAGTTCTTTCCACAAACGTTCTTTTTGGAGTGCAATCTATTACAAAAAAGGACGGCGGACTTACAGGCATGTACTACGATTACGCCTTAGCCGCGCCCTATATGGCAGGTGTTACCGAAAAGGAACAGCTTAATATGCTTATTCTTGGCATGGGAAGCGGCACCTACGCGTCTCAATGCTATCGCTATTTTGACAATACGGTAATGACAGGCGTTGAAATTGATAAAAAGATTATTGACCTTGCATATGACCGCTTCGGACTTCCTAAGGATGAACGAATTATGTGCGTTGAGTTTGACGGCAGAGCATATTTGCGCAGTGCAAACAAATATGATGTTATTATGGTTGATGCATACCGCGATGTTACTATCCCATTTCAAATGTCAAGCGTCGAATTCTTTAACGAGGTAAATGAACATCTGACAGATGACGGCGTAATGGTAGTAAACCTTAATATGTATTCCTCAACCGACGGCTCAATTGACAAATACCTTTGTGATACGGTTGCGTCTGTTTTTAATAACGTTTACGTGGCAGACCGCGGCACAAACCGAGTAGTGTTTGCTTCAAATAATACACACATGGTTGACAGCTTTAAAAATTATTATCCAAAAGATAGCCACCCACTATCCCAAATTCTTTCTACGGTGGATAAAAGACTAACGCACTATGAGGCAGGCAATCTTATATTAACTGATGATAAAGCCCCCGTCGAGCTTTTAGGTATGCAGGTTATTGATGAAATGATAATGAAGGAGCTTGAATATTATAAAGAAATGTTCAAAAATATGTCCTTGTCCGAAATGCTTAACTTCTTACAATAAATAACATATAAAAAGACAGAATTTTCCACTGAAAATTCTGTCTTTTTGTTATATGTTAGCCGCCATCAGTCAACAAGATTAGACTAATCGTAGGACATCAATTGACCGTCCAATGACAAATTAAGCAATGATCTTGTCAAAACGAAGCAATCACTTCGTGATTATGAAGCATTTGCTCTGCAAATATGAAGCGAAGCATACATCAAACTTTCAATGCACCGAAGGTGTGCCTCGTAGAGCGAAGCTCTGCTTCATTTTTTATGCACCTATGGTGCGCTTCATTTATATGCTAATACTTTAGCATATAATCCCGCCACCAAGCACGGTATCTTCATCATAAATAACCACACTCTGTCCACGGCAAACGGCTCTTTGAGGCTCATCAAAAACAATATGCAAAAGCCCATTTTCCATAGCTGCGTATGCATCCTTCGCTTCTTGATTATAGCGAATTTTCGCCTTAACTCTTATAGGCTCAGTAATTTCATCAATAGCCGATAGATTTACATCGGTCGCATAAAGCTCCTTTGAGAATAAATCCTCATTAAAGCCAAGTATAACTTGATTTTTTTCTAAGTCCTTTGATACAACATACATTGAAGCAGGAAGAGCAAGCCCTAAGCCCTTTCTTTGCCCAATAGTGTAACGGATAATCCCCTTATGCTTGCCAAGCACCTTGCCCTCTAAATCTACAAAATCACCCACAGGGTAGGACTTTTTTCTGTAATTTTCAATAAAGGCAGCATAATCTCCGTCTGGAATAAAGCAAATGTCTTGACTATCCTTTTTAGTGCTTACATCAAGCCCTGCCAAGCTTGCCATTTCTCTTGCTTCATCCTTAGAAAGAATATTTCCAAGAGGGAAAATTGTTTTTTTAAGCTTTTCCTTGGATATACGCCATAAAACATAGCTTTGGTCCTTTTTAGGGTCTAAACCCCTTTTAAGCACACGCCTGCCGTATTTTTCATCATACTCAATTCTTGCATAATGACCAGTAACGATAAAATCGCATCCGTTTTCAATTCCATATTCATATAACTTATCAAACTTTAAACGGAAATTGCACTCAATGCAAGGATTTGGAGTTGCGCCATTTTCATATGCACTTATAAAATTTTCAATAACATATTTGTCAAAATCACTTGAAAAATCAACCACAGAGTAGGGAATTCCTAAATTTTCGCAAACTCCCCTTGCATCCTCAATGTCCTTAGATGTAAGGCAAGAGGACTCCTTTTCTGAGTGTAGCTTCATTGTAACGCCAATACACTCATATCCTTGATTTTTCATCATTATAGCAGCACATGCGCTGTCAACGCCGCCACTTAATGCAATTAATGCTTTCATTAAAAAATATAACTACCCTTCTCAACCTCATAGGTAACACCATCAATAATGATAGTGGCACTTGATGGAGTTGTAATTTCATATCTTATTTTACCGTCCTTGTGATACCACTTAGATGATACTACACCCCTTACTGTGTCGATAGATGCGCTTAAATGGCTTAATTTGTCAGTTGGCTGAGGCGCAATAATAATATGCTTAAAGCCCGGCTTGCTTTCATCTACTTGAATACCGCAAGCAACACCGTAAACCCAATCAGCCACGCTTCCGTAAGCATAGTGATTAAAGGAATTCATGTCCTTAGACCAAAATTCGCCCTTATCGTTCATTCCGTCCCAATGCTCCCATATGGTGGTAGCCCCTTGCTTTACGGAATATAACCAAGACGGAAACTCCTCTTGTAAAAGCAAATCATAAGCAAGAGAGGTATATCCGTTTTGAGACAAAGCATGAAGTAGGTATGGTGAGCCTACAAATCCGGTCTTTAATCTGTTGCCGTTTTCAATAATCATCCTTGCAAGCTTGTTTGCAACCTCTTGCTTATTGTCTGTTAAGTCAAAGTAAAGTGCTACAACACATTCCGTTTGTGTGTTAAATTCGGTAAATGTCTTTTTAAATTTTTCGATAATTCTTTTGTGTAGCTTTTCATATTTTGATACATTCTTGCCAAGCACCTTACCAGCCTTTATAACAAGGCTTGTAGAGTAAGCGTAAAAAGCAGAAGCAATAATATCCGTGTTGCTTGAACCCTTATAGCTTCCCGCAGGCGCATCAAGTCCTAACCAGTCGCCAAAATGCCAGCAGCCGTACCAAAGGTCCTTTTTCTTAGTTATTCTGCCAATTTCCGCAATATAATCGCACATTGACTTAAACTGTCTTCTTAAAATTTTCGTGTTACCATAGGTCAAATAAATCTGCCATGGACAAACAGTAGCCGCATCACTCCACGCTGCAGTTGAGCTTCCCGGTTTTTCATGCACCTGTGGAACACAGAAAGGAATTAACCCCTCACGCTTTTGCTCAAGGCGTAAATCCTCAAGCCACTTATCAAAGAATTTTTCAACATTATAGTTATATGATGCAGTTCTTATAAATACCTGCGCATCTCCTGTCCAACCAAGTCGTTCATCTCTTTGAGGGCAATCGGTAGGCACATCAAGAAAGTTACCCTTTTGTCCCCAAATAATATTTGAAAACAGCTTGTTAAGTAACGGACTTGAGGAGTCAAGATATCCCGTTCTTTTTATATCAGAGTGAAGCACAATAGCCTTAATATTATCGCTAGTAATTTCACAAGGAAACTCATCAACTCTTATATATCTAAATCCCCAAAAGCATAATTTAGGCTTATATACCTGATATCCATCCTTGCAAATATACTCAAATTTTGCTTTTGCACTGCGGTAGTTTTCAGTATAGAAATTTCCGTTTTTGTCAAGCACCTCTGCAACGGAAAGTGAAATCCTGTCGCCTTTTTTTGCGTCAAGTGCAATTTCAAAATATCCTGTCATATTTTGACCAAAGTCAATAACAGTCTCCCCCTTAGGCGTTTTAAAAATCCTTTGAGGGAAAATAACCTCTTGCTCTCTTATAATTTCGCCCTGCTGCTTAACAATCTTAAAATCAGGATAGCTTTCAACCTTAACAGGCACGAAATTTTCCTCATAATTTGCATCGTAATATTCGCCATCGTAAATATCGGAAAATGTAATCTTGCTTAATGCACATTCCCAATTTTCATCAGAATAAATATATTCCTTTTTTCCATTCTTATATAAAATCTCAATTTCGCAAATTAAGGAAGGTCGCATGTCAGGCAGCTCCATTCTTGTTCGAATGTTTATTCTGCCGTTAAACCAACCCTGTGAAAGAGTAACTCTTATTTCGTTTTCTTCTTTAATTTGTGATGTAATATCATACTCCTGCATTTGCGCACGCTTATAGTATGTCCAACCGGGAGCTAAAACGAAGTCCCCAATTCTCTCATCGTTTAGTGTTGCATAGTAGCAACCAAGAGAGGTAATTTTCATAGTGGCTTTTTTAATTTCGCCATTTATATTAAAGCCTCTTTTAAAAACGGGGCATGTGTATTCCTCTTTTTTTGGATAAGTAATCCATAACGCGTTATCTAACATAATAATTGCCTCAATAACGTTCAGATTACTGTATATTTCATTTT
>JAZSHT010000002.1:0-57004 GCA_045533435.1 Eubacteriales bacterium | reverse complement strand
TTTTTTCTAAAAGAATGTGGTAAACTAATGGTTTTGACACAGTAGAATCTTTTAGTCTCTGGATTGCCTACTTTTTCTTTTTCCAAAGAATAAGAAAACAAACGATTTTTTTGTATACGTTCCTTTTCGGTTTCTTTTTTGCTTAGCTTTTTTCTTTTTCCAAAGAAAAAAGTAAGTCTTTTTTGCATACTTTTTTCTTCGCGATAAGAATGTAGAATTTAGCAGCTTTTGTATTGTGTATCCCTTTCGGTTTCTTTTTGCGTACTTTTTCTTTTTCCAAAGAAAAAGTATGTTGATTTTTTTATATAATAATGGTAAAATATAGATGTATAATTTAATTATAAGAGGTAACATTATGAAATTTGTAAATGTAAGAGATTTTGGCGCTAAGGGAGATGGCTGCACTCTTGATACTGCTGCTATTCAAGCGGCGATTGATGCTTGTGAAAAGGGTGATACATTAGTGCTTGATGGCAAGGGCTTTTTCCTTTGTGGCACGCTTAGACTTAAAGGAGATATGAAGGTTTACATTGAAAAGGGCACAGAGATTGTAGGCTCTCGCAATTTAGACCACTACTATGCAAACGAATTTTACCATAACGAAATGGTAAAGACAATTTCACTTATTTACGCCCTTGATAGCGACAATATTGAAATTTACGGCGGCGGTAAAATTCAAATGAATGGCGATGCATTTGTTAATTTTGATGCATGGTGTCCTTCTGAAATTAACCGTGAGGAAATGGTTAAGGAGTTTGAGGAGCAAACGGTAGTTGGACCTGAAACAAAGATTACAAGACCATCACAGCCAATTTTCTTTAATAACTGTAAGAATTTACATATTCACGACCTTAAAATTTTCAACTCTCCATGCTGGACAGTAACATTTTCAAACTGTGAAAACATCGTGTTTGAAAATATGTATGTTGACAATCATAACAGAATTGCAAACAATGATGGCGTGCATTTTACAGCATCAAAAAATATCGTGGTTAGAAACTGCACATTTCTTTGTGGAGATGACTGCTTTGCGGCAACATGTATTACAAATACAGAGGGCGTATGCGAAAATATGGAAATTTATGATTGCTTAATGTCCTCACGCTCTGCGGCTATTCGTTTTGGACACTTATACAGCGTTGTTAGAAATGTTAAGGTACACGATATTAAGATTTTACCATCAAATAGAGGTATTTCAATTTTCTCAGGGGATGATGGACTTGTTGAAAATGTAGAAATTTATAACATTGACTGTGAAACACGCATTCACGCAGGTGGATGGTGGGGCAAGGGCGAGGGCTTTGTTATTTGCTCCGATAATACCACAGGTAATATTAAGAATGTAACAATAAGAGACAGTAAATTCATTGAGGAAAGTCCATCACTTATAGTTGACTGTGAAGATATAACACTTCAAAATGTTGATTTTGAATATAAGAAGGGACACACCCACGAATATTATTACGGTAAAATGGATTTACAGCCAAACCATCCACAGCTTTTAAAAGCACCATTTAATATTGGCGACACACTTTATACTGATAAGGTAAAAGGCTTTAAAGAGATATAATTTTCTTGACTTTTTCACATCTAAACAGTAAAAAAATCCATTTTAAAAAATAAAATAGTCCATTGAAAATGCGATTATATATATTGTACAATGATATTGGAGAAGTGTCAATTTAATTGAAAACTCCATTTAAATTTTATAAGGAGAAGAACATGAAAAAGAAATTATTTTTAGTTACTTTAATGGTTGCTATGCTTGCTTGCTTATTTGCATTAAGCGTTAGTGCGGCAGGAAGCACAAGTAACGAATTTTTAGAAACACCTGACACAATAGACGGTGTTGCCGTTCCTACAACAATAGGCACAACTGAAAGAGTTGTACTTTTAGGTGCTGACGGAAATTATTATACATATCCAGCTTACTACATTGTAAAGGACCAAACATCATTTTCTATCGTACAAAACAAAGCGTTAAATGTTGCTCTTGGTTACGATGAAAATACCGCTTCATTAAAAGACTATGTTGTAAGAATTGAAATTCCAAACGGCATTACTTATATAGACACTACCCTTAACTATAAATCAAAGCTTGTTTATGTAAAAATGTCCGATACTGTAACAAGCGTTGCAGCAAAAGTATTTCAAGAGTGTAAAAACCTTGAAACACTTATTTTATCAAATAAATTAACTAACATTTCTAACGACTTTTGCAAGGATAATTCAAAGCTTACATCTATTACGATCCCCGCATCAGTAAAGGAAATGAAGGGCTATGCATTTAACGGTTGTTCAAGCTTAAAGACAGTAATAAACTACGCTGAAAATGTAACTTCAATTGATGGTAATTTTTTGTCTGGTTGCCCTATTGAAAATGAGTTTAATTTTCCAGATAAATTAACAAGTATTGGTGCATTTGCATTTTCCGGCGCTAAATTCACAAGCATTGATATTCCAAACACAGTAACATCTTTAGGTAGCGGCGTTTTCCAAAATTGCACAAATCTTACATATGTTCGTTTTCCCGAAAGTCTTACACAAATTCCTCATGACTCACTAAAAGGAACAGCAGGTAAAAACATTACGGTTGTTGTACCAAAGGGCTGTACCTCAATTTACTCTCAATACTCATTACAAAATACAGGTATTTCAAAAATCATATTCACAGGTACAGAAAATTCCGATTTTGTTAAAAGCGTAACTGAAAAATCAAAGGGTCATTTATCAATGATTGAATACGCAAACCACTGTGAATATTACTATGATAATGCTCACAACACAGAAATGAAATATGTATTCACATCATTTGTTGAAGAGTGCTACACAGAGGGCGTATGCTCAAGATGTGGCGATAAGAAAATTGGCGACTCATTTGACCCAATCTTTAAATTCCTTGGCTATTCATCAAACGGCGAAAATATGTGCGCAGGCTACATGATTTCGCTTGCTTCAATTAACAAGTACAATGAAGTAAACGCTTCTGCTCCATTAAATTATGGCTTTGTGGCAGCTGCTAACAACAATGCTCCTATTGATGAAAATGGCGCATTTGCTGAAAAGACAATAAGTATCGACTTATCAAAGGAAAAGTATGTTGCATTTGACTTTATTTTAAATGGCGACTTTACAAATGCAAGTAGTGCAAGTGCAGAAATCACAATGAACCTTTATACAATTACAAAGGATGCTGATGGTGCAAATGTAATTAGCTATATTTACGGCTACAACTTAGATAATAATATTGTGAGCGCAGTTTACGATACAGCTGATAGCGTTTCATTTAACGATTTAAATCCAACAGAGGAATAACAAAAACGAGACCGAAAATTTTCGGTCTCATTTTTTATTGAATAATAATTTTTGCTTATTTATGCGATAGCGAATTTGATTTAAAAATCCTTCCGGGGAAACAACCTTTACAAACTGTCCAAAGGACAAAATTCTAATAATAAGCTCCGATTCATCAATGGACTCATAATAGATAATTACGCGATATTTGTTATCCTCTTCCTTAGTTGCTACCTTTTTATAGTGGGCAAAGTGAAGCATAAATCGTTCAAGGGTGTTTCTTATGTCGTAAAGCTCAATTTCAACATATCTTGTATATGTATTTTTTTGAGGCTTCTTTTGATAAATTGGCCCGTTATAAATCTCACACTTTTTTATGGTGCTTATATTAACAATGTGTATTTGCCTTGAGCCACTTGTATAAAGGCGAAATTTATCATCCTTAGGGGAATATTCAATATATTCAGGAAAAGCCACCGTGCATATGCTTCTGCCTTTATTCGAGGTCATTGTAATTTTTATGTGTTGCTTATTTTTAGTGGCACTTAAAATGGTGCGAAAAATCTTTATATAATTTTCATCATCATAATTGTCGCCATCATTATATTTATCGTAAATATAATAATCATTAGGATTAAATAACTCCTCAACATCAGGCAAAATATTATCATCAGTAAAAAGTCTTATTCTTTTGTCAAGGAAAATTGCTTTTAGCCATCTTTTTTGAATAGTTGTAAGAGGCATTGAAATTTTATTTTTAATTGGAGTAGTACCGTTTTTACTTAATAATTGATACTCCTGACTATTTATTTTGCTTGAAATTTCAAAAAAGCTCTCACTAAATGCATGCTTTTCAACGATTTCGCGCATTTTTTCTTTGCTAATTGGCTCTTTTATGGCGTTTTCTAATATTTTAGCTACGGCATTGTAGTAGCAGCCGTATATTTCATTGAAAATCATGGTTTTTCTCCTTTCAGTAGAAATAGCTGTTAGCGGTTAGCCGTCAGCTGTTAGCAAGTTAGTTTATGATAATTTATTTTGAAGTATTTAATTTTGTATCCTCGCTGACCGCTAACTGCTATCTGCTGATGGCTACTTATACAATTCATACATTTTTTTAAAATCTGCCATAAAGCGCCTTTGGTGTATTGGATTTGAAAAGTTAATTTCGCAAATTCTGCAAATAAATGTGCGAATCCAAGGCACAAGCTCCCAGCTATCGCACACCTCGGCTGAAAAACGGTAGTGGTGGTCATCAATTTTCTCAACTGTGCCAATTCGTTTTTCTCGGTTAAGGCGATTTACAATGTAATATTCATCGTTGTTTATCTCAACTGTAAAGGAAATATGCTCAGTCCTTTTTCTTACTACAACGCCCCACATATGCTTTTTTGCTTCCTCTAAATTTGCTCTAAATTCATCAAAATTTGGACACTCCTCGCCAATTTTAATGTCCTTTATGTAGTCAATTCTAAAGGAAGTAAGATTTTTATTTCTTAAATCGTAGCACAATAAATGCTCCCTGCCACCCTGTACACTTGCAAAAACCTGAAGTGGCACAACCTTATTTATAAAGGGATTTTCCTTTTTTAAGGTATGATTGCAGGTATAAAGAATTTTTCTTTGATTGATTGCTTCAAAAATAGTAGAAAGCACATCACTGTCAAGTGCGCTTGTTATGTAGTGATGCTTAAATGCAAAAATACCACTCTGTGTGTCTAATTTATCTAAAATAAACGAGCCAATAGCGCCAACAGGGGCTATTTCGCTAAAATATCTTAGCGCATTTTCGTATTTTGCATACTCAATATCACTTGTTCTTTTATAGTAGTTTGTTTTGCCTTTCTTAAATACCTCAATTATGCCTTCCTTTTCATATTCCTTTAGCTTTTTTCTTATAGTTGACTCATCAAAGGAAAGAGGCTCATCAAAATGAGATAAATATTCATCTGCAATTATGTCAGCAATTTCAGTTACGGAAAAAGCAACATCAGGCGAATAGAGAATATCAAATATAATAAAATGTAGAGTAATATCCTTGTCAGTAAAGCTTTTTGACTTTAGAGATTTATAAAGAGGGTTTGTAGAAATATGCCTTGTATCAATATCAATATACATATTTTTACCCTCAAGAGTGCGAACAAATCGCATATGCTCACCGAGATAGCTTTCAATTCTGCGCTTTTCATCATCGTAGGAGCGAAGGCTTTTTTCGTTGTATTCATCACGACTCTTAAAGCCATAAACATAAAAATCTCGCATATATTCACGGATTTTTTCGTAGTTTTTGATTAGCTCGTTAAACATGTTTCGCTCCTTTCAGTCGCTTTAAGGGGATAGGGGATAGGATATAGGGGATAGGGTTGCAACTCTGTTGCAATCACACCAAATGTGTGTATACAATCATCACTTATAGTGACTGTAATGAGGTATAAGGGTTGCTTTGCTCACAGAAAAACCTTGGTAAGCATTAAATTTAAAAATCTTGATGCGACATATAACGTTATTTTTAACTATGTATCAAGTATAACATATAAATATAGTTATTGTCTATAAAATTTTATAATTAATCGTATAATCTAACTTGCTAACCGCTGACGGCTAGCGTCTAACAGCTGCAAAAAACAATTAAAAAATTGTTTTTTGCTTGTTTTCGCAAGTTTTTTTCCAAGATAAATTGAGAATTATATGGTAATATTTTCTTGCAAGGTGAGTTTTGTCTGTGTTTGATTAAGCTTCACGACGGTGCATGAGGTGATACCAAAATGTATGCCAACTTACTTTTAGCGCATTGATAAGAAAACACAAATCTTATCGTTTTGATTATCGGGGGTTCGACTCCCTCACATTCCTTTCGTGAATGTCCAACGGCATGGAGTCAAAGAAAAAAGTCGCAAATTTGGTAACGAATTTGCAAACGCCTGTTAAGCGTTAGAAATTTTTGTCAGGTAAGTTCTGACCAAAAAGAGATGTTTTAGAAAAAACTACTCAATCAAATCATCTTGGCTCTTTTGCTTACTTTCAAGCTGACACACACCTTTAAAAAAGGAGAGTGTGAGGAAAGCGAGCAGAAGGAACGCAAATGATTATTTGCCTTGTCAATATTGGATACCGTATGTGTACGAAAATAGCCAAGCTCCGTTGCTCCGCTATTTAGAAGCATGCTTAAAATTTTTGCCGTAAATAATCATAGATGATTTTCGCCCACCACAGCCGAAAGGCTTTAATATAAAAATAAAAAATAAGAAATGGAGAATTAGTAATGAGAAAAGTTATAATTAACGAAAAGCAAAAAGGCTTAGTATTTGAAAACGGTAAGTTCACAGGCATTTTAAATGCAGGCAAGCATAGATTTTTCAAAAATAAGGATGTTGAGGTTGTGAATATAATGCTCAAAATATACACAGATAAATGTCCTCTTGATATCTTGCTTGAAAATGAGGACTTCAAAAACGCGGTTGATGTGTATGAAATTAAGGAAAATGAGATTGGCTTAAGATTTGTAAATAACATTTTTACTGAAGCATTTAAGGTAGGTAAGTATGCATTTTTCAAGTCAAATGTTAATACTCAAATGAAAATTATCGACACATCTGCCTGCATAATTGATGGTATCAATCCTACATATATTGGCTTGCCTATATCACTTTACACCAAATACGAGGTGCAATCATACGAAAAGGGAATTCTTTACATAGATAACAAGCTTGTAAAGGTTCTTGATGGCGGTGTGTACTATTTTTGGAGAAACGGCACTTCAATTAAGGTTGACACGGTTGACACAAGACTTGTGCAGTTAAATGTTCAAGGACAGGAAATTTTGACACAGGATAAGGTGTCCTTAAGAATTAACTTTGTTTGTAACTATAAGCTAACTGACATTGTTAAGGCGATAACTGAAATTGATGACTACGAGGAGCAAATAAGACTTACCTGTCAAATGTCTCTTCGTGATTATGTAGGTAAGCACAAGCTTGATGAAATCCTTGATAATAAGGATGAAATTTCCGAGTTTGTTTGTGAGAAAATAAAAGCTAAGGAAAAGGAGCTCTATATTTCCGTATCTAATGCAGGTGTTAAGGATATTATCCTTCCAGGTGAGATTAGAAATATAATGAACACCGTTCTTGTGGCTGAAAAGCAAGCACAAGCAAATGTGATTACCCGTAGAGAAGAGGTTGCCTCAACTCGTTCACTTCTTAACACTGCAAAGCTTATGGACGAAAACCAAACACTCTATAAGCTTAAGGAGCTTGAGTACATTGAGAGAATTTGCGAAAATGTTGGTAACATTTCCTTAAACGGTGGGGATGGAATTGTTGCTCAGCTTTCAAAGATAATCGGCAATAAATAAAGCAGAAAAAATTTATTTTTAGTCCGCAGATATATGTCTGCGGGCCTTTTTTATCATTTATATAATATATATGTTGATTATTTTGAATTTTTATGGTAAAATACTTAAGTAAAACTTATTTGAAAGGAAATTTTTATGGCAAAGAAAAAGAAAAACAGTAACTATGTTACTGAAAAAAGAACAAAAGCAAGAGAAGAAGCTATAAAAGCAAAGAAGGCTTACAAGACTAAAAAGATTACTATTTCAACAATTGCTATTTTATTAGCTATTGCTTGCTTAATTTTTGGTATCATTTTAATTAACCAATCCTGTGGCTATCCAAGAAGCATTTTAGGTAGTGATAATCCTAAATCAGAAACAACAGTAAACAACTCATTTAAGGTAACTCACCATGCCGCTATTGAGGTTGAGGGCTACGGCACAATCCATTTAGAGCTTTACGGCGAAGAAGCTCCTGAAACAGTTAATAACTTTGTTAAATTGGCTCAAAAGGGCTTCTACAACGGTCTTACATTTCACAGAATTATGGATAACTTTATGATTCAAGGTGGCGACCCTAAGGGTAACGGCACAGGCGGATATGAGGAAAACGGCAAGGAAGTAAACATTAAGGGCGAATTCTCTGCTAACGGCGTAAACAACGACATTAAGCATGTTCGCGGTACAATTTCAATGGCTCGTGAGGGCACTAATAAGGATAGTGCATCAAGCCAATTCTTTATCGTACACCAAACATCATCAAACAACTCACTTTCACTTGACGGTAACTATGCCGCATTCGGTATGGTAACAGGCGGTATGCAAATCGTTGATAAGATTTGCTACGATGTTGAGGAAGGCGCAAACGGTGCAGTTGATAAAGCTAACCAACCTATAATTAAGTCTATCAGCATTCACGCAGAGCACTAACTTTTTTCTCTCGTGAACCCCAAACCTCATTTTTCGGTTTGAGGACCCCTCATGTCAAAGAAAAAAGCTAAGCAAAAAAGAAATCGTGATTTAAATCAATTTTGCTATTGTAATACTTATTGATTTAACTCGCAGCTGTTAGCAGTTAGCGGTCAGCGAGAATTGATTTACAAATATTTATAACAAAAAACCTCTTGATTTTATTCAAGAGGTTTTTAACAAGGAGATACAAATGTTTAAAAATAAATCGGCAAACGGAAAAAATAATCTTTGTGGCGCAAAAATTTATCAATTAAGAAAAGCGCAAAATCCAAAAATGTCCCAAAGAATTTTAGCAGAAAAGCTTCAGCTTGCAGGTATAGATGTAGATAAAAATGCAATACAAAGAATTGAAAAAGGCGAAAGATTTGTAACCGATATTGAACTCCTTAGACTAGCAGAAATTTTTGGCGTTAGCTGTGATGAGCTAATTAAATAATAAAAACCTCTTGATTTTAGTCAAGAGGTTTTTTAAATAAATCAAAATCTAAGACTTAAGAGAGTGAAGCATTTAGCTAACTGCTGACCACTGACCACTAGCCACTAACCACTAATTACTGTTCGCTAAAGCTGTCCTTACCAACACCACAAAGTGGGCATTCAAAATCATCAGGAAGGTCCTCAAATTTTGTGCCTGGGGCAATACCATATTCTGGTGCGCCAAGCTCCTCATCGTATTCCCACCCGCATACATCGCATACATATTTTTTCATAATTATTTCTCCTTTTCTTATTTTATTATAAGCTATATAAATTATTTAATGCAATTATAGCTTACTTTCATCAAAAATTGCTATGTACGGTAAATTTCTGTAAAATTCACCGAAATCAAGACCGTAGCCAATTACAAATTCATCAGGAATAGTAAATAAAGCATAGTCAGGCTTAAAATCTACCACACGGCGCTCAGGCTTATCAAGTAGTGTAACAACTGTTAAGGAAATTGGATTTCTTGCTTTTAAAAGCTTTACAACATCATTTAAGGTGCGACCTGTGTCGATAATATCCTCAACTATAACTAAATGATAGTCCTTTATATCCTTATCTAAATCCATTGTGATATTAACAATTCCGCTTGACTGTGTGCCGTTATAATAGCTTTTTGCACACATAAAGCCAATTTCACAAGGCACACTAACAGCTCTTGCTAAATCTGCCATAAATACAAATGAGCCCTTTAAAATGCTAACAAGCAAAATCGGTCTGCCATCGTAAATATCATCAATGTATTTTCCCGCTTTTTTAATTTCTTCTGCAATTTGATTTTCGTTAATCAAAATTTTTTTAATTCCATCGTATAAATCTTTTTTAGATTTTATTTCCATTTTTCTTGCTCCTAGTTATTGAAAATATCAGTAGATAGCTTTTCTACCTTTAAGCCTGCTTTATAATCCTTTAAGAATGAAGCAAATTTTGCTTTTTCTTCCTTACTTGCAATAACTGTTGTTTTTTCTGCTTTTGCAAACAATTTATCTAAAAAGTCCTCAAGAGTGTCAATTTTTTTAACTGTATAAAGAGCTAAAACGGCAACACCCCAAGCTCCGCCCTCGCCTGCATTTTTCATAACAGTAATAGGAGCATTAAGAGCTGCGCTCATTGCATTTGCACCAACAAATTCAGTCTTAAAGAAGCCACCATGTCCGCAAATATCATCAATTTGAACATTTTCATCCTGAAGTATTTCCATACCCACAGCCATTGCACCAAGTGCGGAATAAATTTGCATTTGCATAAAGTTTGCAAGTGTCATTTTTCCATCAGGCCTTCTTATTACCATAGGAATACCGGTTTCCATATCAACGATTGGCTCGCCAGATAGGAAGTTATAGCCCATAAGACCGCCAACATCGCTATCACTTTCAAGTGAAGCATTATAGAGCATATCAAATAGCTTGCCCTTATTCACATCAGCTCCAACAAGCTTAATAGCCTCGTAGAAAAGATTTGTCCAAGCATTTATTTCAGATGTAAAGTTATTTGCATGCACCATTGCAACAGGATGTCCTGATGGTGTTGCAACTATATCTATTGATTGATTTACCTTTGATAAATTCTTTTCAAGAACAACCATTGCAAATGCAGATGTACCTGCTGAAACATTACCTGTTCTTTCTCTTACAGCATTTGTGGCAACCATACCTGTGCCAGCATCTCCCTCAGGTGGGCAAAATAGCGCACCAGCCTTTAAATTACCGCTTACATCAAGGAGCTTTGCGCCCTCATCTGTAAGTGTGCCTGCGTCCTCGCCTGCAAGTAAAATTTTTGGAAGAAGGTCGTAAACATCAATATTTAAGCCGTGGTGTGTCAATAATTCGTTATATTTTGCAAGCTTTTCCTTATCGTAATCATTATCCTTAATAGGAAGCATGCCTGCACCATCGCCAATACCGATTACCTTTTTGCCTGTTAGCTTCCAATGAACATAACCGGCAAGAGTTGTTAAAAATGTTACCTTAGATACATGCTCCTCGCCATTTAAAACTGCTTGGTAGAAGTGTGAGCCACTCCATCTTTGTGGCATATTAAATTCAAGAGCCTCTGTTAATTCATCAGCAGCCTTAGCTGTGTTTGTATTTCTCCATGTTCTAAATGGAACAAGTAAATTATCATCCTTATCAAATGCTAAATAGCCATGCATCATAGCGGAAATACCGATGCCATCAAGCTTTTCAATTTTTTCGCCATAATTTGTAAGTAGAGAAGCATAAGCATCTTGAAGTCCTGCCCATACATCGCTAAGTGCATAGGTCCAAAGACCATCCTTTAACTGATTTTCCCACTCATGTGAGCCTTGCGCTAAAACAGTTGCATTTTCATCAATTAAAACCGCCTTGATTCTTGTAGAGCCAAACTCTACGCCAAGTATTTTCTTCATATGTATCTCCTTAAATTAAATAATCTATTAAATGTAAAATTAAAAGATGTGCAGGATAGAAAATGTAGAAAAAGTATTTTAAATTTGCTTTTCCTCTTTTTTCAGAGTATAAAAGCATAAGTAATAAGCCTACAAAATAGAATATCATGCTTATTTTATTGTTTCTGCTATACATAAACAGAGGAATAGCCATACATAATACTCTTATAGGAATTTTATCAAACCATTTTAAATAGTCTGGTGCATCTGTTTTATTTAGCACAGGAGCACTTGCAAAAACTGCACACATAGCACCATAAAAGCCGTATTCGTAATGAAACCAGCTAAATACCTTAGCTATTAAATATGGTGATATTGCCACAAAAACAAACAGTATAAATGTCAGTATCTTTATATAAATTTTGCATTGCTTGTCAAAAAAGCATTTTTTAAAATAATCCATTGTATAGATTATAATTATTGAAATTGAAAATGTAATTAGTACATTAAAATGATAATCTGACCTAAATATTATTAAATAAGCTTGCCACACAATACCTAAAGCACCCACAGTTAAAAGATACCTTACCTTGTTTTTGGTATATTTTGCACCCTCAGATATTAAAAATGCAAATATAGGAAAGGTGAGTCTGCCTATCAATCGTAATATGGTAATTTGAGGAAATATAAAATATCCAATATGATCAATTAGCATTGTAATACAAGCTAAAATTTTAAGCTGATTTGATGATAAAATCTTAATTTTTCCCAAATTATACTCCTAAAAATTATAAAATTGTCTATCTATTACATTGTAGCACACTTTTTTATATATTTCAATTTATTTTTGTTATAATTATTTGATTTTACAATATTAAAAGGGGCTGCTTAACAGTCCCTTTTATATTAAAAATCAATTTTCCATTGCTTTGTCATTTTGATTTTTTCTATATCTCCGTTTTCATCAAAGCTCATATCATCAATACAAAGAAAACGAGCATTTCCATCATTTATTTCGTTATGATGGCGATGGTAAACCATAAGGAGTAAATTATGCTTGAAAATTATGATAAACGAGTAAAAAAGAAAAGAGAAGCTTGGGAAATTTATAAATCACTAATAAAAGATGATCGTTATAAGCAGTCTAAACTGCATGAGAAAGTATATTTAAAAGCAAAACAAATACTCATTCAATTTTATAAAGACTATACCTTTAAACATTCTAACGCTTCAAATGAAGAAATAGAAAAATGTATGGCTGTTTTATCCGACTTGGAAACATCTAACGAAAAAACAATGGAACTCACCGATAAAATTATCAGTGAGTTCCTAAAAAACATGTAATTATTCAGTAACAGGCTCTAAACTTGTTATAATCTTTTCTATCTCTTCCCAACCAAGCGCCTCATCACAACGGAGATTGAAAGAATATCCATATGCTACCCATTTTATTGTATAAATGTTATTTTTTATTTTGTAATAAATCTTTTGTTCTCCTATATATCTAACCTCATATGAAGCGTCCTCTGTATCTAAGAAAATACCATTTGTTTCAATAATGTATTGAGAAAAGTATATAGTGGAGTTGTTTTTAGACCAGTTTTCAACTATTTTAAATTTAGATTCTATTTGATTTGTTTTCTCATAACTGTTTTCCTTAAAATATGAAGTTTCATATTTTATTTCTATAGTAGTTGGATTTTCATTGATATCACTTTTTTCAATAAAGAAAGAAGCAAATGTTTCGTATACCTCAACAAAAAAGTCAACAACAGCTGATCTTACCTGAGCGGAAACTGTAAACATAATTAAAAAACAAATAGTAAGCGTAGCCACAAGAATAAGAGTGATTCTTTTTGGTAAACGCTTTTTTTCTTTTGTTTTCCCATAGATTAAATCAAATATTTTATTATCATAGCTTTCGTCCGTAGTTATGTCGGGATAGTCCATAGCTTCAATTAGTCGAATTCTTCTAAGAGATGCTTCAAGTAAAGCATTTTCTACAATACCCGTGCTATTGTTTATCATAAATTCAAATCCTCAAATCTTTCATTAAGTAGTTGTTTACCTCTGTATAGTCTTGACTCAACTGTTTTATATGGAATGTCTAATATGTTTGATATGTCCGATACTTTATTTTTACAAACAAGGTATAGAGTTAAAACAGAGCAATAAATTACCGGCATTTGCTCAATGTAATCTAAAACCTGTTCGCTTAAAATCTTATTTATAGTATTTTCCTCTAAATCTTCATCTGACATCATATAAAATTGTTCTTCAATAGAGAAAATTGGATGTTTATTTCTTCTGGTTGTTATTGTGTAACAAATATTTCTAATGGCAGTTTCAAGATAGACTTTTAGTGTAATAGGATTACGAGGAACACTTTTGATATTACGTGACATTCTTAAAAATATTTCGTGTACAACATCCTTTGAATCCTCGGTGTGTTTGATGTAGTTATAGGCCGTTTTTAACATCCAAGGTTTATAGTCCTTATAAACCTTGCTTAACCAATTCCTATCATCTTCATTATCTATCATTGATAAATAAAAAAGTAACATAATTCACCTTATAAAGATTTTATTTCGCAAATTATAGCATAAATCTGTAAAATCGTCAATATTTTACATAAATTTTCATAAAAACAAAAAAATTTCAATAAATTTGCAGGGAAAAGTCGTTTTAGTTAGTCTTTATATATAGAGGCTAATTAAGAAAGGAGGTGAAAATATGAAAAATTCTAAGAAATTAATTTCTTTTGCTATGCTTGTTGTAATGTTGTTTGCTATGGTAGTGCCTTCATTTGCTATAGAAAATGAAATAATGCCACTATTAAATAACACTGACACAACAGAAGCCATATTTGTAATTGAAGAAAGCGGCATGGCTACTGTATCATATACATGCTATGGATATCCAGAAATTACAACAAAAATTGTTGTAGAAACAAAGATAGAAAAGAAATTTTTATGGTGGTGGAATGATGTAGATGGTGCATTCTGGACTGATGAATCAACTTTAGATTTTTGTGATGGTGAACACTCTATTCAACTAACCAAAAGTGGCACATACAGAGCAACTGTTACTTATACCGTTTACGGGACAGGTGGCGAAGCAGATGTTCTTGTCAGTGAATTTGAAAAGAAATATTAAAACAAGTTATATGATTTTCCTTGCATATAGTAGATAAATCAAAAATTATTAATTAAAAAATAAATGATTTTAAAGTAACTTGAATTTTTTGCAACTCATTCAAGGAGAGGGATAGCGGATTTCCGCTATCTCTCTTCAAACCACATAAAACTAAACTATTAATATCATTGTATAAATACTAATAAACCAATCACAAGTATGTTAACATAGGCGAGCAATTTAATCAAATTCAATACCTCTAAAATCATTTATATTAGAGGTGCTGAAATGACAATTTATTATGATGTTGGCAGATTTATACGAGATAAAAGAGAAAGAAAACACCTTACTGTCGCTAAATTAGCAGAATTAAGCGACATAAGCGTTACAGGACTTGAAAACATAGAGCTCGGCGACGCAAACCCTAAGTGGACAACCCTGCAACGAATATTTAAAGCATTAAATGTTGATGTCGGCGAGCTAAGCAAATGTGTTTACGGAAAAACATTTACATCAGTTAAAACGTAGTGAAAAATATTAAGATTATAAAACTTAAGGAGAGAATGGAATGAATACATATACTGTAGTATATCAATCTAAAAAAGCAAGATATTCTTGTTTGTATGAAGTTGTGATAGAAGCAGATAACTATTTTGAAGCGATAGAAAAGTTTAATCAAATTGATACTAATAACGAATATAAAATAATTAAAGTTATCACAGGATAACAAAACGGTAAATAAAGTTTTGTGTTCTTTGAAACTATGACACAAATTTAATTTAAATTTACCATTAATAAAGCATATATTGTAGTTTTATTCTATTATGCTCCAACAAATTTTCAAATATAATGTCGAAATTTGTTGGTAATTGTATGTTGGAAAAACAAATATCTTAGAAAAACCACAAGTAATTTAGTTCCTAATTTGAAAGGAGAATAATATATGAATAAAAAGTATCAAGTTTTTGTAAGTTCAACTCAAAAGGATCTTGAGACCGAGAGACAAGCTATAATGCAAGCTTTACTTGAAAGTAAGTGCATTCCTGCTGGAATGGAGTTGTTTCCTGCTGCAAACAAAAAATCATGGGAGATAATTCAACAAGATATTATAGAAAGTGATTTCTATTTGCTTGTCATAGCTGGAAGGTACGGCTCTTTAACTAATGAGAGTAGTACCAATGATAAGAAAATTTCATTTACTGAAAAGGAATATAATTTTGCATTGAGTATAAAAAAACCAATAGTTGTTTTTATGTATAAAGATTATAATCTTTTACCTGTTGAAAAGGTAGAAAAAACACAGAAAGGTCGAAAAAGGCTTGAACAATTCAAACGAAGAATTTTAGATAGCAATATGCAAGTTGCTTTTTGGACAGATATTGGAGGGTTGATATCAAAAATTAAAACCTCTATTCAAGAATTAATAAATAATACGCCTTATGCTGGATGGATTAAAGGAACTGAATTAAATTGTTCTGGTATAGATTCTAATTTTATAAGGAAAATCGACGGATTTAATTCTTGGGGAATAGAAAAAATATTTAAAACCAGAGCGGAAAAAAATGCTGAATCAGATCCAAGATTAGAAGAACATAATGTAAAAAAAATCGACGGGATCGCCTTTGGACTTAGTTCTTTTAGAAGTTCTCGTGAAAATGATGTTTTACAATGTTTACAAAACGGAATGAAAATGAGGCTACTTGTTATGAATCCAAATAGTGAATTTGCTAAGCAACGAGCTATTGAAGAAAATGTTCATCCTGATAGTATAAGTGATTCCATTATAAAACTTGTAGCATGGGTTAATAAATTAAATAGTCAATCTGAAAAAGGCAAAATAGAGATTAAATATTATAATGCTATGACATTGGATTTTTATTGGAGAATGGATGATGACCTATATATCGGTCCATATATGTACGATATTGTGAGCCAACAAACAATAACCATTAAATTCACCAAAGGAGGTAAAGGATTTAATTTGTTTACCCGCTATTTTGAAAAATTATGGAATAATGAGAATCTATGCCACTATCCAAAAGAATTTATAACAACAAAATAGATCACTTAGATAAATTTAAAAAATGCTTTACTTTGCTAAATTAACAGAACTATGTGATATAAGTGTTACAGGGCTTGAAAACATAGAGTTTGGCGACGCAAACCCCAAGTGGTCAACCCTGCAACGAATATTTAAAGCATTAAATATTGACGTCGGTGAGTTAAGTAAATGTGTTTACGGAAAAACGTTACAATCAATAAGATAAAGTAGATTATATTTTTAGGAGTGAAAATTAAAACGGAGAACGTCGATGTTATTAA
This sequence comes from Eubacteriales bacterium, assembly GCA_045533435.1. Lineage (GTDB taxonomy): Bacteria > Bacillota > Clostridia > Oscillospirales > CAG-272 > RGIG2000. The sequence continues at coordinate 40,097 of JAZSHT010000002.1, read as the reverse complement.
CTAAATGTTATTCAAAAAGTTTATATTTTAATTTGTATGAAAGGAAGCTTATAAATGAGTGAGACAAATCAAGTTGAAGAAATTTTAGGATGCGAGCAAGCAATAAAGACTATTTATGGAGAAAGAGAACAATTTGTAATCATAGGTTTAACCGGAAGAACCGGTTCAGGGTGTTCTACGATTTCTAACATATTATCAAAAGAAAAATTTGCAGATTTAAATTTGCATGAGCCTAAGTCGACAGGGTTTCAAAATGCAGAAGAGAGAAAGTATCAAATTATATATAACTATGCTAAAAAACACTGGAATTCATTTTTTAGAATCAGTATGACGGATGTTATTTTCTCATTTATAGCACAAAAAACTTATGATGAATTTATGTCTGAGTTGGAAAAAATCTTTGATAAAGAGGTGGTTGAAAAAATACAACGGAAACTTTTAGAAAAAAATACATCTGTTAAAGAAGAATTTGATTACTTAAATCAAAAGATTATAGATTGCATTGATGAAAAAGGCAATTTAGATAGATACGATTTTAATAAATTGAACATGGAGTACGAATTATTATTTAAATTGTCAAGTGTTCAAATGAAATTTAGAGAGGTGATGCAAAATATCTCTATTAATTTAGCACAAAAAAGTGGTAAAGTGAATGCGTATACATATTGTTTGCAAACTATAGGAAATAGAATAAGACATCACGGAGATATTTCAGAAAGCAAAGATTTTACAGGAAAACATATGTTTGAAATAGCCAAGAGGGCTAACGGATTTATTAAAGCAATTAGATATGTGCAAAAGACAAAAAACCAACCCACATTTATATGTGTGGATGCTATTAGGAATCCTTATGAAGCAACATATTTTCAAGATAGATACGCTTCATTTTTTCTTGTCGCAGTAAGCACTGATAATGAAGAAAGAAAAAGAAGATTGGCAGAAAATTATGATAATCAACAGATAAGAGCGATTGATGATACAGAATATCCAGGAAAAGTCAAAGAGCAGCATGAAATGTTCACAAATCAAAATATTGAGGCTTGTGCACAATTGGCAGATATATATTTATACAATCCAAAAGCAAATACAGAAAAGTATTTTATAACTGAACAAGTTGTCAAATATGTAACGCTAATAAAGCATCCAGGATTAGTAACTCCCACGAATGTGGAAAGATGTATGCAGATAGCATATAATGCAAAATTAAATTCAGGGTGTTTGTCAAGACAGGTGGGTGCAGTTATTACAGATAAATATTATAGCGTGAAAGCAATTGGTTGGAATAGTGTTGCGGAGGGACAAGTTCCGTGCAATTTGCGATCTGTTAACAATTATCTTTTAAACAAAGATGAAGATACCTTTAGTACTTTTGAAATAGAAGACTTGGATTTTTGTAAACATATGAAGAAAAAATATAAAAAAATATCAGATGCAAAGGAAGATGTGGAAAAAAGCTTAGATGGTCGTTTGTGTGCATACTGTTTTAAAGATGAGTACGGTGAACTGACAAAACAAAAAAATCAAGTTCACACTCGTTCTCTGCACGCTGAAGAAAATGCATTTTTACAAATAGTAAAATATGGTGGAGAAGGCATATTAGGAGGAAACTTATTTACTTCGGCAAGCTCGTGTGTTTTGTGTTCCAAAAAAGCTTACCAATTAGGTATTAAACATATATACTATATTGATCCATATACAGATATAGCCAATTCACATATTTTATCATTTGGTAAAGATAAGTCTAAATGTCCCAAATGTCATTTGTTTTATGGTGCAATAGGTAAGGCATATACGTATTTGTTTACACAGAGAATATCGATAAAAGATGAGTTGAAATGTCTTGTTGAAAACCATTGCTATTGATTTAAATAACTAATGTATGGATGTTGTTGCACACTGAAACTTTTCAGTATAAAAAATTAGATAAAATTAATGGTTTTCATAAATTTAAAACATAAATAAGAAAGAATATATGTTTATAAAAGAGTCTATCCATAAATTTACTAACGCCTGGCAGTTTATGTCAGGCGTTACATTTACAAAAAGGTGGGGAAATGAAAGCATTTGAAAGGCAGTATAAAATATTAAAAATTCTTAATGAAAAGCGAGGGGTTACAGTAGGATATTTGGCAAAAGAATTTAATGTTTCCGAGAAAACAGTCTTTAGAGATATTTGGTTTTTAAGCGGTTTTCTTCCCATCCGCACCATTCAAGGAAGGTATAATGGAGGAGTGTCATTTATGGATGATTATAGATACTGTGATTTTAAATTTTATATGACAACTGAGCAAGTTATGGTAATTAGAAGGATAATTGATGAAAGTGTTGAAATGGGTATGTGTTTTGTTTCGCCATCAGAAATTATCATTTTATCTAATATTTTGAAAAAATATCAAAAAGTAACTGTTTAACATTAAGAAAATAAAAGAGAAGATGTAACCCTTACACCAAGCCGGGGTTACACCTTTTGTTTTTTAATCATTCTTTTTTGATTGAATATATAGTTGATTTACATATACGCTTGCACCTGCTAAAAGAACGCCCTGCGTTATTGAAATGAATATTGCTAATGCAACATCCTTAAAGCAAGTTACATCACTTGTAGCGAATACCCGAATAGCAGATAAGGCAATTGATGCTATACCAAGGAGCAAGGGTATGAATTTATCGGGGATTTTGCTCTTTTTTAGCCCCATACCTATAAAATACAGTACGGGGATAAGAATTAGAAGCTCTGATTTTATGTATTCTTGATATTTCATTTGATTTCTCCTTAGACAAGCATTCCAATGATCATTGACACAAAACCACCGGCTAAAGCCGCTATTATAGCTGTTACAATTTGTTGCATACGCATTTTTGGTTGACTTTCGATGGCGTCAATTTTTTCCTCGTGCCTGTTTAAATGCTCGTTTGTATGCTTAAGCTCGTTGGCAAGAGTAACTAAGGTTTCATTCATTGTTCGTATTTCACTTTGTACAGCCTTTAAGTCAGTAACATCTCTTTCTAATGTTTTCAACCGTTGCTCATGCCTTTCTAAAACAATCTGCGCATCTTCCATAGGAATTCTCCTTTCTTTTAATTATAGCTTGGCTAATGTTATTGTAATAGTTAATGTGGACAACTATTGTCCATATTAAAAAAGAAAACGCACACGAATTGCTCCGTGTGCGCCCAAACTATTAAGTTTTAATGATTATCTTTGGATGAAGCCCCGTTGTTATCGGTTGTAACTGGATTTTCCTAAACGCCAGACATAGAACTGTATTTGCAGATATTATAAGATAGTAAATTTTTAATGCATTGCATAATAATAATTACCATTATATTTTTTATCAATTACCTCTTTCGAAAAAACCTCATATTTAAAATTGCAAATTTCAATAATATTATTTTCATTTAATTTTTTGGATAGTTCTTCTACACACTGATTATAATTATTTATATAAAAATTCTCTTTTTCTTTTTCTGTCATCAAAATCAAACCAATATGAGCACTTTTAATAGTGTCATAATAGTTAATTACAATATCAACTAATTTGTAATTCTTATGACTACTAATAAAGTCATTAAAAAGAATTTTTAGTCTTTGTCCACTCATAAAAACCTCCTAAAATACGAGTATTGCTCCTAATGCTTTTAATGTTTCAATTTCTAAAGCATAGGACCCTCCAATATTAGTACTTGTACAAATAAATGTTTTGCCTAATTCAAACTGCGATTTTAAAAACATTTCATTTATATTCCAGTCAATACCTCGTTTTTTAGCCATAGCATAATATTTTCCCATATCAAAGTAAGTATATCCTTTTGCTTTTGCGATATTAATATAATTATTGGGAGAGTTATCAGAAATGTAACGTCCTAACGAAACAGATGAACTATTTGGATTATGAGTTGAAAGTCTTAATACTTTATCATAATTTCCTTTTGCAGCACTCTTAATCGCATAACCCCACCTAATACTCTCGAAATTTGCAGTCAAAGTACCCGTAGCGGAATAGGAAATTACCATTCCTATACCAGTACCTATAAGTGCTCCAGCAACACCACCTAAAACATACCATCCCCAATGTAAATCAAATTCTTTATCGGGAATATAATCTACTGCCGCAGTAACACCTAATCCGACTACTGCACCAATTAATAGTGTTATAACGAAAAATGGAAGATATCCACTTGGATCTACATATGTTGTAGGATTATTCAAGCAATAAGCATATAAATTAGCTCCGCCAATTGTTTCGGGTTCAAGATAAGTAATGTCATCTATTGAGATAAATCTACCTATTTGTGAATCGTAATATCTTGATTGTAAACAGTATAGACCAGTCTCTACATCGTAGTAATAGCCACGATATCTAATTGGGTTAATATTACCGATAAACAATGCGTTTGTATTTTCAGTTCCGTCAGGATTTAACACTTTGTGATTACCCCAAGCGTCGTATACATATTTTACCACAGTTAAGCCATCTTTGTCAACAATTTCAATTACATTTCCAAGGATATCTTTCTTATAGAAATAGTGAACATAATTGTGAAGGAAGCCAATAACGCCTGATTCATCATAGATAAAGTTAATAAAATCATTACTGTCGCTAATGTTTTCTTGTCTTATAAGCTTACCATCATTATCATAGATATAATTAGTGTTATTTTTGCGAAGTCTTGAACCATCAAAATCATACTCAAAAACATTTGTACCATATGAAGCAAGTCTTTTGCCAAAGCTCCAAGTTAGTGTCTTTCCCTTATACAATGTTGGGTTTCCTATCGCATCGTATTCAAGGGTACTACCATTGTATGAAGCGAGTCTTCCGTTTTCGTAAGTATATTCAACTCTTTGAATGTTGGAATCTTCAATTTCATCAAGGTATCTACTATCATTTAATGTAAATGGATACTTAACTCTTGAAAGAATATTACCATTGTTATCATATGTGATTACAACAGTTTGATTTAGCATCTTGTTATCTTCTCTTACAAGTCTATTTAATGCATCATATGTGTATCTTGATACAAGCTTGTCATTTTCTCTAATTTCACATATATTACCCATATTATCGTACTTGTAATTAATTTTTTGCTTTGAGCCATAGCTAATTGCTTGTGGCAAAATTGTCGCATGATCTCCATATTTTAAATAAGAAATATGCTCAGATAAAATCTTGTTGTTATTTACAACAATGCTTTTCCCGGTTTTTCTGTCGAGTGCGTCTGTTGTTAAATTAATATCAAGTAGAATTGCTAATACATTTCTAATATATTCATTAATTTTGATTTTTTCAAGTTTTTTCTTTGAATCCTCGCTATACTCATATTGATAATTATGGAAAATATTAGACCCAAACTTTATAAGTTTGTCTGCCAATTTACCATTTTCATTATACTGGTATATTTCATCGTACTTGGTCGATAAATTAGGAGATTTTATTCTATGAGCATTAGTCAAATTCCCTTGTTCATCATAAGTGTAAGTGGTTTTATAAACAGTATCGTTTTTTGTTTTTTCAACAACAACAGGCTTGCCTTTGTCATAGCTAACATTTTCCAGCATATAGTGGTCTATGCCATAAATTGTTGAATATGACATATCAGGTATTTGTGCTGTTTCGACGCCAGAATAGTTAGCATAACTAATGGCTGTTTCTAAGCCCGGTTTGCCATTGCTTTCATATTCATTGCAATAATACGTAGAATGAGTTTCACCATTGATTTTCATCTCTTTTGTCTTATTCTTATAATTATAGATATAATCATAGACAATATCTCCACTAATTATTCTTGTTAAAAGACCGTTTGTGTAAAGCCTTTGAATGCTATTTTCTTCGCCATCATTTGTATTTTGAGTAATTGATGAGTTTCCGTTTTTACTATCATAACTGCAAGAAAATTTACTGCCATTTGGATAAACAACTGTATTACCATAATACGAGGTTTTATTCATTCCACAAGCATCAAGCTCTGAAATGACCTGCCCGTTTTCATTAATTTCTTGTTCAGAATAATATTTAGAAGAAGGGTCAAGAGAATTGTATGTAATAGTTTTTGTTAAATAACCATTGTCTGTATATACATATTCTTCAACATTAATACCATTTGTAGCTTCTTCGCCTGCAACATATGATTGCTTTTTTGATATTAATCCATTTGAATTATATTCAAACAAGGAAATATTTATTTCGGCAGGATTAGTATTCAATGCACCATTAATTACTTGATATATGGTTGTTTTTGCTTTAATTAAATGGTTGCTTTTATCATAAAAATATTCTATTAGTGTAGTTTCACTTAAAGTGTCACTAATTGTTCTGCTGCCGATAACTTTAGATTTTAGATTGTCAAATTCATCATATTCATAAGATATCGTATAATCCATTTCAAAAACAAAGCCATCAAGATTAACATATAGGCATGAATTCATAGGATGTTCCTCTACGATACAAAAGCCTTTATCATTATATGAATATTTATTTGCAGATGTTATTAACCCCTTTTCAATATTAATTGTTTCAATAATATTTAGGCAATCATCAAAGGAATATACTACGCCATTTTGCTTATTATCAAAGACTGAGGTTTTCTTGCTATCATAAGTGAATGTAATCTTGGAAACTTCTTTTTCTTCTCCTACAACTACACCATCATAGCTAACAGTATCAATAAAGCTTGAATTTGTAATGCTAGATACGCCATTTAAGAACGAGCTTTCAACGACAGAATTCTCATATTTTGTAGAAAGAGTCTTTTTGTATGCGTTCCATTCTGTTAAAGCAATGTATTCCTCGTTTGGATAAATAATTTTGCTAAGCATAAACGGGGAAGTGCTTGAATATTCAAATGCTGTAGTTCTGCCTGTTGAATCAACAATTTTAGCAAGGAGATTATTGTGGTCATAAACAAATTGAATAAATTGCTCCTTTTCGTTAAATATGCGAGAAATTCTAGTAAGCTTGTTAGTGTCGGAATAATATTCTTCATATTCAAAAGCAACATATTTGCCATGCTTATCATAAATTACTACAAGATCTCCATTATTGTTAAAGCCCTTTGTAAATTTGTTAGAAACAATATAGTTAACAGGAATATGAATTCTTACTGCTTTTAAATTTTCTTTTAGAATAAGATATTCCTTGTAGATAGAAATTACATTTTCTTTGTTGTTTGCGGTCAATGCTTCAATATGTTTTTTTTGTGTATTAAGGCTCTTTAATTGGATACTTAAAGTTTCATAATCATTATTATTACTATTATTATTGTTTTTTATTAATGCATTTCTTTGAAATAAAATTAATGATTTTGAGGTTTCTAAACTTTTTTCTTGCTCTAACAAATTGTGATATGCTATGAGTTCATCCTTTGATGAAATAAATATTTGACCGTCATTTATTAATGATTTAAAAATATTTAGACAATTTTCTACGTATTCTTCAGAATCATTTGTGTTTTTAAAGGTAAATACTAAATTGTCGTATACGATTCCAACAACTAAATCATTACCACTTTCCGTTATTGCAAAATTTATTTTTGTTCCATTTTCCATCCATGCAACATATTCGTTTATTAGTTCTTTATGGTAATCTTTACTTTGGAATTCTGATGTGTTTTGTAGATATAAAATATGTTCAAAATTCCTCAAGGATTTAGACTTTAATTCATTGATTTGAGCATCAGTGTTATCCAATTGTTCATTAATATTGTCAATTTGAGCGTCATACTTTAAGATTAACTCATCATTAAAATCTTGCTGTTTCTCAAAAATTGAAATTTGGTCAGATAGTGAATCAAGATTTAACTTTTCAGATTTTGTATAGCACTTATATTCAGAATTGTCTACATTAGATACTAAAGCTTCCAAATCGTTGAATGTTAATTTTTTGTTATTTTCATCTAATAGCACATAATCAAGCAGAGTGTTCTTGTAGGCAGTGGTTTGTTGCTCTAACTCTTTTAATTCTTGTTTTCTTTGTTCAAAATATTTAATATTTTTTACATCATCCAAATTAGTTGATGCCTTTAGACCACAGAAAGTAGCTTCTTTGCGTTGTACTTCATAGTGTATAGATGTTTCAGGCTCAATATATTCAAGTTTACCATTCGGAAGAACAGTAATAGAAGCTTTGTCAATAATATCTCGCTTGATACCATCAGAATCAATATAACAGAATGTTTCTTTGAGATAATGCTTGTTGCCAAATTCATCGGTATAAATATATTCAGAAGCAATATCAGAGTCGTTATTTTTAACGAGCTTTTCGTGGATATTTAATCTTGCATCTTCGCCACAGCAAAAATCGTCTTCGCTTCTTTTTAGAATGTGAGAAATTTCAATACCGATATTTTCATCAATAGCATCAACAATTTTTGTCACACTGTCTCCTGTAAACAAGTCAACGATTTCTTGAGCTCCGCCTACTAATTCTGCTGTTTGCATTAGGTGATTCTTTGAGGTTTCTTCAATGTATTCCATTTCTAATGAGAAGTAACCGATAAGGGCTTCATCTCCATATAAATTTTTAAAAGATAGCTGAATTTCTAATTCATTCTCAGCCTTTTTCAAATATTTACTAATTGGAATATCCAATGCGAACTCTTCTAAGGTTGTTATAGAAAACGTTTCATAATAATAATTATCTATAATAATTTTGCAATCAAAATCAATGCCAGAAATAGGAATATTGGTGTTAGCTCTAAGAGTAGCTTGTAGCAAATTATTTTTCTCTTGAATACAACTGGTGTCTATTTTTATGTGACCATAATGTTTCCAAATATAAGTGTTAATTAATTTTAATGGTTCGCCTTGTAAAGTTGAAAATAAATCTTCGAAAGTATAACCATCTATTGTAGTTAATTTATATACTTTAGTTTTGCAAGAAATAATAGATTCAGTTTCTAACGTTAATGACGGGTCAATAGTAACAGGGAATACTCTATCATTAGAATTTATCCAATCCTTAGAAGCAATAACCTTTACGGTATATGTGTCATAAGATATACGTTCAACTTCATAGCGAACATCAGTAGAGCAAACATTATTTTTATCATACATATATGGAGCAGAAATTGTAAATTCTGTCTTATTATGAGATTGAGAATAAAATTCTAGCTTGTCTCCATTTTCTGAGGTTTTTAGTTCTACACCCTTTAGTGTATATTCAAATTTGAAAGAGTAGTCTTTTTGCTTTTTAGTTGCAATAATATTCTCTTTAATACCATTGTTGTTGATTATGTATTGGATATCTACTCCCTCATTAATATTGGTGTAGCGAGCTTCATTTTCAAATATATGGCTATTTGAGTTGCTATTACTTATTTTAACTGTGGGTGCTGTTTTTCTAGCCTTAGGCTTGTCTAAGCCAAGATATGTCCAAGAAATTGACATATTTTCATCAAACACTTCTACAGAGCTTTTTTCAGCATCTTTGGACAATCTAGCCTTAAAACTACCTACAGTTGTTTCGTAATGGTCTTCAGTTTCAGTAATAGCGTTGTCTAAATGCTTCCATTTTTGTTCGTTTTCATCAAAGTAGTTGATATTTGAATTAGATATCACGCACCTTGTTGTACCGTCATTCTTACGGTAATGTCTTTCGTTTTTCTTAGCTTTTTCCTGAATTTCGCTAAGAATAGTTTTGTTTACATTTTTCATTTTGTTTTCCCCTATATAGTATTTTGGTGGAATTAATTAGTTTTTGGTTTTGAATATGTAGAGATAATGGAGCAGAGAGTATTCTTTTCATTTTGATTTAGTACTGATGGGTTATTGTCAGTAAAATTATATAATTTTTTCAAAACTTCAAGTTCAGCATCACTCATGTACATCCTTTCCAAGAAAAAGTCATCCATAACATATACACCACCATTATATTTGCCTGTTTGAGTATAGATTGGATAGGATATACTTAACACCTCAATATCTCTTCGTATTGTTCTTTTGGAAACGGCAAGCTCAGATGCTAAATTTTCAATTGTTTCGTGTCTTCTTCGACATAAAATTTTTATTATTTCATTTCTTCTTTCTGCCGTTCCCATAAATTCACCTCCTTCCAAAAACGATTTTAAATGTTAAACTGGACACCTAATGTCCACAATAAAAAAGTTTTTGAAAAAATTTGATGAATTTTTGAATTGTAAATTATGTTTGAAATGGCTCTTGTAAAAATTGTTGCTTTATGTTATAATATGTATTACAAATTCTTACATACAGAGGTAACATATGGAACAGTGCTTTATTCAGGTTAGAGTAGATGAAAAGTTAAAAAAGGAAGCAAGTGATATTCTTGAATGCATGGGCTTAGATATGCCTAATGCAATAAGAATGTTTTTAAAGCGTATAGTTATGGAAAGAGGGCTTCCGTTTGATGCTAAGCTTCCTGATATACCAAAGGATGAAACAAAGAATGGTGTATATATTCCTGCGTTATCTTGTAAAGAAATTGATTATTCCGAGTACATTGAAATGTTGAAAAGAGTGCCAGCAGGAAAAATTACTCGTTATGATGATATTACAAAGTATTTAGCAAAAAAATATAATGTTCCAAGAGTTGAAATAGTCGGTCAAAGACCACTTCAAGCGGCCTTTAATAAAGAATATCCGTATTGGCGAGTAGTAACATCAAGAGGCTTTTTATACGAAGATAGGTTTTTACATACAGTAGAAGAGCAAAAAGTATTACTTGAAGCCGAAGGACATACAGTTATATCCGGCGGAGCAAGAGGAAAAAGTCTTAAGGTAGAAAACTATACTTCTGTTTTGTACGATTTTAACAAAGAAGATTAAACAAAAATAGCCACCTACAAGAGTAGATAAATCTAATCGAGTAGGTGGCTATTGTTATTTACTTTTGAGGAATGTAGTATCTGAAATTAACGCAAACCGCTTTTTTGGCATCGCCATTATCATTTACATATTTGTAATCAGGCTTTCCGTCTTGCGTAGCTCTGACTACAAACTTTTTAGGATATTTATCAGTTATAGGCGTATTACCCTCACCGAATTTAGCAGGCCTTCCGACCTCTAATATTTTAAATCCCTTTTCAACGAGCAGGGCGCTAAATTCCCATAGTTGATCAAACATTTGGTAAGTGTCAAGTATAACAGTAAAATCCTTTTCCTTGTGATAAGCTGTAATTCTGTAATAAGTTTTCATTTTGTTTCTCCTTTTAAATAAGTTCAGTACAGTATTGATAATCAATTTCTTCGCCTAAAACGGTTATCGTATTTCCGTTTTCAAAAAACTCAAATAACCATTTGTGAAATTTCTCTGTGCTATCAAAGTCATATTGCTTTTCTTTCAAATATGCTTTTAATTGCTTTTTGGTATAGAAAGTAACTTCAATTATCATATATTCACCCCCTTTACGCAGCAGATTTTAATATTTTCTTTAATTGCTTGTTGGCGTGTGGCAGCCATTCGTTGTAAACATAATCGGTTATTTCCTTTGATGGAGCAGAATTGTGATAAGCATAGCATTGTAGCACTTGCTTTCTTGATAAAGAATATTCAATGGTAACAAGCGGTACTTTAGGATTTTCCTTATTACGAACAAAGAAGATAAGTGTTTCTTCATCAACGAATTTTTTGTCATATCCTCTTTTTCCTACACAATGGTTCAAGGCGTTTCCTTCTTTAACAAGCTCGTTAGGACTTTTGGCTATAATACAAAGAAATGAGCCTTTGCAGTTTTCCTGTAAAGACTCATATTTTTTAGATATTGTTTTGAATTTGGCATTAAATTCTTTTCTTAAAATAGCATCAGCTTTTGCCTTAGCACTTGCATATTCGTTTATGCGTATATCGTGCCATACCTTAAAATCGTGAGGATATCTGTTTTTGTCGATATTCATATCAATGTTAAGATGATTGCAGGCTTCAATATAGTCAAAATAGCTTCTGTAAGATATTTTGTTGCTTTCTATATATTTGATAAATTTCTCATAATCACCTCGCTTTTTAAGCATATCTCTTACAGGCTGATAGTCTTCCTCGTGAATGAGTCTTTTTCTTGCAGCCTCATAGGATTGAGCTCTACTTAATTCCCAACCATTTTTGTAAGCCAAGAGAATAGCAGTTACATAGTAACCACCGTATTTTATTTTAGTACGATTTTTAAATAACCACTTGCAGAAGGACTTGTCCTTTTTGCATTGTCTTAAAAGCATAATGCTCATGGCTCTTCCGGGCAAGCCCATTTTCACTAAATATTCTGCTTGTGGAAATTTATCATATACCGTTAGGTATTTAAAGAAGTCGTTATATGGATATTCTTTATATGCACAGTATTTGTATTTAGGGAATTTTTCAACGTATTCTTTGTTTACGCAAGGACACCAAATGTGGAAATATCTATCATCAGCTTTTCCCCATTCACCGTCAGCATACCAAACCTCACGTCCATATCCTTCAGGATGCCAATTTGTTGTATATCCGCCTATCCAAAATAACGCTATGTCCTTTACAAAGCAATCCTTTGAGTTCATAGAGTGAACAACAACCTGTTTACAAAGCCATTTTGTATATCTGTTTTTTACTGCAACTATGACCTGCACAAGCTCACCGTCATTTTTAGTAAGATAGGAATAGTATCTTGTAAAGCCGTTTTGAGCCTTATAGCTTTCCAAATCCGTCTTTTTAATGAGCTTTAATATATATTTAGGGATAGGCTTAATCTTTTCAATTTTCATTTTAACAGCCCTCCAAATTTTCAATACCAAATATTTCTGCTAAGATAGCAACGTGTTCAATGCTATATGGCAATTCCTCGTCAACTACCTCACCCGTCTTTTTATCAACTACAATTCCTTCATTTTCAAGTTTGACAGGCTCTATTTTATTTCTTACAGTTTCTTTACCGTTTTCAATTATTACGATAGAGTATTTTTTTAGTATTCTACCGGCATAAGCCTCAAAGGAATGAAAAGGAAAGTCAATCATAGCAAATCTATGATTATTACCTAATTCTCGGGCGGTTATTGTCATATTTAACTCGTTACCGAGTAAAGTAGCGTTGTCGCCAAAAACCTCGTAAAAATCGCCCATACGCTTCATTACAATGTGGTCGGGGTATCTGCCTTGCACTTCCATATATGTATCGTACAAGGTGAGCTTTGGCTTTTCTTCAATAGGTGGTTTAAATTCAATTTTCTCGGCAGGCTCTTCAACCACCTCTTCTTCGATTTCAGGATCTTCTTCCTCAATTATATCGTCATTGTTATCATCAGAGCCATCATTGTCCTTCGGTGTAGAGAATATATCCTCTAAGCCCTCAAAAATTGAAATAACCTCACCAATCTTCTTTTTAGGTGGTTTAGCTTCAATTTTAACCTCCGGCTTAGGAGTAGGCTTTCTAACGGAAACGGGCTTTTTATATTCGCTGCCGTCCTCGTTGTATAAAAGTCCTTCAATGGAATCCTCTTCAAAGTAGTGTATTAACCAACCAAACACTACCTTATCTTCAATCATAGCACTTCTTGCACCCTTTTCAGCCAATTTTTTAGCTTCTTCGGTTGCAAAGTACATAAATGTTTCAAGAGTCTTTTTATTTATGAGTGTCTTACCATCCTTTTGGATTTTAACACCGTTATTTATTTTTTCGGCAAGAATATCACTTGCATTTTCTTCAAGGTACGCTTTTAATATTTCGTGTTCCTTAGTCTTTGTTTTTAAAGCTATATTGCTCATTGTCTTTCTCCTTTATTTTCAATAAGTTTTATTACATATCTGACAGCTTCAAGGCATTTAAGAGAATGCTCAGCGAACACATTCCATTTTTTCGCCATATTTTCGTTATATTCCTCGATAAGCTGCTTTTCCTTTTCTTTTAGTTCTTCAAGAGTTATATATTTCATTTATTTTACCTCACAATCTGTATAAATAAAAAAGCCCATCTGCACAACATTGTGTCAGAAGGGAACATCTTTTTCAGCCATCATAGCCTCATATTTAGTTATGGGAATAATTTTGAAATTAGAGTTTTTTGCTATTTCTTTGTTTTCACCAATAACGATTATTTTTCTCCTTTTATACATTTCAATTATTTTTAATACAAAATCATAAGAATAGCAGTAATTAAAAAGCTTGTATTTTTCGTTTTGCTTTTGCTTGTATAGCTTGTATCCGTATTTGTTATCCTTCATTATTGTATTTCCTCATATATGTCTTTAAGTCCGTCATAATCATCATCTGAGGTGTTTGCTCGTTTGTGATATATACTTTCACCAATGGCTGTACCCCAATATGTGTCAATGAAATCATTTATTGCCGTGTTCATATCCTCGATTGTTAAGTTTTCCATAGCATTTACTCCTTTATAATTTCGTATTTATCGTCTGCATAGAGCATACAAACGAATGGGTTGAAACGAGCCTTACATTTAACTCCGTTGTATTCAACTATGTAAACCGGGCAAGACTCGCTTTCTGTGTCAATGGCAAGAACATTAACTTCTTTTATCTCGCCATTAAGAGAATGAATGTGTGCATCTGCTTTGTACGGCGTCATCGTTTTTTCATCCTTTCTAAGAATTCAAGATATTTTGTTTCTGCGCCAAGCAACTTATTAAGCTCCGGCATTATCTCTTCTTTGGTTCTGTTAATACAGGTAAGAGTAAGCATATTGTAATTGCTATTTGTGATATAAATAGATACATATTTAAGCAAATTAGCAATATCTTCATCCCTGTGTCCGTTTGTTTGATTGATACATTGAATGGCAGTTAAAATAGCATAAAGCTGTTTTGTGTTTTTCATTGTCGTATCTCCTTGTAATCATCGCAATATTCTTCTAAGTTCTCAAGCTCTGTAAGTGGCTTTGGCGTTTCAAACGTTCCTAATGAAAAGTCATAATCATAGTAGTAAGCATCCGTATTATTTAAAGCCACTATTAAGTGTTCAGCAAAGGTAAAATTATCTTCATCAAGCAGCTTCTTAATAAAGTCTTTTATTATCTCAATGCTTGTTATGTAATAATCAGACTCGTAGCAGAGTGTAGTAACTGCATCTTCAAAATTGTTTTTATATAGCTCTTTAATTGTAATTTTTTATCTCCCTATTTCTATAATTCCGCCTGAATATTCTTCGTAACCGTCAAAGCTTAAATCACGACCATATGCTTCATAGTCAACATAATTTTCAAGCCATTCAGGTATTTCGTAACAACAAACCTCGTGTATCATATGATAAGCTAAATCCTTAAAGTCCATATTTTTGTAAAGATTTATATCATCAGCCCAAGAAGAACCGTATTTTTCTACAAGTTCTTCCCAGCATCTAAAACTTCTTACTTCAACATAAGCTTCAAATATCTCATATTTATATGAATTATCAAGTATTTCTGACTCCTTTAAGGTTTCAAAAAGTGTTTGTGGGTTTACGCAGTCCCAATTTGTGCTGTTTGACGGTATTCCTTCTATGTCTTGAATGAATAATTCTTCGTCAATACCGTCAAGCTCAAAGCCTTGTTTTTCAAGTTCTTCTAAGATTTCATCCCAATCTGAGTAATCTTCAAGGTTAAGCCAGAACCTAAAGCTCTTTCGTTACATTCGTTATATGAACCCCAAGAGCCTATAACTATTGATACATTTCCTGTACTAATCATTTTTTAATCTCCTTAAATTTTCTTAAATACATCTTGAATAATAGCAGTTATACTATCTGCCGTAACATCAATTTTTTGGCATCTTACACCGTCTTTATCTAAAAGATAAATGTATTCGCCCTTGTTCGGTATGTCCTCATATTCAGCACCATACCAACCGAAATTAGTCATTACTAATAAATCAAAAAGGACTTCCTTTACGAAAGCCCTTTTATCTTCTTTAGTTCCTTTGTATATTCGCATATTACCCTCCTTTCTCAATCTACGTATATTTCACAAGTAAAATAGCCATTTTGGTCTATTTTCACATTGTAACCGAAATTTTTATCGTAATTATCGCAAATATCAGCTATTTGCTTATCTGTCAAAAAGCCGATAAATTCAGGCTTTAATCTGCCTTTGTATATGTTTTTTGTTGCACCTGCTGTTTCACGAACATTCATAAATACCTCGCTTGGAGAATATTTAGATTTCATTCTTAGCAGCTTATTTCTTTTAGTCGAATAAATTACCACTGGTTTATCCATTTGAATAAGCCTTTGAATGTTATCTCTTGAGCCTTTACTTGCTTCATCCCAAATAACGAAGCCAACATCAGCATCTCGTGTCATTTGAATATCCTTTTGCTGATAATATTCATAAGGACTCAATTTACCGAGGGTATCAACCTTTCTTTGCTTAAATGGCTCTTGTGCATTTTTTGGTTCAGAGCCTACAAAATACACAGTAATATTAGTATGTGATTTTTCTTGCATATACTTTTGAATTGAAGCATCAACGCCATCACAGTCGCCAACCAATATTTCGTGATTGTTTTCCACGATTCTGTTGAGAACCTTTAATATTTCATTATCGAATGACGATACATTTTTAGAACCTGATACAAATACTTTCATTTTTAAATCTCCTTTAATTTTCAAAATCTTTAATATATATTTTTTCATAATCTACACCATACTCAAAATACAAATCTCCATTTTTATCTTCAAGTAGGTAATAGTCAGTTACAATAATTTTGCCTAAATCACTTATTGCAACTATTGCTTTTTCATTCGCAACATCCAGCTCAATTAAGCCGAATGTTACGAAGTTATATCCATTATGAAAATCATAAAATTTTTGATTAGTAGTATTCATATTTTCACCTCCTTAATCTTCTATTATCTTGAACCAAATGGTGTAGTGAACTTGTGTTTCGATTGTTTCATAGCTGATAACTTCTGGATTTCTTTGTTTATCATCCTTTACAGGAGCATCAAATTTAACGAACTCTGAATAAGCTCCTTTGAATTCATCAGTTTTGTTCATAACAGGGAAACAATGCTTAATGCAATCAACGAAATTCTTAATATATGCTGAGCCCTTTCTGCTCAAACGAGCTATGAGCAAATCACTCTCTGTGATAAAGCCGACTCCTGTGAGCTTGTCGCTCTCCTTTTTAGATAGATTTGTGATAGAATAAATTACCTTTTTCATTTTTCTTTCCTCCTATTTTTAGCCTTTTGGCACGAAGTGCTGACACCACTGACCGGTTATATGCTTATATCTTTTTGTTCTCAGGTGTTTGTCAACATGCAAAAACTTTTTGTGGAGGATACCAAAAAATTTTCTAAAAAGAAAAAAGCCAAGTAATAAATACTTGACTTAAAAAAGAAAAATTTTTTGGAAATTAGCGTGTTTACAAACACGAGGTCTGTGGTAAAACGGTAACGCAAGAGGCTAAAAGTAGGGGGAAAATTAGAAAAAAGGTAATGGTGATTCTTAACAAATATATCGTTAAGAAAAGGAGGGCGGCAAACAGCGAGTAGGACAAAGTCTTTTGAACCCATTCTAATTTGCCATAGTGAAGCGCCGAGCATAGTGAAGTACCGAAAAAAGAAAGGACAAAATTAAGTATAAAATTATAAAAATACGACCTATTTTTGTTGAATTTTAATTATCTTTGTAAAGGAAGTTAAGATTTAATAATTAGGTCATAATTATCAAGCGCAGTAGATTTTAAATAGTTTTAACACCTCTTAAAATCATTTAGATTGGAGGTGGTAAAATGACAGTTTATCGTGACATTGGTAGATTTATACGAGATAAAAGAGAGTATAAGCATTTGACAGTTGCGGAGCTTGCCGAGTTAAGTGATACGAGTATAACAGGACTAGAAAACATTGAACTCGGTGATGCAGATCCAAAGTGGTCAACGCTAAAACGGATATTTATGGCATTAGATATTAATGTCGGTGAATTAAGCATATGCGTTTATGGAAAAGATTTATCATTAGTATAGGAGAGAAAAATGAAAAAGTACATACTTACAACTACCACATATCATACAGAAAAGGAACTTGATTTTTATGGTATTGCTCTTATTGAACAGAATGATAGCAATTCATATGAATTAATAAAGGCTTTTAATGATTTGACACATAATAAAGCCACTGTTCAAAATCTAATTGATAATTGTAACAAGCTCGGCTTAGAAGAAATTCATTTTGAAGATGTTGTGGAGGACTTACTGTAAGTTTAATAAAGCAAAAAACTCGGATATGTGTGAATAAAACCACAAATAACCGAGTTTTCAAATGCTTATGAAAATAAAAAAGACTCAGCGTAACCTTAGGGGTTCAACTGAGTCTCTCTTGGCGCAGGGGGAGGGATTCGAACCCTCGTGGCTTTTGGCCAAACGGTTTTCAAGACCGCCTCGTTATGACCGCTTCGATACCCCTGCATATTAATGCACTCCGTTGCGTTAATATGCAGGGCTTGTATCGAAACGGCTCGCAAATTTATTTGCGAATCCGCTGCGTATGCCAATCAAAATCATCTGGGAGCTCGCTCACAAGGAATTTTGATTAGGCACTTTGCGAAGTAAAGATACCCCTATCTATTACACAACAACATGCTATTTACTTTTCAAGCACAGATATAATATCACACTTTTTTGAAATTGTCAACTACTTTTTATATTATTTTTGCTTTTTTATTTTATTTTATAACCTGAAAATTAAATTTTAATTATTTTAAGTATTTATTTATTACATTTTTGTAAATTTTTATTTTCTCTAACCGCTTAAAATACTTTAAAATACTCTATTTTTTAATTAAAAAGTGGAAATTATTTAAATTTTTAATAAGTTAATTATATACTTTTCAACAAAAATCGTTGAAAAAAATTACTTCTCTGCGTTCGTAATTATATACTTTTCCACAAAAAATGTGGAAATAATTGACTCTTTTAGGGAGTCAATTATATACTTTTCCACACTGTCGGTGGAAATTAATTCTTTCGCTACGCTTAGAATTATATACTTTTCCACTCATCTTGTGGAAAATAATTCACTTTTAAATAAGTGAATTATATACTTTTCCACACTGTCGGTGGAAAAGTATATAATAATAGTAGAAAAAAACGCGATTTTTCTTGACTTTTCTAGCTATATATATTATAATTATAGTAAATACAATATAATAGTATAATTATACTTAGGTACTATTTATACTTTAATTAGGAGAAAATCATGAATTTTAAAGAGCAGGAGCTTCAAGAGATACATTCTTTCTTAATAGAGGCGCTTTCAAAAAGACATTCAAGCGTTGTTGTTAAGCTTTGGTTTGTTGAGCTAAAATTAACTGCGCTTACTAAGGATGAGGCGATTTTTGTTGCTTCAACTGATATGAAAAAGGATATTATTGAGGATAAATTTTCCGATGATTTAAGCGAATGTCTTGCAGAAATTGTCGGTTATTCTCCAAAGGTTATTATTCACTCTAAGGAGCATGGCGAAATTGATTTATCAATTAAGCATAGAGAGCCTGAAATAAAGGATTCAAGTGATAATAACACAAGCGTAGCTCCACAAAGAAATGAAAATAAAAGTGAAAACAGACAATATACATTTGAAAACTTCGTTGTTGGTAAATCAAACGATTTAGCATGCGCAGCAGCTAAGGCAGTTGCTGAAAAGGACTTTTCAAAGCTAGATACAACTAATTTGTATAATCCGCTATTTATTTATGGTCCAAGCGGAATTGGTAAAACTCACTTGCTTTACGCTATTACAAATAGAATTTTAGATAGATACCCTGATAAGAAAATTGTGCTTATAAGCAGTGAGGAATTTACTAATCAATTAGTTGATGCTATTGGAAAGAAAACAACAGCGCAGTTTAGAGATAAGTATAGAAGCGTTGATGTGCTTCTTATTGATGACATTCAATTTGCGGCAGGAAGAATTTCTGTGCAAGAGGAGCTATTTAATACATTTAATGCTATCTATGAGGCTAAAAAGCAGATTATTTTAACATCTGACCGCCCACCACAGGAAATTCAAACGCTTGAGGATAGATTAAGAACAAGATTTATGTCAGGTCTTATTGCTGATATTCAGTTACCAGAATTTGACCTTCGCTTTGCTATCTTAAAGCAAAAGGTACAGCAGTATAATCTTGATATTCCATCATCAATTTTAAGATTTATTGCAGAAAATATTAAGTCCTCAATTAGACAGCTTGATGGCGCTATTAAAAAGCTTAGCGCAATTCAGCTTTTAGAGGGCGTTGATATTACACTTGATAAGGTTGCCTCATCACTTGGAGAATATATTCAAGCTGAGCCATCAGATACGAAAAAGATGGATGAAATCATTCTTACTATTTCAAAGAAGTATGGAGTATCAAGAGAGGATATTTTATCAACAAAGAGAACTAAGGAAATTGTTGAGCCAAGACATTTAATAGTTTACATAGCATTAAAAACTACAAAGCTAAGTAAGGTCCAAATCGGTAATGCAATTAACCGCGATAGAACAACGCTAGTTTCCAGCGAAAAGTTCATTAAGGAAAAAATGGACAAGGATAATGACTTTAACTTGATGGTTAAGGAGATTATAAGGGAAATTAACGGATAACAAGTTATCCGTAGTGGCTAGTGGTCAGTGGTCAGCGGCTACATAAATGATTTATTCAATAAAAGTTTTGTTATTTGTCGATTCTTTTTTGCTTAATACGAGTAAACGAGTATCAAGGTTCTCGGGCACCCACACGAGGTTTACTTCGTTTTGTGGGTCGAGGTTCTTACTTTTTTCTTCGCGTTAAGAAAAATTTAAAATAAAAGTTTTATTATATTTTTAATTCTTTTCGATTCTTTTGCCAAGCTTTTCTTCGCGCTAAGAAAAGCGGAGTTATCAACATATTTCAACATGGAAGATGTGGAAAAAATTAGTACACTTTAGTTAAATAAAGGATACAGATAGGACAAGGATTTCTTATTCAGTTTCGATTCTTTTTTGCTTACTTTTTTCTTCGCGTTAAGAAAAAAGTGAGTCAACAGTTGGTTGTTTGTGGAAAAGAGATAAAAAATGGATGTGGAGATTTTCGTGGAAATTTTTTGATAACTGAATAAGCTTATCAACAGAAGTCAACACTATTAGGTTGATAAAAAATCGCCACGGAGCTTTGATTTATAAGGCTTTAAAAAGTTATCAACGGTATCAACACCCACTACTACTTCTACTACTATAATTAAATAAATTTAATTAAAAAGAATTAATAAGAAAAAGCGGTGCTTTTTGAATGATATTTAATTTATATTTTTGAATTTTTAATTTTGTTTATCAAATATAGAGTGGAAAAACAATTTAGTTTTTTAAAAATTTAACATACATAAAAATTAGGAGAAAACAAAATGATTGCTATTTTTGAAAAGAGCGTATTATTATCAGCACTTATTCCTGCTATGTACACGGTATCAGGAAAGAACACAATGCCATCAATAGAGGGCGTACATTTAACATGCACAAGTGATAACAGATGCATGATTCAATCCTATGACCTTGAAAAGGGAATGAGAACATACATTAACTGTGAGGTAGAGGAAGAGGGCGTATGCATTATCAACGCTCAAAAGCTACTTCAAATTATCAAGGCTATGCCTGATGGAGCAATCAAAATTTCAGTTGACAGCTCTTATAAGACAATAATTGAAAGCGGAATGTCTCATTTTGATATTAAGGCACTTCCTGGTAATGACTTTCCAACATTACCTGAGCTTACAGGCGAAAGAGGATTTTCAATTCCACAGCACTTATTTAGAAAGTTTGTAAACAGAATTTTATTTGCTATCGGTCAAAACGATGCAAGACCTGTATTTAACGGCGCGTACTTCCAAATTAAGGGTAATAAGATTACAATCGTATCCTGCGATGGTAACAGACTTGCATACTGTGAAAAGGAAGCTGATATTGTAAATAAGAATAGAGATGGCTCTGAGGTTAATCTTAAGTTTATTATCCCAGGCAAGACACTTTTAGAGCTTTTAAAGATGGTTAAGGATACAGAGGATGAGATTGAAATTAGAATGCTTTCAAGAAGATATATTATCTTTAAGATAGGCGTATTTGTATTCTTTACAAAAACTATTGACTCAGATTATATTGACTACAACAGAATTTTACCTACATCACATAGCATGAGCATTGAATTAAATGCAGGGGAGCTTCGCTCAGCTCTTGAAAGATCCTCACTTATCGTTGAGGACCGCTTAGCAGGTAGTATTCGTTCATATGTTAAGTTCACTATTGATGAATGTCTATCAGTTTCAACAACATCAGCAAACGGAAATGTATATGATGAAATTTCAATAAATAAGGAATATGGCGATGACCTTATAATTGGATTTAACTGTAAGTTCTTACTTGATGTATTTAGAGTTTGTGATGATGTTAAAACAAAGATGTCATTTAAAAATCAGCTTACCGGCGTACTTATTGAGCCTGAAATTATTGATGGCGAAAAGTATATGTATTTTGTAATGCCTATCAAAATGAATAACTAACACGGTTAGTTATTCATTTAGTGGTCAGTGGCTAGTGGTCAGTGGTCAGCTATTCTTACTTTTTTCTTTTGAAAAAGAAAAAAGATAAGCAAAAAAGAAACCAAAAGGTATAAAAACAAAGCTATTGGTTTTATTTGGTTAGATGGATATTTTAGAATAATTAGATAAGAAAAGAAAAAGTATTGTATAAATATATTTTTTATCATTTCTTTTTGCGTACTTTTTCTTTTTGCAAAGAAAAAGTATGAAATGTAAAGAGATAGAATTTACTTTCTTTAGAAATATTGAGAGTGAAAAGATAGAATTTAAAGACGGAATAAATGTAATATACGGCGAGAATGCTCAGGGAAAGACAAATATTTTAGAGGGAATTTACCTTTTTGCAAGAGGAAAGAGCTTTAGGGCGTTTAAGGACAGAGAATTAATTAATTTTAATTCAAATGTGGGCTATGCAAGAATGATATTTGAGTCCCAAAGGGGAGAATGTGAATTAGGTGTTGAAATTCCTAAAAACGCAAATAAGAAGTTTTACCGCAACAAAAACAAGGTAGGTAAGACATCTGAAATAATTGGCGAGTTTCGTTCCGTGCTATTTTGTCCGTCGCATCTTGGGATTATTAAGGAGTCCCCGTCGGTTAGGCGTAAGTTTTTAGATATTGCAATTTCACAGCTAAAGCCACTTTATATAAGAATGCTTGCAAAGTATAATGCGGTTTTAGAAAACAGAAATGCAATTTTAAAAATGAGCGATGAGGAAAGAAAAGCGTATGATGGCATTTTAGAGGTTTATTCTGAGGAGTTAGCCACTCTTAGTACAGATATTGCAAATATGCGTATTGAGTATGTAAAAAAGCTTGATTTCTACGTTAAACGATATTTTAATGAAATGACTGAGGGTAGAGAAATACCAAGCATATCATATGAGACAAATGCGGATGAAAACGACTTTGATTCCCGTGAGTCCTTAAAGAAAAAATATACGGATTTACTTAAAAATAATATTGAAAGAGAAATAAAATACGGCGCAACTCTTTATGGTATTCATAAGGATGACTTAAAAATTGAATTAAACGGTAAGGATGCCCGCTTTTATTCCTCACAAGGTCAGCAAAGAAGCCTTGCTCTTGCAATGAAATTAAGTGAGGGCGAAATAAGCAAGGATTTTACAGGAGAGTATCCCGTATTTCTACTTGATGATGTATTAAGCGAGCTTGATGAAAATAGGCGTAAATATATAATGTCAAACATTAAAAAAAGACAGGTTATTATAACCACCTGCGAAAGCACAGCCTTTAACGAGGTTGATGATGTGAACTTTATCTACATCAAGGACGGACATGTTGATAATGATACTTTTTCTTTAGAGAAAGAAAAAGTATCGCAAAAAGAAATCGATAACCAAAAAGAAACCAAAATAAATGAAAATATAGAGGAGTAGGTGTTTGGTGTGGTGGAAGGTATATACTAACCACTAATCACTAACCACTAACCACTAAAATGTACCTACATATAGGCGAAAACAAGGTAGTGAGAAAAAAGGATATATTGGCTATTTTTGATATGGATAGCTCAACTGTGTCCTCAGTTACAAAAAAGTATCTGTCAAATGCACAAAAGGAAGGCAGAGTAAAAACACTTGGCTTTGATTTACCGAGAACTTTTATCATAATGAAGGATAAGACAGTTTATTTAAGTGCGTACAAATATTCAAGAATTGTTGAAGGGTTTTAATATTTATAAAAATGAAAAATAAATCTATATCGATTCCTGCGGGTATGGTTTTTAAAAAATTTTATTGCCATAAATGTGGCGAAAGATTAGTAAAAGAGCCAAAGAAAAGAATTGTAACACCTAAGGACGCAGATTACAGAGAACATAACAGTATTGGTAATATGCATTTGATTGGCGATATTGAAGTAACCGAATATGACTTTAAATGTCCATCTTGCGGTAACATAATTGAATATGATGAGCAATGTGTTATAAGTAAAATACAAAAAAAGCTTGATAAAAAAGAGCTATATGAGCAGGATATATTAGAAAACAGAGAAAAAATAGAAAATAAAATCAATAGAAATAAGAAAATATATAAAATTATTGTTGGTATAATTACCGCCATAATAGTTGGTGTGGTTGTTTATTTTGGAGTTAATGGCTGAAAAATCAGCCGTAGCAGTTAGCTATCAAGAAAATGATTAGCAAAAAATTATAGATAAAAAGAATTTGAATTTTTTTCGGTTCTTTTGATAAGCTTTTCTCAACGAGAAAACCAACACTTATACTTCGTGTTGGGGACCCCTATCGCGTTAAAAAAAGCGAAAAACATTGTTTTAAAAAATAAAAAAAGAGAGAATAAATTAATTTTCGATTCTTTTTGGTTCTTTTTCTTTGCGATAAGAAAAAGAACAGCATAAAACAGTTTAATAAAAAATTATAAATAAACAGAATTGGGACTTTTGTTTCGGTTCTTTTGCCAAGCTTTTCTTTTCGCGAAGAAAAGCGGGGAGAGAGGAGAAAAAATGGAAGAAAAGGAAAATGTAGTTGAAAGAGAGTATGGCGACGAGCAGATACAGGTGCTTGAGGGTCTTGAGGCGGTAAGAAAGCGTCCCGGTATGTATATCGGTACAACATCAATCCGTGGACTTCATCATCTTGTATATGAGATTGTTGATAACTCTATTGACGAGGCAATGGCGGGACATTGCGATAAAATTGAGGTAGTATTGCACCCTGACGGAAGTGTATCTATACAGGATAACGGCCGTGGTGTACCTGCCGGAATAAATGCAAAGACAGGTACTCCTACACTTGAGGTAGTTTTCCTTGTTCTTCACGCAGGCGGTAAATTTGGCGGTGGCGGATACAAGATTTCAGGCGGTTTACACGGTGTTGGTGCATCTGTTGTTAATGCACTTTCAGAGTGGCTTGAGGTAGAAAACTGCCATGATGGAAAAATGTACACAGAACGCTTTGAAAAGGGACAGGTTGTACGCCCATTTGCTTGTGTTGGGGATGCTCCAGCAGGCAAGCACGGTCTTTATGTAAGATTTAAGCCTGATGCTACAATTTTTGAAGAGGTAGTGTTTGATTATGAAACATTACTTACAAGACTTAGAGAGCAATCATTCTTAAATGCGGGAATTAATATTATATTCCGTGATGAAAGAGAAAAGATTGAGTTTGAAAACGAGGACGGCACAAAATACGAGGACTACCGTGAGGAAAGCTTACTTTTTGAGGGTGGTATTCGTGAGTTTGTATCATTTATCAACAAGAATAAGGGTTGTGGCTTAATTCACGACCAAGTTATTTATATGAAGGCGGAAAAGGGCGATATTACAGCCGAGGTTGCACTTCAATATAATGACACCTATACAGAAAGCATTGTTACCTTTGCAAATAATATGTCAACCGTTGATGGCGGTACTCACGAGGTAGGCTTTAAGGAAGGACTTCGTAAAGTAACCAATACATACGGAAAGAAGCTTGGCTTCTTAAAGGATGGCGATAAATTATCAGGCGAGGATACAAGAGAGGGTATTACCGCAGTTGTATCTGTAAAATTACCTGATGCACAGTTTGAAAGCCAAACAAAAGCAAAATTAGGTAACAGTGAAATAAGAACAATAGTTGACCAAATAGTAAGCGAAAAGCTAAGCGAATACTATGAGGAAAATCCTGATGTAGCTAAGATTATTATTGATAAATCCTGCGCCGCATCAAGAGCAAGAGAGGCTGCAAGAAAGGCAAGAGAGCTTGCAAGAAGAAAGGGTCTTTTTGAAGGCTCATCACTTCCTGGTAAGCTTGCGGACTGTCAAGATAGAAGAAGTGAATATACTGAGGTATTCTTAGTAGAGGGAGACTCTGCGGGAGGAAGCGCAAAGGACGGTCGTGATAGCCGTTTCCAAGCAATTTTACCACTTAGAGGTAAGGTACTTAATGTAGAAAAGAGCCGCCTTGATAAGGTATATTCAAATGAATCACTTATTCCAATTATCCAAGCATTAGGATGTGGAATTGGCGAGGAATTTAATATGGAAAAGCTCCGTTACGGTAAGATTATTATTATGGCGGATGCCGATGTTGACGGAAGCCATATTCAAGTTCTTATTTTAACATTCCTATTTAGACATATGCGCCAGCTTATTGAGGATGGACATGTTTACTTAGCAAAGCCACCACTATATAAGATTACAAAGGGTAAGACAATGAGATACGCTTACTCTGATGAGGAAAGAGATAAGATATTCTTAGAGCTTGGTGGCGGTCAAGCAGAAAGATATAAGGGTCTTGGAGAAATGGATAAGGAGCAGCTTTGGGAAACTACCATGGACCCAACCACAAGAACGCTTATTAAGGTTGAAATTGGCGATGCTATCCGTTGTGATGAAATATTCTCATTACTTATGGGCGATAAGGTAGAGCCAAGAAAAGAATTTATTGAAAAGAATGCAAAATTCGTTAAGAATTTAGATATTTAAGGAGGTGGCACAAATGAGCGAAAAGGAACAACATATTGATTATGAAAATATTGAGCAAATGATAGTTGGCAGAACTATCGAATCAAGAGTGCCAGAAGCATTCCTTGAATACTCAATGAGCGTTATCGTAAGTCGTGCATTACCTGATGTAAGAGATGGTATGAAGCCTGGTCAAAGAAGAGTAATGTACGCTATGTTTGAGGACCACTTAACATCAGACAAGCCATTTAGAAAATCAGCTACTACAGTAGGTAATGTGCTTGGTAGATACCATCCACACGGCGACCAATCTGTTTACGGTACAATGGTTAGAATGGCACAACCATTCTCACTTAGATATCCACTTGTTGACGGTCATGGTAACTTTGGTAACGTTGACGGCGATGGTGCTGCTGCATACCGTTATACTGAGGCTAGAATGTCAAAGCTTGCAAACGAGCTTATGAGTGATATTGATAAGGATGTAGTTGACTTCGTTCCTAACTTTGATAATACAAGAAAGGAGCCAACTGTACTTCCATCTCGTTTCCCTAACCTACTTGTAAACGGTAGCGTAGGTATTGCGGTTGGTATGGCTACAAATGTACCACCACATAATCTTGGAGAGGTAATTGATGGTACAGTACATTTAATTGATAATCCTGACTGCACAGTTGAGGACTTAATGCAATTCATTCAAGGTCCTGACTTCCCAACCTATGGTACAATTTACGGTAAGAGAGGCATTATTGATGCTTATACAACAGGTAAGGGCAGAGTAAATGTACGCGCAAAGGCTAATATTGAAGAGGACAAGCGCAGAATTATCATAACTGAAATTCCTTATATGGTAAATAAGTCAATGCTTGTAAAAGCAATGGCAGACTTAGTTAAGGACAAGAGAATTGAGGGTATTACCGATATTCGCGATGAATCCGGTAGAGCCGGAATGAGAATTGTAATTGAGTATAAGAAGGACGCAAACGGACAAATTATACTTAATCAATTATATAAGAATACACAGCTCCAAGATACTTGCGCAGTAAATATGCTTGCACTTGTAAATGGCGAGCCAAAGACACTTGGATTAAAAGCACTTTTAAATCACTACATTACATTCCAAGAGGATGTAATTGTAAGAAGAACTAAGTTTGAAAAAGCAAAGGCAGAAGCAGAAAAGCATATTTACGAGGGATATAAGATTGCTATTGACAATATTGACGAAGTAATAGGGATTATCCGTTCATCTGAAAGCACGCCTGTTGCTAAGGAAAACTTAATTGCAAGATTTTTACTTTCTGAGGCTCAGGCTCAGGCAATCGTTGAAATGACACTCGGTCGTTTATCAGGTCTTGAAAGACAAAAGATTGAGGACAGAATTGTTAAATTAAACGAGCTTATAAACGAGCTTAACGAAATCTTAGCAGATGAAAATAAGGTTAAGGAAATTATCAAGAACGAAATGCTTGAAATTAAGAGAAAGTATGCGGATAACCGCCGTACAGATATAATTGATAGCGAAGAGGAAATTGATATTGAGGACCTTATTGAAAGACATGAATGTGTAATTACACTTACAAATTCAGGCTATATTAAGAGACTTCCTGCTGATACATATGAAAGTCAGCATAGAGGCGGTAAGGGACTTATCGGTATGTCAACAAAGGATGAGGACTTTATTGAAAAGGTGCTTGTTGCAAATAGCCACGATTACCTTTTAATGTTTACTGATAGCGGTAAGATTTTCGTAAGAAAGGCATATAGAATCCCTGAGGCTTCAAGAACTGCAAAGGGCTCTAATATCATTAACTTAATTGAGATTGAAAAGGGCGAAAGAGTAACCGCTATGATTTCAATTAAGGAGTTTGAGGAAGGCACTTACCTTACAATGGTTACACAAAACGGTGTAATTAAGCGTACTGATATTAAGGAATATGAATATCAGCGTAAGGGTGGTAAGATTGCAATTAACCTTGATGAGGGCGATAAGCTTATCTTCGTTGGACATACAACGGGCGAGGACCATATCCTTATCGGTACAAAGAATGGTTATGCAGCACGCTTCCATGAAAATAAGGTAACAGTTGTTGGTAGAACTGCAAGAGGTGTACGCGGTATTGACCTTCGTGAGGGCGATATTGTATGCGGTGCGGTTATTGTAGATAACGATAAGAAGCTACTTACAATTACAGAAAACGGCTACGGTAAGAAGTCATCATTTGATGAATTTGAGCCAAGAAACCGTGGTATTATGGGAGTTATTATTCATAATATCAACGATAAGACAGGTCTCCTTGCCGGAGTTGCTTGCGTAAGCGATGATGATGATGTAATGATTATCACAAATGAGGGTGTAATTATTAGAACAGATTCCATTGAAATTCCAACATATAAGAGAAGCACAACAGGTGTTCGCGTTATGAAGCTTAATGATGGTCAAAGCGTTGCAAATATGACTCTTGTTAAAAAGGATGATGAGGATGCTGAGGAAAATGCTGAGGCTGTAAGCGAAGCGGTAGCTGAGGCAAATGCTGATGAAAATAGCGAGGTAGTTAGCGAGGTATCCGAGGAAGTAGGCAAAGAGGTTAACGAAGAAGCAACCGAAAATAACGGTGAAAACGCATAATATGAAATTATTTGTAAAAATCATGTCCCTTATACTAATTGTAATTTTTGCAGTTAGTATAATGGGATGTAAAAGCGTAAGCGATACTGAAGCAAAAGCAATTTTTAATACTTTAGTTAAGGAGTCCTACCAATTAAATGTTATTTATTTTGGAGAGGGCTTAGAGAGACAGCTTGTGGATGATGAGGGACTTTATGTGCCTGTAAAGGGTAGTGAAAGCTATACTGCAAAGCTACCGCTTGTGGAAAGAACAAGAGAAATTTTCAGCTCTGATTATGCATCTGATATAATCAAAACTGCATTTGAGGGCGAGTCTGGAGCAGTTGGCTCAACTGCTGTATATGCAAGATATATTGAGTATGAAGGACATTTATCTGTAAGAAAGGATATTGAGGGCATAGAGGTATCAAAGTACGATTTTTCCACGACAGAAATTATTAAAAATTCAAAGCGCTTTATAATTGCAAGAATTAAAACAACCAACCTTGAAAAAAATGACTTCGTTGAGATAACACTTATAAACGAGGAAAACGGTTGGAGAATTGATAGTGCCACATATTAAATCGCAGGGCGATTTAATATGTTAAGCAGTCAGCCGCTAGCAGTTAGCGGTTAGCGAAATTTGAGGTTCGCTTTGTTCACAGCGATAAGCTGTCAGTAGATAGCAGTCAGCGAAATTTGATTATTGATTGAATTTCAAAATAAGCATATAACTTAATTTTAACAAATGAGGTAAAAAAGTCGGTATTATTCGGTGTCAGTGTAATTTGCTGACGGCTAACGGCTAACAGCTGACGGCTTTTTTCTACCGAAGGGAGAAAATAAAACATGGCAAAAAAAGCAGAAAAAAAGGAAAAGGTTGTTATAGCCAGCTCTGATGATAAAAAGAAAGCCCTTGAAACTGCATTAGGTCAGATTAGAAAGGATTTCGGTCAGGAGTCTATTCGCCGTTTAGGAGATAGCCCAGATTTACAAATCAGCGCTGTTTCAACAGGCTCATTAACGCTTGATTTAGCTCTTGGTGTTGGCGGACTTCCAAAGGGCAGAATTATAGAAATTTATGGTCCTGAATCATCAGGTAAAACAACGGTAGCATTACACGCTATTGCAGAGGTACAAAAGGAAGGCGGAATTGCAGCATTTATTGATGCAGAGCATGCTCTTGACCCTGTATATGCAAAGGCGATCGGCGTTAATACAGATGATTTAGTAATTTCTCAGCCTGATAACGGAGAGCAAGCTCTTGAAATTACAGAAAAATTAGTAAACTCAGGGGCAGTTGATATTGTAGTAATTGACTCAGTTGCAGCTCTTGTACCTAAGCAGGAAATTGAGGGCAGCATGGGCGATAGCCACATGGGCGTTCAAGCAAGACTTATGTCTCAGGCTTTAAGAAAGCTCTCAGGCTGTATTTCAGCATCAAACTGTATAGTAATTTTCATTAACCAGCTTCGTTCAAAGATTGGCGTAATGTACGGTAATCCAGAAACAACAACAGGCGGTAACGCCCTTAAATACTATGCTTCTGTAAGAATTGATATTCGTAAGAGCGAGGTATTAAAAAATGGCACAGAATCCTATGGTAACCATGTAAAATGCAAGGTTGTTAAAAATAAGGTTGCGCCACCGTTTAGAACAGCAGAATTTGATATTTTATACGGCACAGGTATTTCTAAATCCTCAGAAATTATGGAGCTTGCAGTAGAGCTTGAAATAATTGAAAAGAGTGGCTCATGGTTCTCATATAACGGAACAAGAATTGCTCAGGGTAAGGATAATACAAGAAAGTATTTTGAATCAAATCCTGATTTAATGAAGGAATTGGAAAATAAAATTAAGGACAAAATAGCAAGCGGTTCATCAGTTGGCGGCGAGGACGACGACATTGATACCACCGATTTCAACATTGATGATTTAAACTTAGATTAAGGTACTTAAAAAATGGAAGATAAAATTTATTACACGGTAGAGAGAATTAAAAAGTCCCCGGCGGGCAGAACATATTGCATAAGATCATCCATGGACACTACCTTTGAAATGCTAGTTTCAGAGGAGCAATACGCGCGCTTTGATATTAAAGAGGGCGACAAGATTGATGACGCTCACTTCCTTAAAATTAGAGAGGAAATGATTTTTGATAACGCGCGCCGTCAAGCGTTTACTATTCTTTCATATGGTGAAAATAATAAAAAAACTCTTGTTCAAAAGCTTCGCCAAAAGGGCTTTAACTATGAGGTGTGTGAGAATATCGCGCTTTATATGGAGCATAGAGGCTATATTGATGAGAAAAAGCAAATAGGACTTTTATGCGAAAACTATTTGCATAAAAAGTTTGGTAAGCTTAAAATTAAAAATGAGCTTATCGCAAAGGGCTATATGCGCGAGGATGTTGATGAGTATGTTTCTAAAAACTTAAATAATATCAGCTTTGCAGAAAACTGCGCATACATTATTGAAAACAAATATATGCCACTTTCAAAGGACCCACAGGAAATTGCAAAAATGATGGGCGCGCTTATGAGATATGGTTATACCATTGGCGATATTAAGGAAGCGGTAGCGTTAGTTTCAAAAAGAGGTAATGATGAGTAGAATAGGATTTGTTTCTCTTGGTTGTCCTAAAAACCTTCTTGATACTGAGGTTATGCTTGGACATATCAATAAGGCAGGCTATGAAATCACACCTGAGCAAGAGGAAGCCGATATTATCGTTATTAACACCTGCGCATTTATTGAGGATGCTAAAAAGGAATCAATCGACAATATTTTAGATATTGCTTGGCTTAAGGAAAATGGCAATTTAAAGGGAATTATCGTTACAGGATGCTTAGCGGAAAGATACCGTGAGGAGATAATGAAGGAATTTTCTGAGGTTGACTGCGTTCTTGGTACAGGTAGCGTTCACAGTATTGTAAAAGCGATTGAGGAAATTGAAAAGGGAAATAAGTATCAAGAATACGGCGATAAAAACGCGGTAGCTCTTGGTGGAGATAGAATTATAACCACAGGGGATGCATTTGCATACTTAAAAATCAGCGAGGGCTGTAATAACCGTTGTACCTACTGTTCAATTCCAAATATTAGAGGTAAGTTCCGCTCACGCCCAATGGATGATATAATTACCGAGGCTAAGGAGCTTTGTGAAATGGGAATTTCCGAGCTTATAGTTATCGGTCAGGACACCACCGCATATGGTATTGATTTATATGGAAGGTACGAGCTTGCGACACTACTTAGCAGATTAAGTAATGAAACAGAAGTAAAATGGCTTAGAATTTTATACTGCTATCCTGATAAAATCACACCTGAGCTTATAAATGAGTTTAAAACAAACGAAAAGCTCATAAAATATATTGATATTCCAATTCAGCACATAAGCGATAGAATATTAAAGAAAATGAATCGCCGTGGAGATGGAGCGTTAATTCGCAAGGTTATGAAGGAGCTTCGTGAAATTGAAGGAATGACAATTCGCTCAACTGCAATAGTTGGCTTCCCAACTGAAACAGATGAGGAATTTAACGAGCTTTGTGAATTTATCAAGGAAGTAGAATTTGACCGCTTTGGCGCGTTTACCTATTCAAGAGAAGAGGACACTCCTGCATATAATTTTGATGGTCAAATTGATGACCAAGTTAAGCAGGACAGATACGATATTTTAATGCGTGAGCAATATTATATTTCTGAAAAGCAAGCAGAAAATGAAATAGGCAAGGTGTACTCTGTAATTTATGAGGGCTATGACCCAATTTTAGGTAAGCACCGTGGCAGAAACTACAAAAATGCTCCCGATATTGATGGTATGATTTTCTTTGATATTAAGAAAAAGCATGAAATTGGCGATTTTGTAAGCGTTAAGATTACAGAATATGATGAGGAATGCTATGATTTAATCGGCAAGGAGATATAATATGAAAATGAATATTCCAAATCAATTAACGATTTTAAGAATGATTTTAATTCCTGTTTTCGTTGGTTGCTATATGTATATTGAAAATCCGTTAATTGCCGGTATTGTAGCGGCAGTAGCTTTTGCAGTTGCTTCACTTACTGATATGCTTGACGGAAAAATTGCAAGAAAATATAACCTTGTAACTAACTTTGGTAAGGTTATGGACCCACTTGCAGATAAGGCGCTTGTTTTCTCAGCATTTTTAGTGCTTGCAGCTAATGTTGAAGCACTTGATGGTATTATGATTTGGGCATGCGTTATTGTATTTATTCGTGAGCTTGGGGTAACCTCAATTCGTTTAGCATGTGCTAAAAGCGAGGTTAATTTAGCTGCTAACTTCTTTGGCAAATCAAAAACAGTAACTCAAATGGCGTGTATCTTAGTAGTTTTAATTGAAAATGCTTTAATTGTATCAGGTACAATGGACCTTGGTAAATTTAACTATGTAGCATCATTTGTGCTTATAATTTTAATGTCATTTATGACAGTAGGCTCAGGCATTAACTACTTAAAGGGATATCTTCCATACTTAAAAACAAACGACTAAAATATTAAAAGAAGCGACACATGTCGCTTCTTTTTGTCTTGCAATATGGTATTTTATTTGATATAATAGTACAGAAAAAGAAAATCACGAGGTAAAAATATAATGGGAATTTTGCTTTTAGTGCTTATATACATATGCTTTATTAGTCTTGGTTTGCCTGACTCACTTTTAGGCTCTGCTTGGCCTGTTATGCATAATGAAATTGGCGTGCCTGTATCCTATGCAGGTATTATATCAATGACTATCACAGCTGGCACAATACTTTCAAGCTTATTTAGTGATAAGCTTTTACATAAATTCGGTGCAGGCTTAGTAACTGCCGTAAGCGTTACTACAACTGCTATTTGTTTATTCGGTTTTTCCATTAGTACACATTTTTGGATGCTAATTTTGTGGGCAATACCCTTTGGACTTGGTGCAGGTGGCGTTGATGCTATTTTAAATAACTATGTGGCTTTAAATTTTAAGGCGCAGCATATGAGCTGGCTTCATTGTATGTGGGGCGTTGGTGCATCTATTAGTCCTTATATAATGAGCTTCGCACTTGTAAATCTTGAAAATTGGAGTGGTGGCTATCTTATTGTTTCCATTATTCAAATTGTGCTTTCCTTTATCATATTTATTAGTGTACCAATTTGGAAAAAGGGAAGCAAGGAAAATGACATAGATAAGCAAGAAAAATCAAAAGCCTTATCCTTTAAGGAAATATTTGCAATAAAAGGCGCGCTCCCATGCTTTTTAATGTTCTTTTGCTATTGTGCATTAGAGGTAAGCGCATCTCTTTGGGCAAGCACATATCTTGTGGAAAAATGGAGCTTTGCGCCTGAGGTGGCGGCAGGGTATGCAAGCATGTTCTATATAGGCGTAACTCTTGGCAGACTAGTAAACGGCTTCCTTGCTATGAAGCTAAGCGATAAAACGCTTATCCGTATAGGCTCATTAGGTATATCTATCGGTATTATCTTACTTTTCATACCATATAATTTTATATTTGCTTTAATTGGATTTATTATTATAGGTCTTGGCTGTTCGCCTATTTATCCATGTATTATTCATATGACACCTAATGTTTTTGGTGCAGATAAATCTCAAGCAATGATAGGCGTGCAAATAGCATTTGCATATATTGGTATTTTAGCAATGCCACCGCTTTTTGGAGTTATAGCAGAAAAAATTTCAATCTCACTTTTACCTGTTTACCTATTTATTTTCTTGTTACTCATTTTCATTATGCATGAGCTTGTACTAATTAAAACAAAAAATAACAAATAGACATAAAAAGAAGCGACCATGTGTCGCTTCTTTTTATTTGCTATTGTATTTTTTTAATGCGATTTTGCCATACTCACTTATTACTCCATCGATACCGTTTTCAAGGTAGCATTTAAATGGGGGAGTGATTTCGGTAAAAAAACGAGTGTCGCCAAAGAGGGGAGCAATACGGTCGGGGGAGTAGAGTGCAAGTGATTTTTCATTATCCACGCTAATATTAAAAACTAAGCTACCAAGGAGATTATATAAGGACCTATGCATAATATTAAAATAGTCATATTTATTGTCCATTAAATTTAAAATCTCAAGGTGCGATTTTATGTATTCCTTTCTGCTTTCGCCTAAGCATAACAAATTATCGTTATTTGTAAATTCATCGGAAAATGTGTGGATAATTAGCGTTTTTGCAAGGATTATAGCTTCATTATGTCCCTTGTCAAGACAGTATGCACCTAAAATCATATCAAGTGTGTCAGCTAAATACTTTTCTTTTCTGCCTAAATCGTTAAGCTTTGTTATGTCTATTACGCCGTTTAATGTGTCATAATAGAACTTAATTGGCTTTAATGCATGGCAAATGTAGTCTTCGTTTAGGTTGAAAAATTTAGCAATTTCAATTTTAGATTTATAGTCTGAATATTTGTCAAACTCATATTCAACCATAGAGTAGTAAGGGTTATAGAAAAATAGCTCTGCAAGTGCAAAATCGTATATTTTAGAGCCTAAATCCTGTAAGATAGGAAAGCGGCTGGCTTCATCATCAGTAGCGGATTTTATATCAATTATTGATGCAATATAGTCGGCGCTATAATCAATGCTTACATCAATTTTAGATAGAATATCTTTAAGTAAATTAAATTTTTCCTCTCTTAATTTACTATCAAGCTGAATAGATGTATAAATATTAAGCTCACGGTTAAGAATTCTTGTAACATTATAAAAGCATTCTAATAAAGAGCTATTTTCCTTACCCTGTGTGGATAATTTTTTAAGATAGTAGGACTTTATATATGCTCTTTTTAAGATAAAATCATGTGAAAAATACTCATTTTTTAAAATATATAGCGCTTTTCTTTCTAATCCAACCAAGTAATTTCCAATGGTAGCATCATTTATTGCGCCTAAAACATCATCAAGCTCCGCGTTATTTGTTATTTGTGAAAGATGGTCCTTTATCTTTTCCTTGCAATGAGGATATAGAAAATCAAAGAAAAATCCCTCAAAAATTTCCTTGCCCTTATTTATAATTTCATTTTCACAGTCAAAAAGCGGATAGCATATTTTTTCATTTAAGCTATTAAAAATAGCATATTCCTTTGCTTTTTTCTTTAAAATTTCAAGTGAAAAGCCTATTGAAAGACCGTTTTTAATAAGAAGCGCAGTATCGCTGTCCTTTTGTAAATTTTGAAAGATATAGTCAATTATGCTTTTTGCATTTTCTATGCTATTTTTGCAAATATGATTTAAAAACGAGGTAACAGAGAATTCCTTATCCTGCCAAAATTCTAAATCATTTAATAATGATAGCTGTAATTTTTCGTTTACCTTATTTTTAAAATATTCGGAGCATGTATATTCGGTTTGAATAGTGGCTTTTATAAAATCGTAGCTATATGTGTCGATAATATATCTATTTAAGTCATTTTCAAGCTCTGTTTTGTCGTTTTCACTGTTTAGGTAGCACTCATAATTAACGGTGCATACTGTGTCAATAACCGCTTTTAAATGTGCATATTTATCCTGTGCATATTGATTTTTGATTTTTTTAAGCTCATTATCAACATCGCCTTTTATAATTTCAAAAATGCGCTTTCCATCAAAAAATAATGGCTTTCCATTTTTGTCCATAAGGCTACCCCATGCAAGAGTGAAATATTTAATTAAGGTGTCAAGTATGTCGCTATCATACTGACAATTATTATAGCATTCCCTTGCATTTTCGTAATTTTTCGTACTAAGGGTATCAAGAGCAAAGTCGGTTTTAAAAATCAACCAATTTAAAATAGCGCGCCTTGTGGCTTCTAATGTATCCTTGTCAGCGTAATCGTAGCCTTGCTTATACATAGTGTCAAAAATGAAGGATGAAAGATTTCCGTTGCCGATTTTTCCGTCCTTGATTTTATCTAAAAAAGCGGTTTTTTCATCCTCTGTAATAGAAAAAAGAGGACACCAAACAAGCTTATCTTCGTGATTTTGCATCGTTGTGTCCTCCTTTATTTTTATAATTTTCTTAGTTTTTCAAGTAATGTTTCAAAATTACTTGGCAGGTTGCATTCAAAGTGCATAATTTCCTTGGTTTTTGGGTGTGGGAAGGATAATTCCTTGGCGTGAAGGATTTGACCATCAAGTAATGGCGCATTGGCTTTTTCAAATGTTGTTTTGCCGCCACCGTAAACGGTGTCCCCGATAATTGGGTGTCCCTTATAGCTCATATGCACTCTTATTTGGTGTGTTCTGCCTGTTTCAAGGTTGAGCTTTAAATAGGAATAGCCTGTAAATTCCTCTATAACCTCATAGTGAGTAATGGCATCTCTGCCGCCTACCACAACCGCCATTTTTTTACGGTCAACGACATGTCTTGCAATAGGCGCATTAACTGTGCCGCTTTGCTCCTTCATATGACCGATGATAATAGCGTGATATGTTCTTTTTATACCGTGGTCCTTTAAGAGTGAGGACAAAAACACATGGGCATCATCATTTTTTGCCACAACTAGAAGTCCGCTTGTATCCTTGTCAATTCTATGGACAATACCAGGGCGGATAACTCCGTTTATGCCTGATAATGTATCCTTACAATGATATAAAAGCGCATTAACAAGCGTACCGCTTTCATTTCCGGGTGCAGGATGAACAACCATTCCCGAGGGCTTATTTATAACGATAATATCGTTATCCTCATATATAATATTAAGAGGAATATTTTCAGCCACAACATCAAGAATTTTAGGCTCGCTTTCCTCAATTTCAATTTCATCATTTAAGCGAAGCTTGTAATTTTTGCTTTCAACTCTGTTGTTTACAGTAACATTTCCCTCATCAATAAGGTTTTGGGCGCTTGAACGAGTGATACCTAAATGTGAGGAAACAAACACATCAAGGCGTGTTTTTACAAATTCCTCACTTATTTTCATTTTTTTGTCCCTCTTTTTTGCTTTCCTTAATTATATCTCTTAAAAGACAGAAAATCACAATACCTGCGCCAACACAAACAAAGCTGTCTGCCACATTGAATATGGCAAATGACCAGTCAAAAATCGTTTCAATAAATGTAGCCTCAATCATATCTCCACATATCCAAGAAAAACACGGTCAATCATGTTGCCAATGCCACCGCTTATTATAAGAGCAAGTCCAATCTTAAAAAACATGCTTTCATTACAGAAGCGGAAAAGATAAACACATATACCGATAATTGCAACTGTTGAAATAATCATAAATACCCATCTATGATTTGCAAGCATACCAAATGCTGCTCCGCGGTTTTGAATGTAGGTAATATTTAAGGTTTTGGGAATTATGGAAATTGACTCATAAAGAGCCATATTCTTGCTTACTAAAATTTTTGTAAGCTGGTCAATTCCTATGCCACCTAAAATTACACCCACTAGAATTAAAATGTTAGTTAATTTCTTTGTTAATTTCATTTATAAATTTCCTAAACTATATTTATAAAAAATAAGAATAAATACCAAATAAGCCTGTCAAGTCCTCTAGTTATCAATACTAAAACGATAAACGATAGGTCAATAGGACATCTTCTTGCAAAGTCAAATCGCCACATGAATTTTCTGATAGGATTAAGAAAGGGGTCAATTATTCTGCTTGAATAGATATAAACCTTTGACATTCTCCATTCAGGAACCCATGAGCAAATTGCGTGCAAAAGCAGCAAAAGGTCAAAGCCATAAAGGAGCAATGACAAAACTCTATAAATTATAAGTAATGCTTCCATTTCTACCTCTTATAAATCCGAAAACACTTCGTTATCGTTATCTGTATCAAAGATTTCGCCGCTAACATCAACATCCTTTGGTGCTACAAAGAATGAATCCTGTGTCGCCTTTTTAATGCTGGCATCAAGAGCGTATGCAGCTCCGCTTATAAAGTCAACCATTCTTCTGCGAAGGTCGGAGTCAACGCCCTCTAGGTTTAATAATACGGTTGAGCCGTAGCTTAAATAGTCAACTGCAACTAGCAGCTGCTCAAATGTTGTGGGATTAAAGATTTTTAATTCAAGATTACCGCCAAGGGTTACATTAGCGCTATTTTTTGCGCCTTCCTCGTCTTCTTCCTCATCATCCTCTTCATCATCCCAGTCCTCGTATTTGTTTCTTTTGAATATGTTGAATAGTCCCATAAAGCTCCTTTCGCTTTGCTCAGTCGAAAAATAGTGGTTAGTGGCTAGTGGTCAGTGGTCAGCGATTAGCTGATTGACATAGCTACAAACCTTTTGTGTATTTAAGGTTGCGTATTAATTTTGTTTGTTATTTCTGTTCGTAAAGTAACTTACTGATCACTGACCACTGACCACTGATCACTAATTGTATTTTCGCTCTCCGAAAATGCAAGAGCCAAGCCTCACCATAGTAGCTCCCGCTTCAATGGCGTATTTATAGCTTTCACTCATTCCCATTGAGAGAATGGCGTTTTCATCGTTTTTAAAAAGCTCATCAAAAAGCTCCTTGGTAAGAGAGAAGTATTTTAGATATTCCTCTCGTGAATTACAACGGGGAGCCATTGTCATAAGACCTCTTACACGGATGTTTTTATATTCCTTAGTAAGCTCGTAAAACTTGCGCACATCCTCAGGCA
>JAZSHT010000081.1:0-16335 GCA_045533435.1 Eubacteriales bacterium | reverse complement strand
CCGCTTGGCCTCCGACTTATTAGATTTATTTCCAATGTGCTTATATACCTATGTGAGGTAATTTGCTCCTTTGTTATTGATATTAGTAGCTATGTAGCAGATTTTAAAAATCTTCTTTTGCCTATAACTAACGATATACAGCTAATTGGCTCAATTTTGCTTTTTGCCGCGGTAATGACTATATTTATTTTACCTAGAAAGCATCTTAAAATTTTCCTTTGTATTTTTGCTATAAGCCTGCTTATTTTCTCAGTCGGCACTGCTTCTCTATTTATAAACAGAAATAACAACACATATATTTCCGCATACAGCTATAGAAATAATGATGCGGTATGTATTGAGGAGTCAAACAAAATTACTATTATTGATATTTCAAATCATTCAAAATCCACCGTATTATCCTCGGATATGAGCAAGCATCTTGGATACGGAGAGGTATCTGAGTATGTTATACTAACTTATAGCGCAAGCTCCTCTGCTTACTTTGACAAAATGACAGGGGATGTGGTTATAAGACACATATATTTAGCTTCGCCACAAAACGAAGCAGAGGAAAAATACTTTAATGCGTGTATTGAAATTTTAGAGAGTAAGGATATAGAATATTCCGTATTTTCGGGCGATATTCAGCTCGGCAGCTTTACGCTTGATATGAATGAGGAAATATATCTTGACCGTTCAACAAAAAGATGCGTTGCATTTACATTGACTAATTGCAATTTTAAATATTCATATTTTGGCGCATCTACATTTGAAATGCTAAGCGAGGAAATATCAAAAAGAATATATGAAAGCGATGTTATATACTTTGGCTCGTATGGTCCAATCTATAAAAAGAGCTTTAAGTATGATAGAATAAACGCTAAGCATTGTATTTTTACAACTGACAGCTTGCTCTTTGCCGACAGAGATTTTCTTAACGAAATTGAAAATACATATGTAATTGACAAGCCTTTTGTCATAAGAATTGAGAATTAATGTTGACTTTTCATTAGTTTGAGGTTAAAATAATACTGTATTAAAAATTAAGGAGCAATTATGCAATCACTTCGTGAATTATATAAAATAGGCAGAGGTCCTTCAAGCTCACACACAATGGGTCCTGAAAGAGCCGTAAAATCTATAAAGAAGCTTTTCCCAAGCGCTGACTTATTTAAGGTTACGCTTTATGGCTCACTTGCATTAACAGGCGAGGGACATGGCACGGACAGAATTATTAAGGAAACCTTTGAGCCTATAAAATGTGAGATTACGCTTGACAAGGCATCTCCTTGTAATGTGCATCCTAACACCATGGATGTTGAATCCTACGAAAACGGTAAGCTTATTGGCACAAAAAGAGTTTACAGCGTAGGCGGTGGCACTATCGTGTTTGAGGGAGAGAAAAATCCCGATACTGAAATTACAAATAAAGAAATTTATCCTTTAAATACATTTACTGAAATTGCAGAATACTGCGCTAGCAAGAACATTCGCATTTGGCAGTATGTTGAGGAGTGTGAGGGCAAGGAAATTTGGGACTATCTTTCTAAGATTTGGCAACAAATGAAGGAAGCAATTCGCCAAGGTCTTATTACCACAGGCGTTTTACCTGGTGGACTTGGCACTCAAAGAAGAGCGCAAATTTTATTTAATCAAAAGCATATTGATGAATCTGCGCAAACAAGGGAAAACCGTCTTGTTTGCTCATACGCCTTTGCAGTAGGCGAGCAAAATGCAGGCGGTGGTACTATCGTTACTGCTCCAACCTGTGGCGCTTGCGGTGTTGTGCCTTCGGTTTTAAAATATATGCAGGACAAAAATCATTTTAGTGATGAGGAAATTTTACACGCTCTTGCAACAGGTGGTATTATCGGTAATATCATAAAGAAAAATGCTTCAATTAGCGGCGCGGAATGCGGTTGTCAAGCGGAAATTGGCTCTGCTTGCTCAATGGCAGCAGCAGCTCTTGCTGAGCTATTTGAAATGGGACTTAACCAAATTGAATATGCGGCAGAGGTTGCAATGGAGCATCATTTAGGTCTTACCTGCGACCCTATTGGTGGTCTTGTGCAAATTCCTTGCATTGAAAGAAATGCCGTTGCGGCAATGCGCGCTATCAATGCTCTTTCCTTGGCTAACTTCTTAGCAAGCTCAAGCAAGCTTCGCTTTGATATGGTGGTTAAGGTAATGTACGAAACCGGCAAAAACCTTCTTAGCGACTACCGCGAAACATCATCAGGCGGCCTTGCTAAATACTATAAAAATCATCAGTAAAAAATTTGCCATCCTTTTTGGGATGGCAATATTTTTTAACATTTATGTGGTTGACATAATCATTTTATGGTGCTATAATTTTATATATAATATAAGGGGGATGATGCTATGAAAAATAAAGCTAAGATTATTTTATCGTTTACGCTGCTTTTAGCGGTGCTTTTTGTTGCGTCATTTTCTGTTTTTTCTGCACATGAGCATAGCTGTGAGCAGACTGAGTGCTTTATTTGTGAGCTTATAAGAAATATTAACGACGGCGTTTTTTCACTTTTAATTTTCATTGTTGCTTATGCTATTGTTATAGGCTTTGATATTTTACGCCTTGATTATATTATTATTGGGTATAAAAGCAGAGTTTTATCCTTAACGAAGTTAGGCGTCAAATTAAGAAATTGATTTTCTGTGTTTGTTAATAAAAGCAAATACAGAAAAGACTCCTGTTCTTTTCTGAAAATACGAAAGGAACGAATTATGATAGAAATTAAAGGACTATCAAAGCAATTTCAAAATGAAACTGCTATTGATTATAGTGATATTACATTTGAGAGTGGAAAATCCTATATGCTTTTAGGAGCATCGGGGTGCGGAAAATCCACCTTACTTAATATGATTGCGGGAATTTTATCTCCCACATGTGGCTCTATTATTATTGATGGAGTTAATATGCAAGAAAAGAGCCAAAAGGAAAAGGACAAGTTTAGAATTGAAAAGATAGGCTATATTTTTCAGGACTTTAAGCTTATTAACGATATGACAGTAATGGACAACATTGATATTCTTAAATTAGAGGGAATTAGCACACAGGGTGCGCCAAAAATACTTAGTGAGCTTGGAATACTTGAAAAGAAAAACAGTAAAATCAAGCATTTATCAGGCGGACAAAAGCAAAGAGTTGCCATTGCAAGAGCATTAGTTAAGGAGCCAGAAATTATTTTGGCTGATGAGCCTACGGGAAATCTTAATTTCACTATCGGTGAGCAGGTAATTAAGGAGCTATGCGCTTCTGCAAAGGGTAAAACTCTTATTGCCGTTACTCACGATGAGCGCCTTGGCATTTACTTTGATGAAATTATTGATATGAATAAAATGACAAGCGGAATGAAGGATGTTATATCATCTAATGGGGGTGATATAGTATGCTAAAATTTGCGCTTAAAAATATGGCGGTTAAGAGAGTACAGGTTATTCTTATTGTGCTTTCAATAGTTATTTCCGCAGGCATTGGCGTGCTTGCATTTAACGTTTCAAATCAAGTAAGCGACGGTATTACCGACAATGCAGGCTACTACTCTGCTATTATCGGTCCATCGGGCAGTGAAACTCAGCTTGCTATGAATACCATGTATTTTTCCGAGGAGCCTCTTGGCACTATTCCTTATTCCGTTGTGTCTATGCTTACTATGGACCAAAGAGTAAGAACGGTTATTCCTTATGCTATGGCAGATAGCTATAATGGATACAATGTTGTTGGCACTACATCGGAGTTTTTGATTGAAAAGGAAATCAAAAGCGGAAATATGTTTAGTGATGATGTTAATGCTACAATGGAAGCGGTTGTAGGCTATAATGTGGCAAAATATAACGATTTAAAAATTGGCGATGTGATTTACACAAGCCACTCAGCGGGTAGCGCCCAAACTCATACACAGGGTATTAAGGTTGTGGGTATTTTAAAGGAAAGTCATTCATCCTACGATAACATTGTCTTTACTCAAATTCGCACATTATGGACTATGCATGACCACGAGGGCGAGGAGCATGAGGGACACGAGGGACACGACCACGCTACCGTTTGTGCTATTCTTATTAAGACTAAAAATGATGCTTATGCAGGGCAAATTGTAAATGAATACAATGATAAAATCATAACCGATGACCACGGAGATACACATACATTACAGGCTATTGTGCCTATGAATGCGGTAAGGGGCGTATTAAATGACGCTAACAACACAAAATATATTGTTTTTGTGCTTTGTGCTGTTATTC
This sequence comes from Eubacteriales bacterium, assembly GCA_045533435.1. GTDB lineage: Bacteria > Bacillota > Clostridia > Oscillospirales > CAG-272 > RGIG2000. The sequence goes on along the minus strand of JAZSHT010000081.1, from coordinate 12,090 downwards.
TTATTATGAATATTATGATTATTTCAATAATCACGCTTCTTAATATGTATCACTCCTCAAAGGAAATTTCACTTATGCGACTTATTGGTATAAGCATGGGTAAAATTAATCTTTTATACATTATTCAAAATAGCATAATCGGTCTTGCCTCTACTATTTTAGCGTTTGGAGTTTCAAGGCTTTGCTTACTGTTTATGAGCGACTTTGTTGCAAATTACGGAGTTGTTTTAAATATGGGCAAGATTTACGGTCTTGAAATCGTTATCCTTCTTGGTGTGTTTATAATTAGCGTTTTGCCTACCGCTATTTGGACTCTTGCAATGTCTAAAAAAGACTCTATTTCCGATTAAGGGGGTTTTATGCTAAAAAGAATACTTTGTTTAATATTGGCAGCTATATCACTGATTTTTATAATTAGCTGTGGCGATACTGATGATGCAATCAAGCTTAGCTTTAAGTCTGCATCTACATTTGATTATTTAAAATCCATTGATGGAAAAACCGTTACAATTAATGGTTATATGGCAACATCATCTCCCGTTGATGGTTCATTTATGTTTTTAATGAATTTGCCATATCAATCCTGCCCCTTCTGTGTGCCTAACACATCACAGCTTTCAAACACAATGGAGGTATATCCGAAGAATGGCAAGAGCTTTCCATTTACAAATCAAGCCATTAAGGTAACAGGCAAATTAAAGGTTGCAAATAGTCAGGATGAATTCTTTACAGACAGATACGGCTATGAATTTAACTTTATGATAGTTGATGCCGACTATAAGATTTTAAAGTCCGAGGAAATTTCAAACGATATTGGCTTATGGCAACAGGTGGCAGAAAGCGATTTAGTTACCGATATGTATGCTATGTACGATTATGTAAATTTCCTTTGCGCTTGGAATACATACTATGTAAATAACTATACCGACTCAAACGGAAACGAGGTTAAGGGCTACTATTTGTATCCATCCGATGCAATAAATTACTTAACTAAGGATGGCGCGCAATGGAATTACGGATACAAGGACGGCTATTTTGAGTCTATTATTGCAAAAATCAAGTCTATTGATGAAAATAAGCTTAGTGACCTTGTAGCCAATGTTGAAAAGGCAAAGACCCTTGCAGAAAAGGCTTTAAATGAGCTTAATAGTGGAAATTACACCTACGAATATAAGTATGTAGAAATGTTTGGTACAACCGATAAGGTTTATACCTTAAATAAGGGCGAGGAGCTAAAGAGCGAAATGGATGCTATCTATTTAGAGTTTTCAAATTGGCTCGGCGGTTGGGAAATGTAATAGAAAAGAGTGCCAATGGCACTCTTTTATTTTTTGAATTTATTGTAGAAGCGCTCGCCTTTTTTATGTGCAATAAGGTCGCATATAACGAATTCGGCAAGGTAAATAGGTATTGCTATTAATGAAATAACGGGATATGTTAAAAATTCAGCGCCTGCAAAGGGGGAGTGAATTAAAAACATTGAATTTACATCGTATGCCATAGCTTCTGAGCCTACTGCATAAAAAACAATGTTACAATATCCGCCGATTACAGCCATTAACAAAATTGAGATAATTATGCTTTTTATATTTCTTATCACATCAATTTTGATATAGCCAAAAAGCGGAATTAAAAGAACATTAAAAAGAAGTGTGCCGTGAGCAGCAATGCTCTTGAAATTCTCGTAATCTAAAAGCGTTGGGTTGTTTATAAAATCTACATTTGCAAGCATACCCACAAGTGTTGAAATTATTCCAAACCAAAAAATATAATCTGCAAGAAGCTTGCCAAGCTTTGAATTTTTGTTTCTTAAAAGTGCAAAAATAAGTGCAGACCACATAACTACATTACAGGGATAAATAGGCAAAATCAAATTGGGATTTGAGCTTAAATATTCCATAGCGCCGTTGCCTGTAATTAGCTTAAAAAGAAATGAGCTATAATGAAACAGTATAGTAAATGACGCGCTTACAATAAGAATAATATTTTGAGTTTTTTCCTTTTTAACGCGTTTTTTAACAAAATATATTCCAACTAACGCTAAGATAATAAGTATAAAATCAAAGATGAATAGCTTTATCATAATTTTCTCCAAAATAATTTATACACTAATTATAGCACAGTGGTCTTTTGTTTTCAATGCTTAAAAATAAATCCCAAGCGTTTGCTTGGGATTTTTGTTTATAATGCTTTAAGGTAGTCCTCAAGCTCGCTTTTGATAACGGCAACTTGAGGTCCGTAAACTACTTGGATGCCTGTGCCTTTTTTGATAACTCCTGCGGCTCCGCTTTGCTTTAAAAGGGAGTCCCTCACGATTTCGCTGTTTTTAACGGACACACGAAGGCGAGTTGCACAACAGTCAAGGGAGACAATGTTTTCTTTGCCACCAAGACCATCTAAGATAAGGCGTGAGGTGTGGTTTGTGTCTGCTTTTTGGCTATTTAACGACACATCATCGCCATTTTTCTTAGTGTTGTAGTCGGCTCTTGTATAAAGTTTAGTTTCCTCTGTGTCATCCTCTCTGCCAGGGGTTGCAAGGTTTTTTCTTAAGATAAGGAAGCGGAAAAGGAAGAAGTAAATTATAAAGTAGGCTATACCTACAAGGGGTATCATTATCCAGTTTGTTTTTGCATTGCCTTGCAAAATGCCGAATAGTGTTAAGTCAATTATACCGCCTGAGAATGTCATACCAACGCCTACGCCTAAGATATGCATAAGCATATAGGAAAGTCCCGCAAGGACTGAATGGATTACATAAAGCATAGGTGCTACAAAGAGGAATGTAAATTCAATTGGCTCTGTAATACCTGTTAGCATTGCGGTAAGTGCGGCGGAGAGTAAAAGTCCCCCCGCAACCTTCTTTTTAGTGTCCTTTGCGCATGTGTACATAGCAAGGGCAGCACCTGGTAAGCCGAAAATCATAAATGGGAATTTACCACTCATAAATCGTGTGGCGGAAACTGAAAATACAGTTGTTGATGGAGAAGCAAGCTCGGCAAAGAAAATATTTTGTGCGCCGTAAATCATTACGCCATCAATGAGCATTGAGCCACCAACGCCTGTTTGCCAAAACGGTAGATAGAATACGTGGTGCAAGCCAAATGGAATTAAAATTCTTTCAATAAAGCCATAAATGAATGTGCCTGCATATCCTGATTTTAAAACTAAATTACCTAATGCAAAAATACCTGACTGAATAAATGGCCAAACAAAGAACATTAGTACACCTACAAGCACATATGCAAGTGTTGAGATAATTGGCACAAAGCGAGTGCCACCAAAGAATGAAATTACATTTGGAAGTCTTATTTTATAAAAGCGGTTATTAAGGTAGGCAACTCCAAGACCTACTATAATACCACCGAAAACGCCCATTTGAAGTGATTCTATGCCTACCACATTGGCAACTGCGCCCTCTTGCAATACGCCTGGCTCTAATTTGCCTGTAATAAGTAGTAATGCATTTATGGTTTTGTGCATTACAAAGAATGCTATGGCAGCAGATAATGTTGCTGTTGCTTTTTCATTTTCTGCCATACCAAGAGCTACGCCCATTGCAAAAAGTATGGGCAGATTATCAAAAATTACTGTGCCTACTGATGCTAAAAGTGTAAAGACAGAGTACAAAAATGTACCCGGTCCCATTATTCCCATAAGGTTGTATGCTTCAAGCATTGTAGTGTTTGTAAATGATGCGCCTACGCCTAAAAGTAGTCCCGCAATCGGTAATAGCGCAATAGGGAGCATAAATGCTCTGCCTACTCTTTGTAAAACACTAAATGTGCCTGAAAATCTTTTTTTAGTTAATTCAGCCATTGTTTTTTCCTTTCACACATAAATTTTTCAAAATTTATTTAGGATATAGGGGATTGTGGTTCGCTATGCTCACAGAGAATAGGAATAATCAGAACACTTCCTATATCCTATCCCCTATCTCCTATCCCCTATCCCCTATACCCTATCTCCTATCCCCTATATCCTATATCCTATCCCCTAACTTAAAGCTCATGCACACATCTGTGCCGCCTAATACTGTGCCATAGTTGAAGTCTAATTTTTCTATTTTCTCGGGTGTGGTTACTACTACGGCTGTGGATACCTCGTAGCCGTTTTTCTTAATTTTTTCTATATTGGCAATAGCTATTAAGTCCCCTGATTTTATTTTTTGCCCCTCTGCTACCTGAATTTCAAACGCTTCTCCCTTTAATTCAACGGTATCAACGCCGATGTGGATGAGAATATCTATTCCATCATCGGTTGAAATGGAATATGCATGCTTTGCTTCGGCTATATTTTCAATTTTACCATCACATGGTGCATAAAAATAATTGCTTCTTGGCTCTACCATAAAGCCCTTGCCAAGCATTTCGCTTGAAAAGACATCATCAGGCATTTGTGAAAGTGGCTTACATTCTCCATCTACTACTGACACTAACTTACGATATTTATTAAAAAATCCCATTTTATAGACACTCCCCCACTCTTTTTCTTATGCCCAACAGGTATGGGCTTGATACGGATAGCTCATCAATTTTCATATTTACAAAGCATTGCGTTAAATTAAGGTCTGCTGCAAGCTCTCCGCATATTCCTATCCAACCGCCTTTTTTGTGTATTTGGTCGGCTGCATATTTAATTAAGCGTAATATCGGCTCATGATTTTTCTCGCCTATATGGGAGACCTTGTTATTTTGTCTATCTACCGCCAAGGTGTACTGTGTTAAATCATTTGTGCCAACCGAAAAGAAATCAACATGCTTAGCAAGAATATCGCTCATTATGGCAGAGGCAGGGGTTTCAATCATTATGCCAAGCTCAATTTTAGAGTCAAATGCATAATTTTCCTCAAATAGCTCGTTTTTACATTCCTCTAAAAGCTCGCGACACTCCTTTATTTCATTTTCGCTTACTATCATAGGCAGCATAATTGAGGCTTTTCCGTGTGCAGATGCGCGAAGGATTGCGCGAAGCTGAGTTTTGAATATATCCGCTCTATCAAGGCAAATTCTTACTCCTCGGTAGCCAAGGGCTGGGTTTTCTTCCTTTGGAATATTAAAATAGGAAATTTGCTTATCTGCGCCTATATCAAGGGTGCGAATTATAACTCTTCTGCCCTTCATATCCGTTACTGCTTTTTTATACGCTTGGTATAGCTCGTTTTCGGTGGGATATCTATCAAGGGATAAATATAGCATTTCGCTTCGTAAAAGTCCTATGCCCTCAGCTCCGTTTAAAAGCGCGCCCTCGGCTTCCTTTTCGCTACCGATATTTGCATAAATAAGCACCCTGTGTCCGTTTTTTGATATTGCGGGCTTATTTATAAGCGTTTTTAAATACCTTTCATGCTCCTTGGCGATTTTGCTTTCCTCTTTTTCCTTTTCCTTAAATATCTCTATTTCGCACTCGGTTGGGTTTATAATAAGCTCGCCCTTTTCGCTATCAAGCAAGCAAAATTCGCCATCAAAGCTATAATCAATTTCGCCTACACCAACTAATGCGGGAATTCCCATTGCGCGAGCTAAAATTGCGGTATGGGAGCTTGGTGTGCCAAAGAATGTTACAAAGCCAAGGATTTTGTCCTTATCAAGCATTACTGTTTGAGATGGTGTTAGGTCCTCTGCTACTAAAATGTAAGGGGATGTGTGGATATTCGCTTCTATTTTCTTGTTTTCAAGAGCGTTTATTATTTGATTTCCTATATCCTTTATGTCCTTTTCTCTTTCTGACAAATACTCATCATCTAAGTCTCTTAACATAGCTGAATATTTTTCGCAAGCAAATAAAACTGCGTTTTCCGCACACATCTCCCTATATATTTCGTATTCTATGGCTTCTCTTAAATCCTCATCCTCAAGAAGCATTAAATGTATTTCAAAGATTTTTGCTTCCTCATCGCCTATTTCCTTTAATGCTTTTTTGTGCATTTTTTCAAGGAATTCCTTGACATCCTTTATAGACTTATTTATCCTTTTAAGCTCGTTTTCGCATGTGGTAAAAGTATTCTGCCTTGCTTTTCTAGCTTCCTTATAAAAGTGGATTATTCCACTTGCTTTTTTGACGCCTACGCCCGTGCCACTAAATATTTTCATGTTAGCCCTCGCTTAAATTTTCGTTTAGCACTCTCTTTATTTCTGCAAGCGCCTCGTTTTCATCCTCGCCATCAATTACTATTTTCAAGGTGGAATTACATACTGCGCCAAGCCCCATTAGTGAAAGTAATCTTTTTGCGTTTGCTTCCTTTTCATCCTTATATATTTTAATGTCGGATTTATATTTTTTAGCACAGGATGCTACTGTGCCGGCGGGTCGGGCATGCAGACCGTTTTTATCAGTTACTACAAAAGTAAATTCCTTCATTTTAAGCTCCTAAAATCTCGTTTGTTTATATTTTGGCACTTTATTTTCTATTTATGCAAATAAAAAAACAGAATTTGTTAAAATCCTGTTTTAGTATATGAAATTAATAGCAATAGTAGCCCCAGCTCTACCAGATTTGGAGGGATAAATAAATCCTTATACTGCGACGAAAAAAACTTGCCGATTTTTTAATCGCCTGCACTTTTTTGTCTTGTCTAAGAACTTATTTATTCCCTCAAAATTTGCGAAGCAATCTGCAACACACAATAGGCGAGTAGATTTCAATAGAGAAAGGCGAAAACATATAAAAATATGTCGAGGCTTTATCTGTTGGAAGATACCGTATATTATGCGTAACAGACTGGCAGGGTTGGGTCTACTATTGCTAATTATTTTATAAGATTTGCTATGGCTTTACCTACATTTTTCGCTGTATCGCATGCGGTCATTGAAATATCGCAGCTTTCTTCTCTTGCAAGCTCCCCTGCTATGCCGTTTATATATGCGCCTATGGCTACATTTTCTATTAAGGCTGCTTCATTTGAAGCACAAATGCCTGCTAAAATACCGCTTAGCACATCTCCGCTTCCGCCTGTTGCCATTCCAGGGCAGCCTGTGTTTATTAAGTAGGTGTCCTCTCCGTTTGTTACTATGGTGGCTGTACCCTTTAAAAGCAAAATCACATTATTGCTTTTTGCATACTCCATGGCGGTTTTTATTGGATTTTCGTTTATTTCATGCATAGGAATTTTTGATAGTCTTTCAAACTCTTTTAGATGTGGGGTTAATACTATTTTGCATTTGACAGCTTTCAAATCGACGCTCATTTTTGCAAGTGTGTTAAGACCGTCGGCGTCAATAATTAAAATGCCGTTATACTCACTTAGCAGATAAGAGAGAATTTTTTCGTTGTCGCCTTTTTGACCTAAACCCATACCCATTGCAATTACCTTGCTTGATGAAATTAGTGTGTCAATTTCTTCTTTATTAAATACTATGCTACCATTTTTGTCATTTAAAGGATATAAGGTACTTTCAAGAATATAGGGCAGCACACCGTTTACAATGGAGCTTGGCACACAAAGGCGCACTACTCCTGCACCGCTACGGACCGCGCTTGATGATATATTTGCAAGCTTAATTGCTCCGCTATATTCAAGTGAGCCGCCTATTAGGCTAACATAACCGTATGTGCCCTTATGTGAGTAATTATTTCTTGGTTTTATTATTTCCTTTACATCATGTGCTTCAAGGAGCTTGTATGGCTTTTCAATAACCTCAATACCTATATCACAGTTGACAATCTTTTTGATTTTGTCCTTGGCTTGGTTTAAAATATGACCTGATTTTAATGTGCCGATTGATACGGTAAGGTCGGATATTACGCAAATATCACAAAGTCCCGTGTCTCCGTTTAGTCCGCTATTTATATCAACAGACACGGTGTAGGCGCTTGAAGCGTTAATTTTCTCAATTATTTCTCTTTCAATTCCGCTTACATTTCCCTTAAAGCCTGTGCCGAAAATACAATCTACTATAAAATCGTATTTGTTAAAATCTATTGCTTCGTTATAAATTGAGTACGGAATATTATTTTCCTTACATTTATTAAAATAATACTCTCCATCGGGGGAAAATTTATCCTTGACTAAAATAATTTCAGGGTCAAGGTTGTTTTTAGCCATTTCAAGAGCTAAAACATAACCATCGCCACCGTTATTTCCTGTGCCACAAACAATGGCGGTTTTGCCATGCCATTTTATACTGCTATAAACACCCTTGCCTGCTCTTAGCATTAGCTCAAGTGATGGAGTAATATTATCAATGGTATATTTATCGCTTTTACGCATATTATCTACGCTAATTACATTTTGCATAAAATCACCTATATATTGCTTAATGGCTTTACTATTTCCGTTAGTCCTGCTAAATAATCAAGTGAAACATTATAATATTTTGCAAGAGTAATAAAGTGATGCATTGGTAATTCTCTTTCGCCCTTTTCATAAAGCGAATAGTGTTGTTGTGAAATTCCCAATAGCTTTGCAATCTCACTTTGACTTTTATCGTTATCTTCTCTTAAATCCTTAATTCTTTGATAGTACATTTTATTTGCTCCAAATAAATTATTTTATTCAGTATAGCATACATACAAAAATATGTATTGACTTACATACAAATATATGTTATAATTATAAAAAACGATTTTTAGGAGTTAAAAATGGATAAACTAATTGAAAAAATGTGGTATGAGGAATTCAGACCATCTGAAAAGCATTATATTTATAGTGAGGAAATTAAACGAAAGCAATTATTTCTTGACAACTATGAGGAAAAGCTTCGCAAGATGCTTGATAAGAATGAAGAAAAAATTTTTGATGATTTTATAAGCGTATTTTTTGATATTTTAGACTTGGAACGGCTAGATACATTTACCGCGGGAGTACATTTTGCAGGTAAAATGATAAAAGGAATATTTTCGGAATAAAAAAGCCTTCTCAAATTTGAGAAGGCTTTTTTGTATGTTAAATTATTGAGCTGCCTCAACGATGATTGAAAAGTCCTTTGCTTTAAGGGATGCGCCGCCGATAAGACCGCCGTCAACATTTTCCTTAGCAAGAAGCTCAGCTGCGTTAGCTGTATTCATTGATCCGCCGTATTGGATGATGATTTCTTCAGCAGCCTCGTTGCCGTAGAGAGACTTGATTGTGTTTCTGATTACGCCACATGTTTCATCTGCTTGCTCAGGTGTTGCTGTAAGACCTGTGCCGATAGCCCATACTGGCTCGTAAGCGATGATAACATTCTTAAGCTGCTCAGCTGTTACATCCTTAAGAGCAAGCTTTGTTTGCATTGAAACAACCTCGTCTGTAATGCCGTTAAGTCTTTCATCCTTAACCTCGCCAAGACAAAGAATAACTGTAAGACCAGCCTCTAAAGCTGCCTTTGTTCTTAAATTTACTGTTTCATCTGTTTCGCCAAAGTATTGTCTTCTTTCGCTATGACCGATGATTACATATTCAACACCGCACTCCTTAAGCATTTCTGCTGAGATTTCGCCTGTGTATGCGCCCTTTGGTGCAAAGTGAACATTTTCTGCACCGATTTTAATGTTAGAGCCCATTGAAGCCTCTTGTGCTGCAAAGATGTCAACAAATGGTACGCAGAATATAATATCGCAATTATCCTTACCTGCAACTAAAAGCTTTGTTTCCTCAACAAGAGCCTTTGCCTGTAATGGTGTTAAATTCATTTTCCAGTTTCCTGCAATAACTTTTCTTCTCATTTTCTTTTTCCTCTATTTCATATTTATAATTGCTCATATGTTAATTTGAGCATATATTTTAAATATATTGAAAATATGCAAATATCCGCAAGTTTCCTTGCGGATATTATATTTTCTATTATTTATCTTGTAAGCAAGCGATACCTGGGAGCTCAAGACCCTCAAGGAATTCAAGTGATGCGCCGCCACCTGTTGAGATGTGTGTCATCTTTTCTGCAAAACCAAGCTTTTCAACAGCAGCAGCAGAGTCGCCACCACCGATGATTGAAATTGCGCCGCTTTCAGCAACTGCATTAGCAACTGCCTCTGTACCGGCAGCAAAGTTCTTCCACTCAGAAACGCCCATAGGACCATTCCATACTACTGTGCCTGCGCCCTTGATTGCGTTAGAGAATAATTCTTGTGTCTTAGGACCGATGTCAAGACCCATCCAGCCATCAGGAATCTTTGTTGAATCGCAGAACATTGATTCTGTGTTTTCATCGTATTCTTTACCGAGCTTGTTATCAACAGGGATTAAGAAGTTAATGCCCTTAGCCTTTGCCTTAGCCATCATTTCACGAGCTAATTCAACCTTGTCATCCTCGCAGAGTGATGTACCAACGTTATAACCGTTAGCCTTGAAGAATGTATATGCCATACCGCCACCGATGATAAGTGTATCAACCTTTTCAATTAAGTTGTTGATAACGCCAATCTTATCAGAAACCTTAGCACCGCCAAGGATAGCAACGAATGGTCTTGCTGGGTCAGCGAGAGCCTTACCCATAACGCCGATTTCCTTTTGAATGAGGTAACCGCAAACTGCTGGTAAGTAGTCAGCAACGCCTGCTGTTGTAGCGTGAGCTCTGTGAGCTGTACCGAATGCATCGTTTACATAGATGTCTGCGTAATTTGCAAGCTCCTTAGCAAACTCTGGGTTGTTCTTTGTTTCTCTAGCATCAAAACGAACATTCTCTAAAAGAACTGCCTTGCCTGATTCTAAAGCTGCAACCTTAGCTTTAGCATCTGCGCCGATAATATCCTCAGCGAATGTTACTGTGCCTTCGCCAAGTAACTCATTAAGTCTGTCTGCAACAGGCTTTAATGTAAGCTTCTTCTTGTCATCCTTAAGAGCCTTTTCAAGAAGCTTAGCTGTTTCAGCAGCTCTTTCTGCTTCTGGAAGCTCTTCAACCTTTTTCTTTTCCTTCTTTGTAAGACCGAAGCCCTCTGTGAAGATGCTGTGTGGCTTGCCCATGTGTGAGCAGAGGATAACCTTAGCGCCGTTGTCAAGTAAATACTTGATTGTTGGGAGCGCACCGATAATTCTCTTGTCAGATGTGATAACGCCATCCTTCATTGGAACATTAAAGTCGCATCTTACAAGGACGGTTTTGCCGCTTACGCTGATGTCTTCAATTGTTTTCTTGTTGTAAGTCATAGTTTTAATCTCCTATATTTTACTTTATTTTTTTATCGCAAGTATTATAGCACAAACTAATTACTTTATCAATAGTTTTTTAAAATTACTGTATAATTATTTTAATAATATAATAAGCTATTAAAATTATACCCAAAATTATTCTATACCAGCCAAAGCTTTCAAAGCTGTGATTTTTAACAAATGCCATTAGGAATTTAATTACAAAAAGTGATACTAAAAATGCAGTTAGCGTGCCTACCAAAAGAACAATGATTTCGGTAGAGCCAAGAGTTAAGCCGTCAAGCAAGAACTTTGCAACCTTTAAAAGTGAAGCTCCAAGCATTACGGGAATTGCAAGGAAGAATGAAAATTCAGCAGCTGCTGTTCTTGATACCTTAATTGTAGATGCACCTAAAATTGTTGAGCCTGAACGAGATGTTCCCGGAATTAAGGATAGGACCTGAAAGCAACCGATTTTAAGTGCAGTTGGATAGTCAATATCGTAAACAGTTTCGTACTTCATTTTGCGGTTTTTGTTTATTCTTTCAATTATGATGAATAGAATACCATAAACTATAAGAGCTATTGCAACAGGAACGAACTTATAGAATGTCTTATCAAGGAAGTCCTCAAATATAAGACCGATTATTGCGGCAGGTAAAACTGCAACGATAACCTTAAACCAAAGCGTCCATGTTTGCTTTTTCTCTATGTCTGTTTTGCTTTTTGCAAAGGGATTTAGCTTGTTAAAAAACAGAATTATAACCGCTAGGATTGAGCCAAGCTGAGTGATAACCTCAAAAAGATTCCAACAGCCCTCGCTTATTTTCAATTTTACAAATTCGTTGGCAATTATCATATGTCCCGTGCTTGATACGGGAAGCCATTCGGTTATGCCTTGAACGATGCCGATAAATATGGCTTTTAGAATTTCAATAAAGGTTTCCATGGGGTAAAGCTCCTTTCAGTCGCTTTACAGCAGTCAGCAGTTAGCCGTCAGCGGTCAGCGAGGTTAGTTAAATGATTAGGTGACACGCCCCCGTCC
>JAZSHT010000133.1:0-12672 GCA_045533435.1 Eubacteriales bacterium | reverse complement strand
ACTAATTTAGAGTTTGAAAAATACTACGAGGAAAAATTAAAAGCACAGGGTAAGGATGTAGATGTTAGAGTAAATTACACCACTTACGCCTCAAACGAGGACCTGTATGCAAAATTAAAGAGCGGTGCAGGTGGATATGATGTTATTATTCCATCTGACTATATGATTGAAAGATTAAAGGCAGATGGCTTAATTCAACCACTAGACCTAACAAAAATTCCAAATTACTCCAATGTTCAAGAGCAGTTTAAGGACTTGTTCTACGATGATAACGAGGAAAAATATACCGTTATGTACACCTACGGTATTATCGGCATTATCTATAATGCGGACAAGCTAAAGGATGGAGACCTTGAAAAAATTGAAAACGGCGAAATTGGTTGGGAAATCCTTTGGGATGAAAGATACAAGGGACAAATCTTACAATTCAATAACGCCCGTGATGCATTCGGCACTGCAATGTATAAGCTTGGTATAAATGTAAATAACGCTACTGAAGAAGAATGGCAAATGGCATTTGAGGAGCTTAAAAAGCAAAAGCCACTTGTGCAAAGCTATGTCATGGATGAAATTTATAACAAGATGGAAAGCGGAGAAGCAACCCTTGCCGCTTACTATGCAGGCGACTGCTTATCTATGATTGCAAATAACGAGTCCCTCGGCTTCTTCTATCCAAAGAATGAAAACGGCGAATATGTAACAAACATATTTGCAGACGCTATGTGTATTCCAACAGGCGCGCAAAATGTTGAGCATGCATACGAATATATTAACTTTATGCTTAGCCCTGAGGCTGCAAGAGCAAATGCGGAATATATTTATTATGCTAACCCATATGAGTCTGTAATCAACGATGAGGATTACAAGGAATATCTTGGCGAGGACTACGAAACCATTTACGACCCAGACTTCAACAATATCGTTACAGTTGAAAATGAAAAAGGCGAGATGGTTGAAATGACATATATTGAATATATGTTTAATAACTTCGCATACAGAGATTTAAGCGACCAAGATAGAGCTACGCTCAATAATTTATGGGAAAGCTTAAAGGTTGATTCTGAGTCCTTTGATGGCGATATCTATGTTATTTGCTTAATTATTCTTGCTTTGCTTATTGGCTTTATAGTTTATAAGTACATTGAAAGAAGAAAGCGCAGAAAGCTCTATTGGAACACAGAATCTCAGCCAAAGGTTATTGTTTCAAGAAACGATTTTTCATCAACAACAATTTATAATGTTGTTAAAAAAGAGCTTAATTCAAGGGAAAGCAACGAAAAAATTTGTGAAAATGGAAATTTAACCGTTGATAAAACATATGGCAAAACTCACATTTTAAAGAAAAAAGACTAATAAAAACAGGCCTCTTGCATAGCAGGAGGCTTGTTAATGTAAGAAACAGGATTAAATATGGAAACAATAGAAATAATAGCACAGGGAGTAGGCATTTTAGGTATGATTGCCAACTTCCTATCATTCCAACAAAAGGAGCAAAAAAGAGTAGTAGCATTTCAGTTTTTCTCAGCTGCGCTTTTTGGAATAAACTATTTAATGCTAGGCGCATACATGGGCGCACTCTTAAACATAATCGGTGTTATAAGAGCAATAGTTTTTATCAACCGTGAAAAGCTAAAGGCAGAGCATCCAGCATGGCTCGTATTCTTTATTATAGCATTTGTAATCACATATCCCTTGGTGTTTACCGTGTTTGGAAAAGAACCAATATTAAAGAACTTCATTATAGAGCTTTTACCGGTTATAGCAATGATTTTAGCAACAATTAGCTATCGCTTCACAAGAGCCAAGGATATTAGACGCTTCGGTGTATTTAGCTCTCCTATGTGGCTTATATATAACTGCTTCTGCTTCTCAATCGGTGCTATTTTAAGCGAGATTTTAAACCTAATTTCAATAATAATAGGCATTATTCGTTTTGACTTAAAAAAGGAGTAAGAAAGTGAAAAAGCAGACTCTTAACGGTATTTGGAAATATCGTATTGGCAAAGGAAAGGAAACTGAAATATCCGTTCCCTTTTCACATCTTTGCGTAGGACATTCAGAATGTAGAAGATTTTTTGATTTAGAAAGCACAAGCGACACAGTACTTCTTCAATTTGATGGAATTACATATAATGCAGATGTGTATTTAAACGACACTTATCTTGGCAAAATGCTTCCGTATAGCGAATATACCTTCGATATAACTAAACTAGCCAAAGAGAAAAACAACGAGCTTTTAGTTTTGCTTGAGGACATAAATGCACAATTTGGACCAAGCGAGGGATGGGAAAATTACGGTGGAATTATCCGTGATGTGTCTTTAATTTATAAAAAACAAAATTATATTATAAATCCAATTTTTCTTGCAAATCCTACAAATAATTACATTGACGCTTCTTATACCGTAGAGGCAAATACGAAAAACGACAAGGGCGAATTGCTTGTTGAATTGTCATATAACAATGAAATTATTGACACATATAGCTGTAAAATTGGAAAAAAGCAAGAAAGAACAATAAAAAATGCTCATCTATGGTCGCCAAGCTATCCAAGCCTCTATAACCTTAAAATCAGCCTTCTTGTAGATAACGAAGTAGTTGACACTTATGAAGAAAAGGTAGGTATAAGAGAATTTAAATGCGATGATGAAAGATTTTACCTAAACGGAAATCCAATTTTCCTAAAGGGCGTATGTAAGCACGAAATGTACGGCGAAAGCGGTCATACAGTAAAAGAAGAATTTATCAAAAAAGACTTGGACATGATAAAGGAAATGGGCTGTAACTTTGTTAGATTAGTCCATTATCCGCACAATAAAAGAGTGCTTGAATACTGCGACAAAATCGGTCTTATGTGTTGCGAGGAGCCTGGACTTTGGCAGTCTGATACCTCAAATCCCCATGTTGTCAGCGATTGCCTTGAGGTTTTAAGAAGAACAGTAATAAGAGACAGAAACCACCCAAGCATAATATTTTGGCTTTGCTTTAACGAGTGTGATTTTAATGAGGAATTTCTAAATAAATCCGTTGAGATGTGCAGAAATAACGATACATCAAGGCTCGTTTCAGGCGCAAATAATATGTCCGATGAGGATACCTTAAAGTATTACAATCTTTGCAATCTTGACTTTTATACAATGCATCCATATTACGAAACGTTTGAAAAAGCAAGAAAAAGCGCAGAGATTTTAAAGGGAAAGCCACTTATGTTTACAGAGTGGGGCGGATACTATGTTTACGACAACCCACATCTTATAAAGGATTTCCTTTTAGAAATGTATGAGCTTTATAAAGCAGGCAACTTAGCTGGCGAGAGCTTTTGGTATTTTGCAGAAATATACGATTGCAACCGAGGAGGCGCAGCCTGTGTTGATGGAGTATTAAAGGAAGCGCTTGTTGATATAAACAGAAAGCCAACTCTTATATATGATGCATTCTGCCAAGCACTTAAAGAAATGGATGAGGAAAAATCCGATATTAGCAAGTACGAATATGAGCAACTAATTCCATATAGTAAAAAATCATACTTTAAATGCCAAGCTGAAGCAAGCTATACTGACCTAATTGATATGTGCAAAAATCCACCATATACACGACTAGCTAAAACAAGAAAAAAGCAATTTTCAGTAGGACCTGTGTTGCAGAATGAAGAAATAAGTCATATTTCAAAAACACCGTATGTGGTTGATAGAGAGCTTACATTTAACGGTAGCATAACTACAGATAAAATATCAATCTTAGGTATGACAAGCGTAAAATGCGGCTATCCATTAAGCGGAGAATATGGAGAAATAGGAGCGGAGCTAACCATATATTATAAGGATAAATCAACAGCTAAGCATATTTTTAAAAACGGAATTGATTTTACCTTAGCATATACCTCGGTAGGCTCATCAAGAATAAATCCCGTGTGCGAAAACGCTACGCGCTTTGCAAGCTTTTCCTACGATAAAAATTTTGAAGAATATATCATAAATAAATTAGATATCAGTGTAGAAAATAAGGAAATTGAAAAAATTACAATTTCATCTCTTAACGATAACTATAAAATTCTAATTTACGGAATATATGCAAATTAAAAAAGGTGCTATGGCACCTTTTTTAATTATTATCATTTTGCTTTTTTTCTCTTTCTTCCTTGCGGCGCTTCTTTTCAGCACTGTCAAGATAATCAGGGTGGAAGCCATCAACCTCTCCACGCTGAATAGCGCCCATAATTCTGTAATAAAGTCCCGAATGCTCCTTGTCAAATAAAGCAAGGTAGTCCTTCATTTTTGCTCTTTCAGTATTTCCATCAGCAGGGCATTTGCTTTCCACCACAGGTAAATTCGCACTTTTTGCAAATGCTTTAATTTCCTTCTCATGGGTGTAAATAAGCGGTCTTATCATCGTAATATCCTTTCTTGAAAGGTATGTAACAGGAGAGAATGCACCGATTCTGCCCTCAAAGAAAAGATTTAGCATAAATGTCTCAATAACATCATCAAAATGATGACCGAGAGCAATTTTATTGCATCCAAGCTCAATACACGCATCATGCAAAGCACCACGCCTCATTCTTGCACAAAGAGAGCAAGGGGATGCTTCCTTACGCACATTAAAAATAATCTCATAAATTTCAGTTTTAACAACTCTATATTCAATTTCAAGGTCATCACAAAGCTTTTTTATAGGCGAAAAATCCATTCCCTCAATACCCATATCAATTGTAAGAGCCACCACAGTATAATCAATACCTATAACTCTTTTTAGCTTTGCAAGAGCGCAAAGAAGTGCAAGGGAATCCTTGCCCCCCGAAACACCAACGGCAATTCTGTCCCCGTCGCAAATCATATTGTATTCCTCAACCGCCTTTCTTGTGTGGCTGAGGATTTTTTCAATACTGCTAAATTCTATCATAGTAACCTCAAATAAAAAATCACATAAAATATTATAAAGTCTATTTTTAAGGAGCATATATGGCTATAAAAATTTACATAGACCAAGGACATAATCCAAGCCCACCCAACACAGGAGCAGAGGGCAACGGAGTAAGAGAGCAGGATATATCCTACGAGGTAGGCATGCGCCTATATGAACTATTAAACCAAAATCCCAATTTTGAAGCAAAGCTATCTCGCCCCACCCGTAGCACACAGCTTGGCACATCAAATTCATCAAGCTTAAGCGCAAGAGTAAATGATGCAAATAGCTGGGGAGCAGACTATTTTGTAAGCATACATACAAATGCATCGGTATCCCCAAACGCCACAGGCACAGAGGTGCTAGTTTACCGCTCTCCCTCAGTAGCCACAAATTTAGCCGAGGATGTTTTACAGGGCGTTGTTAATGCCTCAGGCTTCCCAAATAGGGGAGTAAAGCAAAGACCGGGACTTTATGTTTTAAGAAAAACAAATATGCCTGCCATCTTAGTGGAGCTAGGCTTTATCTCCAATCCACAGGAAGCCGCAATTATGTCAAATAATCCATCTCTTTTTGCAAGAGGCATTTATAACGGCATACTTAATTACTTCAATCTATAATAACACAAATTTTATTAAACTTCAATACAAAATGCACACTATCATCAAATAGTGTGCATTTTTATTAACCCTCAAATTGCTTTCCTAAGAATGATGAAGCCGCTTGTATAAGCTTGCATTCTGCGCTCTCTGTATCGGTAATTGTATGCTCATCGGTAGAAATCATCGCAACAGAGCCAATAATATCTCCCTCAGATATAATAGGCATAGCATATTTTACATATCCCGTAGCTCCATCGCATACATAAATTTTTTCAGCATCATTTTTTAGGTAATATAATGCTCGTTGGTCCATAATAGACTCATATTCCTCGCTAACCTTTTTGTCAGCATACTCTCTTTTTGAAACACCCGCCGTAACAATAACGCTATCTCTATCAGTAACAACAACGCTCATTCCACATGTACGGTTAAGTGTCTCAACATATTGACCTGCAAATGAAGCAAATTCTCCAATAGGAGAGTATTTTTTAAAGATAACCTCTCCCTCTTTATTTGTGAAAATTTCAAGTGGCGCTCCATCTCTTATTCTTAGTGTGCGTCTTATTTCCTTCGGTATAACAACTCTACCTAAATCATCAATTCTACGAACAATACCCGTAGCCTTCATAAAAATCTCCTTTATAACAAGTTCTTGTGCTTTAATAGTGTTTGTTGTATTTTTCATTTTATACACAAAAATTTTATAAGTAGGAAAATATAATTGTCTTAACTAAATTTTGCCTATAATATTGAAAAAAATATTTTTCTGTGGTATTATAAATATGTATATACTTTACAAAGCTATCTAATCACATCAATTAGGAGAGAAAATAATGATAGATTCTATATCAACAGGAATTTTGGTGGCATTTATTGCCATAGCTGCCTTAGGATTTCTTTTAGGCTTTAAGAAGGGAACATTTAAATCATTAACCGATTTAGTTTTTCTTGCATTAAATGTTTTTATATCAGTATTAGTTGCAACCGCAGTTGCAAAAAATGTTGTAACAGTTGATACATTAGCGCAGTATTTCCCTGAGGTTGCACCAAGCATAGGACTTGATGACACTATTATAAATCAAGTAAACGGATATTTATCCTCCCCAGAGCTTTATTCAACTGCTGTTGCGCTTGTGCTAGCCTTGGCAACCGTTATCGTGTTACCGATTGTCTTTATGGTTACATTCATATTATTGGGAATTGTTCTATTTATAATAAAGCTAATAGTTAATAGCGTAATTGTGCCAAGCACTAAGGGAATAGGCTTAAAGCTTGGTGGCGGCTTAATTGGAGCTGTGGTAAAGGCAGTAGCACTTGCCGTTTTAATAATGCCAATCGTAGGATATGCAAATTACGCAAGCAATACACTTGATTTGCTAAAGAGTGAAGACACTCAAGTGGAAGCAATTGTGCCTATTGAAAAAATGGTTGATGAAGCAACAGAGACCCCTGTTTTTAAAGCGGTTTATTCTTTTGGCGGTAAAAAGCTTTTTGATACATTAACAACAATTAAGGTTAATGATATTAGAATATCCTTAACACATGAAACTGAAACAGCTATAAATTTATACAAGGAATCAGATAACTTTATAGGCGTGCCTATAAATGAATATGGAGATAAGCAGATAGACTCTATTGAAAGAATAGAGGAAATTATTTTAGATGCAGATTTTGTCCCTGCATTATTAAGTAATGTACTTGCTTATGTTGCAAACGAATGGAATAACGGGAATGCAGTTTTAGGCTACGAAAAGCCTGTTATCGGCACAGAGCTGCAAGAGGCTCTTGATAGCACTATTACTGTTTTAGCTCAAACAACACCATCTTCCTTTAAGCAAGACCTTTGCACAGTAGCAGAAATTGCTAAATACGCGATTGAGGATGGCGTAGTTTATGCTTTAACCAGCGAAGACGGCAATATTATGCATGTTCTTGAAAACACAAATGTAATAAGCGATATTTTAGTAGAGCTTCATCGCAACGAAAGAACAAGACCGATTTTGCCTGCCATTACAAATGGAGCTGTAAATTATCTTTATAGCATCTATGATGAGGTAAATGGCACAACCACCGAGCAGCACCATATGGTTGATATAAACGGTTTAACAGAATTAGTTGTTCAAAACGAAGGCGCAATTATATCAAATGTTATAGTTGAGCTTGATACATTTATGATTAGCATAAAGGAATATTCAGGCAGAAGCACCATAGACATAGTAAAATTCGGAGACTTCGCCGCCCTTGGTAGAGCCTTTAATGGAATTAAGCGAAGCTATCTTTTCTGTGATACATATGAGTTTATTTTAAGAACAGTCTTAGAGTCAAAGGGCTGCCGTGAGCTTGGTATTTTAGATGAGCAGTTTATAAAAAATGCAATCCTTCATGATAGCGACATGGAAATGATGCTTGTTTCAAGACAAAAAATCGCACTTCTTGTGTTATCAATGTATAAGGACGAGGAGCTTGATTATAACGATGCCATTGAAGCACTTCTTATAAATATAACATCAGTTGATGCAGACTCAGTAAAGAATCTTTTAACAGAGGAAAGCTTAAAAGCAATCGGTGTTAAGGGAGAGCATGTTCACACGATTTCGGGACTTTTAACATCAATGATCGATACGATTAAGGATGAAAGCGTTGAAATTTCATCTGAAAATCTTTCCAAGGAAGCGGAAAGCGCAAGTAAAATCATTCAAACGGTTGACTCAGCACTTGAAAATAGCGCAAAGGATAAAAACGTATTCGTATCAAGTGATGATAAGGAAACCACATCACAAATGACCGCAGGCGAATTTATTTCAACAACACTTGAATCCGAATTTGTTTCCTCAATGATTGTAACAGCAACTAAGGACGAAAACGGCAATGAGGTTGACGACCCATATAATGTAAGAGAGCATCTTAGCGAAAACGATATTTCCGAGCTTGAAAACGCTTTAGGCGAGGAATATGCAAAAACAGAGGATGATGAATCCAAAAAGGAAAAGCTTGATGCTATCGCCCACATCTTTGGAGTTGATACATCAAAATTTCAATAATAAAACATCATACACATTTGAGGCAAATAAAGGGGGATTCAATGAAGAAAAAGACAATGCTTATCATTGCTTTTGTTTTAGAAGCATTAATACTTATTTCGGGAAAAATCATTCAGACCTTTACCGAATATTATAGTTTAGGCGGATATTTGATGCTATTTAGCACAATGATGCTTTTAATTACATTATTTGCATTTTTTGCACTAACCTTCAGTAAAAAATGTCCTATTTGCGGAGCGGAAATACGAAGACCTCGAGATATAAACAGAGAGGACCGAAGATACGCTACTTTTCTATGCCACAAATGCGGATACGAATTTAATTATTGGGAAAACACCACAATATAAAAAAATCACCTTGACTTTCAAAGTCAAGGTGATAATTTTTTATGCTTTATTCTACTGTTTCATTAATATCATCTGCTACTTCGTTTGTAGTATCTGTATCATTTTCCTCTATAACATCATTATTTTGATTAGCAGCATTTGCATTAAGCTTTGCATTTTTAATTTTGTTAGCAACATAGCTACCGCCACCGACAATACAGAAGAGAAGTCCTAATGCAAGGTCCTTAAAATAAGCAATTGCAATATCAGCTTCCTTAAGGAAAAATGGAGCAGCTTGAACAGATTCAAAGTATGTTAATGTGAAATCAACCTCGCCAGCCGCAAACCAATCCTGATAAGCCACATAAATATCGTAGCCTAAGCTTAAATACCAAGCAAGCACCATTACAAGTAATGAAATTATTACTGAAATAATAATACCCTTTGTGCTTTCCTTTTTAGCAAAAATTGAATATCCCTTAATAGCGCATACCGCACCCACAAGACCGCTTATAGAAGCTATAATTCCAATCATGCCAAGTACAAACCATAAAGCGCCACCAACTAATGAAAATAGGAATGCTCCCACAATACCTGCAATTACATTTTCGCTAGCAGGCTTTTTGTTAATATCGTTTTCTAATTCATAAGAATAATTATCCATTGTCATTTACCTCTTTTTTATCCTTCAATCAAATTGTTTATTATTGCACGCCTTGTATCAAGCACCGCCTTAGCCTCATCCTTGTTTTCTCCTCTTACAGAGTAGTAAACCTTGATTTTTGGCTCTGTGCCTGATGGACGAATAGCAATCCATGATGAATCCTTAAAGATAAACTTTAATACATCAGCCTTTGGAAGTCCGTCAAGACCTGGCAAATAGTCATTTACCTTGTCAATTCCCTCAAATAAAGAAGCACCGCTTTCTCTCATTTCCTTCATAATTGCTTGAATTCTTTCAACACCATCAATTCCCTTAAGTGTATATGAATCAAGCTTATCAAGGAAATATCCATATTTATCGTAAATCTCTTCCATTACATCATCAAGAGTCTTGCCTTGATTTTTGTAATAGGAAGCCATTTCACAAATAAGCATTGAGGCAACAACCGCATCCTTATCTCTTGCGTGAGTGCCTACTAAATATCCGTAGCTTTCCTCATAGCCGATTACAAAATCGCCACAACCGGTAGCATCAAAAATATTCATCTGCTCACCGATATATTTAAAGCCTGTTAATGTCTCAATAACATTGCAGCCATTCATTTTTGCAATAGTAGAGCCAAGCTCACTTGTTACAATAGTCTTAATTACAGTTGACTTGTCAGTTAGCTTATCTCTGTTCATCTTAATTACATAATCAACTAAAAGCGCACCAACCTGATTACCTGTAAAGAGCTTCATTCCATTTTTTGTGTTAACCGCAATACCAACTCTATCACAGTCAGGGTCAGTACCGAAAATAATATCAGCGCCTAAGCTTTCGCAAAGCTTAACGCCCATATCAAGAGCTTCAGCATTTTCAGGATTTGGAGAAGCAACAGTAGGGAAGTCGCCATTACGCATTTCTTGCTCCTTTACTATTGTTACATCATAGCCAAGCTCAGAAAGCACTCGTCTTACAGGAACATTACCTGTGCCGTGAAGTGGAGTATATACAATCTTAGCACTCTTATTTCCAATATCGTGAGCTTGCTTCTTTACATTCTCAATAAAGCTATCAAATACCGCCTTAGGTACACTCTTTAAAAGTCCGCACTCTCTTGCATCCTTTTCGTTTGCAACAGGGATTGCAGGAATATCAGTTATAGCATTTACATAAGAAATAATTTTATTAGCATCATCAGTAAGCACCTGACAGCCCATATCATCATAAACCTTGTAGCCATTATATTCCTTAGGATTATGACTTGCAGTTACAACAATACCGCCAACACAGTTTAATTCTCTTACTGTAAAGGAAAGCACAGGAGTAGGCATTATTTCATCGTATAAATATGCGACAATACCTGCCTCAGCCATAACAAGCGCCGCCTCTAAAGCAAATGAGTCGGAATTGTTTCTTGAATCGTAAGCAATAGCAACACCACGCTTTACATCATCGCCATACTTATCTAAAAGATAGTTAGCAAAGCCGCGAGTAGCCTTTCTTATAATGTACTTGTTCATTCTGTTTGTGCCTGCGCCCATAACACCGCGAAGACCACCTGTACCAAATTCAAGATCACGCCAGAAACGGTCCTCAATCTCCTCGTTTGATAGACCTGCGTTTAATTCATCTCTTGTTTCCTTGTCAAAAAGCTCGTTTGTGCGCCAAAGATTATAATTATCTAAAATGTTTTTAGAAAGCTCTTTCATTTTAACCTCTTTATATAGCCAATTTATTTCATCATACTAATTATAGCATGATTTTAGAGAAAATAATACAAATTATCAAATATTATTCGCCTTTAGTATAAGCAAGTAATCCGCCTGCCATTAAAATATCGATTTGTCTTTGTGTATAGCTGCAATTTAATGTAGCCTCGCCATTTGCACCCTTTAATGTAATCTTGCCGTTTTTCATGCCCTCAAATACATTTTCAAGAGTTAATTTGTCATCCTGACAGAATTTATCGTAATCCTCAGGATTTTCAAATGTAAGCGGCAAAATACCTGCATTTATAAGGTTAGCTGCGTGAATTCTTGCAAAGCTCTTAGCAACAACCGCCTTAACACCTAAGTAAAGAGGTACTAACGCTGCGTGCTCTCTTGATGAGCCTTGACCATAGTTAGAGCCACCAACAATAATGCTTGAGCCATTCTTTAATGCTCTCTCTGCAAATGTCTCATCACAAACTGCAAAGCAGAACTTAGATAAGAAAGGAATATTTGAACGGTAAGGAAGAATTTTTGCACCTGCTGGCATAATGTGGTCAGTAGTAATATTATCTCCAACCTTAAGAGTTAATATAGCCTCAATATTATTTTCAAGCTTCTTGGTTGTTGGGAAAGGCTTAATGTTTGGTCCTCTTAAAATTTCAAGGCCCTTAGCCTCCTCCTCAGAAGCAGGGAGAATAACAGCACTGTCATCTACCTTGAACATTTCAGGCATTTCAACCTCAGTGTATTCGCCAAGTGTTCTTGGGTCAGTAATATATCCTGTAAGAGCAGAAGCGACTGCAACCTCAGGAGATACAAGGTAAACCTGACCATCCTTTGTTCCACTTCTACCCTCAAAGTTTCTGTTAAATGTACGAAGTGATACACCGCCAGAGTTAGGAGAGAAGCCCATACCAATACAAGGACCGCAAGCACATTCAAGCACTCTTGCGCCTGCTGCTAAAATATCAGATAAAGCGCCGCAATCTGCAAGCATAGAAAGAACCTGCTTAGAGCCAGGGGAAACTGAAAGGCTTACGCTATCGTGAATTTTCTTACCCTTTAGCATTGAAGCAACTCTTAACATATCACGAAGCGAAGAGTTAGTGCAAGAGCCGATACATACTTGGTCAACCTTAATGCCTGAAAGCTCCTCAGCGCTCTTAATATTATCAGGGCTATGTGGACAAGCAAGAAGTGGCTTTAATTCAGATAAGTTAATGTCAATAATTCTATCATAAACTGCATCCTCATCACTTGCAAGAGGTGAATATGCATCCCCTCTGCCTTGCGCCTCTAAGAATGCTTTTGTAATTTCATCAGATGGGAAAATAGATGTTGTTGCGCCAAGCTCTGTACCCATATTTGTAATAGTTGCTCTTTCTGGCACTGATAATGTCTTAATACCCTCGCCACCCCATTCGATGATAGCACCAACGCC
>JAZSHT010000009.1:0-9093 GCA_045533435.1 Eubacteriales bacterium | reverse complement strand
TATAAGTAACTTACTGACCACTCATCACTATATACAGCCTGTGGTTGATGATATACACACCTTGCGTGATTATAGTTAGAAAATCGGTAAGCTAGCCGCTAGCCACTGGCCACTGACCACTGCTCACTAATTTAACGCTTTGCGTTAAATTCTATGCATTGAATTAAATATATCCTCATGCATAACTCTTATGTCAAGTCCCTTTTCCTTGCCGATTAAATCAAGGTCAGCTTGGAAGTCCTTAAGAGTCGCCTTCATATTTTCAATTTCAACAAGCATAATCATGGCAAAATAATCACGAAGTACGCTTTGTGTAATATCAACGATATTTACGCCGTGCTTTGCACATTCGTTACTGATAGAGGCAATAATGCCTACATTGTCCTTACCTATTACTGTTACTACTGCTTTCATTGGTTCTCCTTTTGCGGACTTTACACGCCGGTGAAACCGAAAAGCAAAATTAAAATAGTGTCCTTCGCTTATCAATACGATAAAGAAGTTCTTTGTAGGAATTTTCCCGTTGGGAGAAATTCCATTTTTGCTTTTCTATTTACGAATACGGCTCTACCGTACCAAGTACGCCGACGCTTCGTATTCGAAAATTTTCCCTCGCCCTCTAAAGCCCTTGTTTTTTTATTTTTTGTTCTCCTACGAAAGGAGAACAGCCGTCAGCGGTCAGCCGTTAGCAGTCAGCGAGATTAGACTGACAACGGACTCACAAAAACGGATTTTATTTATAATATTTATTTAATAAAGTATATCACTTTAATATAGCTATGTCAAGTGGTTTTTGTTGGATAGGCGCTATATAAAACGCATATTTCAAGAAAAAAAGAGCAGAAAAATCTGCTCTTTTAGTTGTTTTTAGTTTTCAGGAACCTTTAAGATTGCTACCTCTTGCCAATAGCCGTCAAGGTTGCCGCCGTTTTCCATTTGGATGCTGATTTTTGTAATTTTTCCATCAAGGTCAAATCGGCACGCTTCGCTACCGAATGCGCCCATGCCTATCATGGTGTATTCGCTATCGCCCTCATAAAGCGCATACACAAAATAAGTGTAATTGCCCTTGCCCTTAATATAGATAATGTCCGCATCGGTGGCTTTTGGAAACTCGATATTAACCATTACATCACCGCCCTTTGCGCAGAACGTTCCGCTTGTTTCATCCCAATTTCCGTTATAGAGGCAATTAACATTTTCTGCGCCAAGAACATTACCCTCTATCGTGGTTTTTTTGATGCTTGATGCAAGATTTTCGTAATTATATGTAAGCGTAGTTTTACATCTATCGCAGTATGCGGTGTGTGAAAGCATTTCGTAATTAAAGTTAGTTAAATTATGACCTAATGCACTAACGCCGTTTTTTTCTTCCACATCGCCACAAGAAATGCACTCACGGGATAAAACCTCGCTATCATAGCAATTTGCAGATTTTTCGGTTTCCCAATTTGACCAGCTATGACCTGTTGCTACATCTCCTGTCTTATATTCAACCTCAGCGCAGTCTATACAAATACGGTACAAAATCTGTGGCTCTGTGCATGATTTTGAAGTATATTCAGCCCATGTTGACCACTCACATTCATCAGCAGGCTGAGTGTCTTCCTTTTCCCAAAGCGCAACTAGCTTTATATTTGACGTTACTATGTATTCCTTAGTAATTCTGTTTCGAAAATTAACGTCATCGCTATCATACCAGCCTAAAAATACGTCATTTCCGCACACAGGTGTAGGTAAAACGCCAATTTCCTCGCCGTATTTTACCTTGCGGCTTGCTTCGTCAACTGTGCCACCGTTTGCATTAAATGTTACTGTTTTTGTAAAGCCTTCCCATTTTGCGGTAAGCGTAATATTTTCCGTTACCGTGTCCTCTTTGAAGTTCCATTGAGTGTCTCCTAAAAACCAGCCAACAAGAGAATAATTAGCTCTTGTTGACATTGGCGCAGAAATTTTAGAGCCATGCTCAACTGTTTTTTCCGTGCTTCCGCTACCGCCGTTTGCATCGTAAGTAACCTTATATTTATTTTTCTCCCATTTTGCTACAAGGATAATATTTTCATTGACGGTATCTCCAAGAAATGACCATTCAATATTGTTATGATACCATCCCTTAAAGGTATATCCTTCCTTAGTTGGAGCATCCGGCTTTATTACAACACTTCCCTCTTCTATTATCTGTGTTGCAACCTGAGTTCCCCCTGCCGCGTCAAAGGTAACTGTGTACTGCTCAGACCCACAGGAAAACAGCATAATAATCGTGGATAAAACCACTAAAACCAATAAAATTTGCTTTAGCTTCATAATAATTCCTTTCACTTCGCAAAACGTCAAATTAAGAAAAGAGCCTTTGCGAAGCTTGTTTTGTTTTTTGGTCGGCAATTACCAACTGACTAAATTATAGCACATCAAAGTTAGAAAATCAACTAACCTACGGTTTACATCTAAAAAAATTAGGTTTACATCTGTCAACCAAAGGTTAGCAAAATACGGTAAGGACATAACTATAAGGAGAGACAGGGGAGGAGACAGGGGACGGTTCTATGTCTCCGTGAAGATACAGAAATTTCTGTAAACCAAAAAGAAAATACCGACTAATCGGTATTTTCTAAATCGCTTAATTGTTGTTTGAAATTTCGTTTTTACTGATTTGGCTTTGAAATTTTTTGAAAAGTAACCTAAAAAAAGCACCGCAGCACATAATATATGTTGAGATTTCTACAAATAGAACTTTTGAAAGAATATTTGAAATATCATTACTTAAAATGAATATCATTCCCTCTTTGTCTATGTTAGCTTTTAAAATATAAGCTTCTTTTATGTAGGTGTGTATTTGAGTAACTGAAAAAACTAAAATGAACATTAAAAGAACTGATATAACTAGAAATATAATGGTTTTTCTATAATTGGCAAGAGTTGAAAAAATAGTTTTATTGTTGTCTCCTATGCTTTTAATTTGAGTTGTATTTTGTTGTTTGTTTTTTGAAAAATTTAGAAACCAAACAATGTATAGTCTATTTTTAACTAAAATTGAAAAAATAATAAAAAAAGCAAGGACAGCTTCGATTGTACAAACCAGTATGATGGTATTGTATAATTCGAACGCAACATTAGAATAAAAGAATACTTTTCCAAAATTAATATCTTTGTATAGATTTATAATTTCATAAAGGTCGAAACAGAAAAAAACGGTTAAAACAATTATAAAAATTATAAAGCAAAAATTTAAAATATTTTTCATTATAGTCACCTCAAAATTTATTATAGAGAGACAGGGGACGGTTCTATGTCTCCGTGAAGGTACAGAAATTTCTGTAAACTGAAAAGAAAATACAGATTAATCGGTCTTGTGATATAATCCCCTTAGTGTAGTCTTGAAAATTTTTTTGTTTTTTACTATGTCTACTTGACAGGGAGCACATTTCTTGCTTAAATCAATTATTTTTTTGCGTTTTTGTTTATATATCTACCTATGAAAATTGTTGTAATTACAATAACTGCAACATACACAAGCGATACATAAATCATATAGCCTTCTTTGAAAACGCCCCTCTCTACAAGGTAGCCAAATACTGCCAATGCGTATGTCATTACTGCGCAAATAAGCGCTATAATTCCCATGGACCTTAATAGCTTCTTTTCATCATATTGGCTCTTTTCTTTTTCGGACATAGTATTATAGCCTGCTATCAAATTTTTGAATTTGCCCATAAAAAATAGCACGGATAATACAGAAAACATTACTGCAACTAAAATTAAAACTATCATACTAATAATTATACCTTTTTCGTAATGCAAAAATAAATGAAAATGTGATTATAATCGCCATTAGCTCACTTGCGGTGCTTGATAACCAAATTCCGTCAAGACCCATAAAGAGCGGTAAAATCATAACCGTTAATGCTTGAAGTAAGAATAATCTTAAAAATGATAGAATTGCAGACACAAGTCCGTTATTTAATGCTGTAAAGAATGCAGAGCCAAAAATTGAAAATCCTACAATTAAGTATGAGAATGAATACAGTCTAAACGCGCGAATTGTCATTTCTAAAATTTTTTCGCTATATCCCACATATGCCTCTGACATTGGTACTGCAAGCGCCTCTCCTAAAACGAACATTGAAACTGCCATAAAGGAAATAATTACAAAGCTCTTTTTAAGTAGTCCCGTTAGCTCCTTATGGTTTTTAGCTCCGTAGTGGTAGCCGATAATAGGAGCAACGCCTATTGAATAGCCGATAAAGATTGAAATAAACATAAATCCAACGTACATAAGCACGCCATTTGCCGCAATTCCATCGCCCTCCTCACCTGCGTATTTTAGAAGCTGATAATTGAAAATTACGCCCATAACTGAAAGGGAAATGTTTGTCATAAGCTCACTTGAGCCGTTTGCCGCAATTTTTAAAAGTGCCTTAAAATCGCAAATTGGCTTGCAAAGTCTTAAAAGGCTTGTATTCTTTTTTCTTGAAAAATAGATAAGCGGGAATAGTCCACCTACCACCTGGCTTAATGCAGTTGCCGCAGCCGCGCCTTCAATTCCCCATCTGAAAAGTCCCACAAATAAAGCGTCAAGCACCATATTTGTAACGCCTGCGCTAACAGTAACATAAAGTCCTGTTTGTGGCTTCTCTGCTGTTACAAACAGACTTTGAAATTCCATTTGAAGCATAAAGAACGGTAATGCAAGTAAAATAATTGTGCCGTAAATTAAGCAGTTTTCAAGCATATCTCCTGCGCCTAATAGGGCGGCAATAGGCTTTAAAAAAACAATGCCTAATACTGCAATAATAACACCCAAAACGATTGAAACATAAACGGTAAAGGAGAAAATTCCATTGGCTCTTTCCTTTTTGCCCTCTCCAAGAGTTTTGGAAATCAATGCACTTCCACCTGCTCCAAGCATAAAGCCGATAGCGCCAAGTATCATTATAACAGGCATTATAAAGTTTACTGCCTTAAATTCAAGCTCTCCTGCAAAGTTGGAAACGAAAAATCCGTCAACCATGCCATAAATAGATGTGAAAATCATCATTACAATGGACGGCAGCGTGAATTTTAATAGCTTTTTATATGTAAAATGGTCTGATAGCTGTATTTTCATTAGTTTAATTCCTTAATAAAGTTTGCTGTAATCCTTGCAAGCTCCTTAATATCGTAGCCTTCTGTGTTAATAACCGCATGGTATGAGGTTGGCTCTCCCCATTCTCTTTCGGTTACGATTGTACGGGCGCGCACTCTTGCCTTATCAACCTTTTTAATTGCTTTTTCCATAGCAATTCTATCGTTTTTCTCTCCATCACGAAGATGGGATAAGCAACGCTCCACTCTTGCATCCATTGAAGCACATACAAAAATGTTAAATGGCTTGTAGCCTTCTAAAATCACATCTGCATTTCTGCCTACAATTAAAAAATCCTTGCCTTGTGCGGCTATCTCTTCAATAATTTTTCTTTCCTCAACCATTAAATCAGTTGAAGCAGAGTTAAATGTTGTCAAAATTGTGCGACCAAAGGACACAGGAATGTTCTTTAAAGCCACAGATGTTAGGCTTTTTTCAACATAGTCCTTGTCAAGTCTTTTGTTTTCTGCTATTTTTTCTAAAATTTCCTTGTCGTAGTAGTCAATTCCAAGAATTTCGGCAACTCTTTTGCCAAGCTCTCTTCCCCCTGAGCCGAATTGACGGCTAATTGTTATAATCATGGTTGCTCCTTTCAGTCGCATAGTAGTGTTCAGTGGTCAGTGGTCAGCAGATAAGTGCACTCCAATAAACAAAAACCACTATGTTATGTTTGATATCATTTTTGTTTAATAATTTGACTTTTCGTTTGGTGCTCCGTTAATGTAGCCATCTGATCACTGACCACTGAACACTAATCCCTAAAACGCGCGACCTTGAATATTGTACTATAATATTAAAATATTGTCAATACTTATTGCACTTTTGTGATTTATATGTTAAAATAAATCGATATTATCTATTTAAAGAGAGGAAAAAATATGGAATTAACAAAAGCAATTTACGAAAGAAGAAGCATAAGAAAATACGCGGATGCGGAAATTACAAGAGAGGAAATTGAGGAGCTTATTAAGGCGGCTCAAATGGCACCATCTTGGAAAAACTCTCAAACTGCAAGATTTTTCGTTGCTCACTCTAAGGAATACAAGGAAAAAATGATAGAGGCTTTACCAAGCTTCAACAAGGACAGAGCAAGAGATGCTTCATGCGTTATCGTTTCCGCAATCGTTAAGGGCATTAGCGGCTACAATGCAGATGGCGAAGCAATCACACACCTTGGTAACGGCTTTGAATGCTTTGATAACGGTCTTGCAGTTGAAAATCTTTGCTTAAAAGCATACGAAATGGGATATGGCACTCTTATTATGGGATTATACCGCGAGCAAGTAATCCGTGAAATTTTTGAAATTCCCGAAAATATGGCTATTGCCACAGTAATTGCCGTAGGCAAAGCAGACATATCACCTGACGCACCTGAAAGAAATCCTTTAAACGAGGTTTTAACCATCAAATGAGAAAAACAAAAATTGCGGTTATTACATTATTTACCGTTGTAATGCTCGGTATTGCAGGACTGCTTATATATGAATTTATTGACACAGGGTCAATTAGCCGTGATACTATCGTAAGAGCATCGTTAATTGTTGTTGCCGGCATAATCGCCCTTATTAAAGCATTTAACAACATAGGTGGCACCGTTCCCTATCAAAAATATGAAGCTGCATATGATAAGGAGCTTGAAAAAACCTTTGTGGGAGAAAGCAACAAAAGAAACAGAAAAGAGCTTTTAAATGCCGTACATTTATTCAATCTAAAAGCATACAATAGAGCCATAGTCAACCTTGAAAAGCTTCTTAAAAAATGTCAAACAAGCGGAGATCTATACGGTGTTAAGCTTTTTATGGCGTTATCCTATGAGGAATTAAGATCCGGCTATAAGGCTATGGAAATCTATAAGGAAATGATTAAGCAAGGCACATACAGAGCTACACCGTATATCAATTTAGGCGTGCTTTACGATAACGAGGATAACGGAATGGAAGCAATCAAATGCTTTAAGGAAGCCGTAAGATTAGACCCAACAGACTACCATTCCTATAACAATTTAGCGCAGGTTTACACAAGAAACGATATGTTTAACGAAGCCATTGAATGTGCAAATAAGCTTTTAGAATTAAAAAGCAATTTTGCCGACGGCTACGAAATCCTTGCAATCTGCTATAACGCCCTTGGCGATTACGAAAACGCCGAAAGATACTTTACAAAAAGCATTAAAAACGGCATAAGCGAGCAAAAAATCCGCCGCGCCATGGATGTCTATAAGGATACAGGCATACCTCACGCCAACCAAGACACAAATGACACCGAAGAAGATGAATAACTAAAAAACGACACTCTGTGTCGTTTTTTTATAGCTCTATTAAATCCTCTACGGTGCAACCGAGAGATTTTGCAAGTCGGAAAATTGTCTCTACGCTTGCTTTGTTTATATCCTTCTTGCGCTGCTCGTACATTTGAATTGAGCGAAGGCTAACGCACGATTTTTTTGCAAGCTCAGCTTGTGTATATCCGTATGCTACTCTTATTCTTTTTAGGCTTGTGTCAGTATTTATTTCTCTTATACGATTGTCAACTATTTCTGCAAACCTTGTAATGTCCGCCTCGTGCAATGTATAATACATTTTTTGCAAATCATTAAAGGAAAATGCTTTAAAAATATCCTTAAATTTGCGATTTGAATACCATTGATAGTACGCTATTGCATAGCCAATCCAATACTCACTTGAGCGCGAATACCGCTCACTTATTTCAATAGATATATCATTTCCTGTGGTTTCCTTTACAATTTCCGCCACCAATTCAATACCACTTTTTCCAGATAAATATGCAGGCTCTCCGTTTTCAATTTTTTTACTAACTGTGCTTGCTAAAAAGAGCTTCATAAAGCTTTCGGCAGTAAACCCACAAAGGTTAACTCCATAGTCAAGCATATCGCCTAAAGCACCTTGAACATTATTTAGATATATTTCTTGGTATGCGTGGATCATCATTTTTAATGCCCCCTCTAATTATATCTTGAATATAAAGACCATCGCCTTCTTCATCAAGAATTTCAAAATAATGCTTATTTGCTTCATCATCTCTTGCTTTTCGGAGAATATAATACTTTTCCTTGTCTGCAAGGTCAAATCCTTCGTAATTTAAAAGTGAAAAAGCATATTTTGATTTTATAACAACCTGCTCTCCAAGCTTGCCCAGCTTCATTGCTCTTGCAAGCTGCTCAACAGAAATTCCATTATTTATAAATGATTCAGCGTAGTCAAAATATGAATCATCCGCCCTATATCCAGTTATAATGTCGTATGCATTTACATTTATGCTAAAATTATCAATTAAATATTGCTTAGCCTTTCTTGCAATAGGCGTCTTTATTGAAAATAACCTGTGTTTAACTAATATGGCAATCCAATTAAGAATAGTATATTCAGGGCTATTAAGATTTAATATGTTTAAATATTCCGTGTCTATGGTGTATTTATTACAAAAGCCATCTTTAATTGATGAAACAGCCCATTCCTTAGCAAGCTCCTCGCTTTCAGTACAATAGAAGCCAAGACCAAAATCGTTATTTCTTTTTCCCTCGCCGAAAAGCGGTTCTTCAATTACTCTTTCTGAACCATGATATAATGCTATAATTTTACTCATTTTCTCATCCTTTTTGTTTATTTTCAATATTATTATATCACCACAGTGATAATTTGTCAAGTTAAAACAGAAAAACTATCACCGTGGTGATAGTTTTATGTGCTTTAATGAATAGCGACAAGGTTGCCCCCTACATCCTAAGCCCAACATCCTCAAATCAATCCGTACTGTTTTAAGACCGCTTCAATGTGGTCGTTTCTTGTTGACTGGCAAAGGGGTAGGCGGAATTCGTTTTGGATTTTGCCCTAAAGCCTTCCTTGTG
Organism: Eubacteriales bacterium; assembly: GCA_045533435.1. Taxonomy (GTDB): domain Bacteria; phylum Bacillota; class Clostridia; order Oscillospirales; family CAG-272; genus RGIG2000. The sequence goes on along the minus strand of JAZSHT010000009.1, from coordinate 106 downwards.
TAAAGGAAGGGGGACCGCCTTGGGCGGTGGAAGGATTGTTACTATATGAGATTATACTGCTTTAAAACTGTTTCGATGTGGTCGTTTCTTGTTGACTGGCAAAGGG
>JAZSHT010000145.1:0-13202 GCA_045533435.1 Eubacteriales bacterium | reverse complement strand
ATAGGGGCCCCCGTAAAAATCTGTCAAGATTTTTGGGGAATGACTATTCCGTACGCAAGTACGCTTACGAGAACCCCCTAAACTCATACTTCGTTTTGGGGAACCCCTATTACGCTCCGGGTTTAAGCGCGTCTTCTGCACTCATTTCACTATCCCCATTCAAAAAAGGGGCTTTTGCTTAACGCAACAGCCCCTTCATTTTTTTTATTTTTGTACAACATTTACAAAAAACACACCTTAAATCGCTATATAAAGCCGTATTTTTTGTAACAAAAGGCAAAATGAAAAAATATTCATTTTTATGCTTGACAAACAGCGCTTAAATCACTATAATATTTAATATATATAAAGACATTGAAGGGAACAAAATTCATAATTATTCAGCATAGAGAGCTGTCGGTTGGTGTAAGACAGTGTGAAAATATGAAATATCTCATCCCTGAGTTGCCAACCGAAAGCACGAATGCAAGTAGATTTGGACGGGTTCTCCCGTTATAGAGAAGCTTTGTTGATTGACAGAGCGTAAGGTGGATGCATAGGCATCAATTAGAGTGGTACCGCGGAGAATACTTCGTCTCTTTTATGCAAGATATAGGAGTTTTGCGTAAAGGAGCGATTTTTATTTTCTTTTACACTCACAACTCCGGAAAGGACTATCATTATGAAAAATGTACAAAAATACTCCAAGCAATACTTCGCACCAAATGGCGTTAGTATGGATTGGATAAAGAAAGAAGGAATTGATAAGCCACCATATTGGTGTAGCGTCGATTTAAGAGACGGCAACCAAGCGCTTATTATTCCTATGAGCTTAGAGGAAAAGCTTGAATTTTTTAAATTACTCTGTAAGGTGGGCTTTAAGGAAATTGAAATCGGTTTCCCAGCCGCATCTGAAACTGAATACGAGTTTTGCCGTACTCTTATTGAAAACAACTTAATTCCTAATGATGTAACTATTCAGGTTTTAACTCAGTCAAGAGAGCATATTATCGCAAAAACCTTTGAGGCAATCGACGGCGCTAAGCATGCAGTTGTCCACCTTTATAACTCAACCTCAGTTGCTCAAAGAGAGCAGGTTTTCAAAAAGGATAAAAAGGAAATTATTGAAATTGCAAAATTCGGTGCTAACCTTTGTAATAAATACAAGGCACAAGCCAAGGGCAAAATTACCTTTGAATATTCCCCTGAAAGCTTTACAGGAACAGAGCCTGAATTTGCTCTTGAAATTTGCAACGAGGTTATCGATATTTGGAAGCCAACTCCCGATGATAAGGTAATTATCAATCTACCCGTAACAGTTTCCCACTCAATGCCTCATGTTTATGCATCACAGGTTGAGTATATGCACAAAAACCTTAATCGCCGTGATAGTGTTATTATCTCACTTCACCCACACAATGACAGAGGCTGTGCAGTAGCAGATAGCGAAATGGGACTTTTAGCAGGCGGCGACAGAATTGAGGGAACACTTTTCGGTAATGGCGAAAGAACAGGTAATGTTGATATTATCACTCTTGCATTAAATATGTATTCCCAAGGTGTTGACCCAGGACTTGACTTTTCTAACCTTCCTGAAATTACCGAGGTTTATGAAAAGGTTACAAGAATGCATGTTTACGAAAGACAGCCATACAGCGGTCAATTAGTCTTTGCCGCATTTAGTGGCTCACACCAGGATGCAATTGCAAAGGGAATGAAATTCCGTGAGGAAAAGCATGCAAGCATATGGAATGTTCCTTATCTACCAATTGACCCAACCGATGTAGGCAGAATTTACGAGGCAGATGTAATTCGTATAAATTCTCAATCAGGCAAGGGCGGTATCGGATATATTATGGAAACACAGTTTAAGTATGTGCTTCCACCTAAGATGAGAGAAGCATTCGGCTACCATGTTAAGAGTATTTCCGACCACGCACATAAGGAGCTTCAACCAAGCGAGGTTTATGATATCTTTATGAGAGATTTTGTAAATCTTACTGATATAATTGATGTTGAAAAATCAGTTTATGAGGAAAACGAAAACGGAATTGTAGCAAATGCAACAATTAAGTATAAGGATGTATATTCCAAGGTAACATCAAACGGAAACGGTAGATTAGATGCAATCAGCAATGCGTTAAAAGAGGTTACAGGCATTGATTACTCACTTGATAGCTATACCGAGCATGACCTTGAGGGTAAATCAAGCTCTAAGGCTGCATCCTATGTAAGCATTAAGCTTGATGGCAAAACCTATTGGGGAACAGGCGTTGATAGTGATATTATAGTTTCCTCTGTAAAGGCTCTTATAAGCGCAGTAAACATAATGCTAAAAGCAATAAACTAAAATTTAACAGAACAGGAGAAACCCTATGAAAATGACAGGCGCAGAAATCATCATAAGCACCTTGATTGAGCAGGGCGTTACCGATGTATTCGGTTATCCGGGCGGACAGGTAATCAATATTTATGATGCACTTTATAAATTCAAGGATAAAATCAACCACTATTTAACCGCACACGAGCAGGGTGCAGCCCACGCAGCAGACGGTTATTCAAGAGCAACCGGTAAGGTTGGATGCTGTATCGCAACATCAGGCCCCGGTGCAACTAACTTAGTAACAGGTATTGCAACTGCAATGCTTGACTCAATTCCTATGGTAGCAATTACAGGAAATGTACCTTGCAGTCTAATCGGTAAGGATAGCTTTCAGGAAATTGATATTACAGGTGTAACACTTCCAATCACAAAGCATAACTACTTCGTTAATAAAATAGAGGACCTTGCAGACTCCATAAGAGAAGCATTTGCAATCGCAAAATCAGGCAGACCAGGACCTGTCCTTGTGGATGTACCAAAGGATGTTCAGGTAGCAACCTACGATTTTGAGCCTCAGGGCATAGTGGAGAAAAAGCCACTTCCCAAAGCAACTGAGGAGCAAATTGAGGAAGCAGTTAAATTAGTAAATGAATCAAAGAAGCCATATATCTATATCGGTGGCGGCGCAGCCGGACTTGGTATGGGCAAGCAAATAATTGAGTTTGCAGAAAAAATCGGAGCTTGCATCGGCTGTACCTTTATGGGACTTAGCGCAGTACCAGATAACTATGAAGGCTTTTTAGGAATGCAAGGAATGCACGGACATTTTGCATCCTCAATGGCTCAAAAGTATGCCGATTTAATTATCGGTGTAGGCGTTCGCTTTAGTGATAGAGCAACAGGAAATACTGCAAAGTTTGCTAAGGGTACAAAAATTATTCAATTAGACCCAGATTTTGCGGAAATCAATAAAAATGTAAATGTAGATTTAGGCATTGTAGCTGATGTATTTGACTCATTTACAAGAATTGCAGAAAAGTCAAACGAATCTAAAAAGCCTGAATGGAAGAGCCAGGTTGAAGCATTAAAGGTTAAAGAGGAGCAAATTGCAAAGAAGGCTGCTGAAATGGCAGGCGATAGAATGACTCCAAAAATGGTATTTGATGTTATAAACAAGTACAAAAAGCCAAGAACAATTACCACAACAGATGTAGGACAGCACCAAATGTGGGCGGCTCAATATTCAACATTTGATACAACAAGACGCTTCGTTTCAAGCGGCGGTCTTGGTACAATGGGCTTCGGCTTAGGCGCAGCAATCGGCGCACAGGTTGCAACAAATGACCCAACAATCTTGATTACAGGCGACGGAAGCTTTGGTATGAACTTAAACGAGCTTGCAACTGCAGTAACCTACAATATTCCACTTATAATAGTTTTAGCAAACAACGGCGTTCTCGGTATGGTTCGCCAATGGCAAAATCTATTCTTCGGCAAGAGATTTTCAGAGACTGTTCTTGAAAGAAAAACAGATTTCGTTAAATTAGCAGAAGCATTTGGCGCAACCGGTATGCGTGCAACAAACATTAACGAATTTGAGGAAGCATTCAAGAAAGCATTAGAAATAAACGGACCAGTAGTAATTGACACCTACATAGACAAGGATGAATTTGTTCTTCCTATGCTCCCACCAGGTGGCTCAATAGATGATATTATTACAGATGTAGGAGGTAAGAACGATGCTAAGTAGTGATAAAATCAATAAATTTGTAATAGCAGTTTATGTTGAAAATAAATTCGGCGTTCTTACAAGAGTAACAAGTATGTTTACCCGTCGTGGCTTTAACATCGACGCTCTTACAGTAGGGGAAACAGAATGTTCCGAATACTCTCGTATAACTATTTCCTTAAGTGGCGACGGCTACGCTAAGGAGCAGTTTATAAATCAGCTTAAAAAGCTCTACAATGTTAAAAAGGTAGAGGTTTTAGAGGAAAGCGAATCAATCAAGCGTGAGCTTTCCTTAATCAAGGTTAAAAACGATCCAAAAACAAGAGGAGATGTTTTATCCGCAGTTGATGTATATCGTGCAAAGGTTATAGACTATACACTTGATGAAATGTGTATAGAAATCACAGGTGATCCTAACAAAATCGATGCATTCGTTAAGCTTATTTCCAATTATGGAATTATCGAAATGTGTCGCACAGGTATCGTCGCACTTGAAAGAGGTAGCGGAACTCTTTTAGGCAAGTAATAATCCCGCAAACAAAAAGTAAAAAAATTTTTATATTCAAGGAGAATACAACATTATGGCAAACATTTACTATCAACAAGACTGTGATTTAAACAAGCTTAACGGCAAAACCGTAGCAATTATCGGTTACGGCTCACAAGGTCACGCACATGCACTTAACTTAAAGGACTCAGGCGTTAATGTAATCGTAGGTCTTTACGAGGGCTCAAAGAGCTGGGCAAAGGCAGAGAAGGCAGGACTTAAGGTTATGACTGCCGCTGATGCTGCAAAGAATGCAGATATGATTATGATTCTTATCAACGATGAAAAGCAAGCAAAGCTTTACAAGGAAAGCATTGAGCCAAACTTAACAGAGGGCAAAACACTTATGTTCGCTCACGGCTTCAATATCCACTTCGGTTGCATTAAGCCACCAAAGAATGTAAATGTAATCATGGTAGCTCCAAAGGGCCCAGGTCACACAGTTCGTTCAGAGTACCAAGTAGGTAAGGGCGTTCCTTGCTTAATCGCTATCCACCAAGATGCAACAGGCGATGCTCTTGAGCTCGGTCTTGCATATGCTCTCGGTATCGGTGGAGCAAGAGCAGGCGTTCTTGAAACAACATTCAGAACAGAAACAGAAACAGACTTATTCGGCGAGCAAGCAGTTCTTTGTGGCGGTGTTTGCGCACTTATGCAAGCAGGCTTTGAAACACTTGTTGAAGCAGGCTATGACCCAAGAAATGCATACTTTGAGTGCATCCACGAAATGAAGCTTATCGTTGACCTTATTTACCAAAGCGGCTTTGAGGGTATGAGATATTCAATCTCTAACACCGCAGAATACGGCGACTATATCACAGGTCCAAAGATTATCACAGCTGAAACAAAGAAGGCTATGAAGAAGGTTCTTGCTGATATCCAAGATGGTACATTTGCTAAGGACTTCTTACTTGATATGTCCGATGCAGGTAGCCAAGTACACTTCAATGCAATGAGAAAGATTGCCGCTGAGCATCCATCAGAGGTAGTTGGTAAGGAAATCAGAGAGCTTTATAGCTGGGCTGATGAAGAAAAGTTTATCAATAACTAATATGAAAGCAGTTAGCCGTCAGCCGCCAGCGGTTAGATGGCTAACACTTATATAAACGGAGCAAAAAATGATAAAAGATACAATAGTAAACGGTTCACATAACGCCCCACACCGTTCATTATATAAGGCATTAGGTCTTACAAAAGAAGAGCTTGACCGCCCACTTATCGGTATTGTAAGCTCATATAATGAAATCGTACCGGGACATATGAACCTAGATAAAATTACAGAAGCCGTTAAATTAGGCGTAGCAATGGCAGGCGGTACACCAATTATGTTCCCTGCAATCGCAGTATGTGATGGTATTGCTATGGGACATATCGGCATGAAATACTCTCTTGTAACAAGAGACTTAATTGCCGACTCCACCGAGGCAATGGTTATGGCGCACGGCTTTGATGGTCTTGTTATGATTCCAAACTGTGACAAAAATGTACCAGGACTTTTAATGGCAGCAGCAAGACTTAATATTCCAACAGTATTCGTAAGCGGCGGTCCAATGCTTGCAGGTAGAGTAGATGGACACAAAACAAGCCTTTCAAGTATGTTTGAGGCAGTAGGCTCATATAAAGCAGGCGCTCTTGATGAATGTGGTCTTTGCGAGTTTGAAAATAAAGCTTGCCCAACATGTGGCTCTTGCTCAGGTATGTACACAGCTAACTCAATGAACTGTCTTACCGAGGTTTTAGGCATGGGTTTATGCGGTAATGGTACAATCCCTGCCGTATATTCTGCAAGAATTGAGCTTGCAAAGCATGCAGGTATGCAGGTTATGGAGCTTATTAAGAAGGATATTCGCCCAAGAGATATTATGACAGAAGCCGCTATCAAAAATGCAATTACCGCAGATATGGCTCTCGGTTGCTCAACTAACAGTATGCTACACTTACCGGCAATCGCCAACGAGTGTGAGGTTGAATTTGACCTTGATTTTGTAAACGAAATAAGTGAAAAAACACCAAACCTCTGCCATCTTGCCCCTGCAGGACCTACCTATATGGAGGACCTTTACCAAGCGGGCGGAGTTTATGCGGTGCTTAAAGAAATTGACAAGCTTGGCTTACTTGATACATCAGTTATGACCGTAACAGGTAAAACAATGGCAGAAAATATTGCCAATGCTAAAAACTACGATGAAGCAGTTATAAGAACAGTTGATAATCCATATAGCAAAACAGGTGGCATTGCAGTATTAAAGGGCAACCTAGCTCCTGATGGATGCGTAGTTAAGAGAAGTGCAGTAGCACCTGAAATGCTAGTGCATGAAGGACCTGCAAAGGTTTACGAAAGCGAAGAAGAAGCAATTGCCGCAATTTACGCAGGCAAAATCGTAAAGGGCGATGTAGTTGTTATTCGTTATGAGGGACCAAGTGGTGGCCCTGGTATGAGAGAAATGCTTTCCCCAACATCTGCAATAGCTGGTATGGGACTTGATAAGGATGTAGCCCTCATTACCGACGGTCGTTTCTCAGGCGCAACAAGAGGCGCATCAATCGGCCATGTATCCCCTGAGGCAGTAAGCGGCGGACCTATCGCATATGTAAAAGACGGAGATATTATCTCAATCAATATCCCTGAATACAAAATTGAACTAAAGGTATCCAATGAAGAATTAGTAAAGCGTAAGATTGAGATGCCAATTAAGCGTAAGGAAAATCTCAAAGGTTACTTAAAACGCTATTCTCAAATGGTATCTTCAGCCGACAAAGGCGCAATAATTAACCGTTAGACACAATAACCGTCGCAATACTGCGTTGTTCCTCACACACAACCTTGACGAACACTAAGTTCGCCTTCGTCTGTGTGTTGCGGTACGCCTTGTCTTGCTTGGTTCTTGAGTCTAACGAAAAACAATGAAATCATTAAGGTGTTCACCACCTCGTGTGGTGGGCATACCAAAGCACATTAAATTTTAATGTGCTTTGGTATGAAAAAAGAGAAACCGAAAGGAAAAATATTATGGCAATGACAATGACACAAAAAATATTAGCTGCCCATGCAGGACTTGACAGCGTTGAAGCAGGACAGTTAATTTTAGTAAACCTTGACAGAGTATTAGGTAACGATATCACATCCCCCGTTGCGATTAAGGAATTTAACAAAATCGGAGTAGATAGCGTTTACGATAAAGAAAAGGTAACAATGGTTATGGACCATTTTGCACCTAATAAGGACATCAAAGCCGCAGTACAATGTAAAATGTGCCGTGATTTCTGTAACGAAAAGGAAATTACAAACTTCTACGATGTAGGAAGAATGGGTATTGAGCATGCATTATTACCTGAAAAGGGACTTGTAGTAAGTGGCGATGTTGTAATCGGCGCAGACTCCCATACTTGTACATATGGAGCACTTGGCGCATTTTCAACAGGCGTAGGCTCAACGGATATGGCTTGCGGCATGGCAACAGGCAAAGCGTGGTTTAAGGTACCATCTGCTATCAAATTTGTATTAACAGGCAAATTAAATAAATATGTTTCAGGTAAGGATGTAATCTTACATATTATCGGCAAAATCGGTGTTGACGGTGCTTTATATAAGTCAATGGAATTTGTAGGTGAGGGCGTAAAATCACTTACAATCTATGACCGCTTAACAATTTGCAATATGGCAATTGAAGCGGGCGCTAAAAACGGTATTTTTGAGGTTGATGAGCAAACTATTAGCTATATCAAGGAAAGAAGCGACAGAGAAATCGTATCCTATAAGGCTGATGAGGATGCACAATACGATGAGGTTTACGAAATAGACCTATCAAAGATTAAGTCGACAGTAGCATTCCCACACCTACCTGAAAACACAAAAACCTTTGATGAAATACCTGAAATTAAAATTGACCAGGTAGTAATCGGCTCTTGCACAAACGGTCAATATAAGGATATTGAAGAAGCCGCAATGATATTAAAGGGCAAAAAGGTAGCAAAAAATGTTCGTGCTATCATCATTCCTGCTACACAAGATATTTACTTAAAAGCAATAGAAAATGGTCTTGTTAAAATCTTTATTGAAGCAGGATGCGTAGTTTCAACCCCAACATGTGGACCTTGCCTTGGCGGTTATATGGGTATTCTTGCCGCAGGAGAGCGAGCAGTAGCAACCACAAACAGAAACTTCGTAGGCAGAATGGGCGATGTTACAAGCGAGGTATATCTTGCTTCCCCTGCCGTTGCTGCCGCAAGTGCAATCTTAGGCAAAATTGCCGACCCAATGGAATTATAATAGGAGGGATAGTACAATGAAATTTACAGGAAAAGTTATAAAATATGGCGATAATGTTGACACAGATGTAATTATCCCTGCAAGATATTTAAACACAAGCGACCATAAGGAATTAGCCTCACACTGTATGGAGGATATCGACAAGGACTTTACCAAAAAGGTTGAAGATGGCGATATTATGGTAGCAGGCTTTAACTTCGGCTGCGGCTCATCAAGAGAGCATGCACCAATCGCAATTAAAGCAAGTGGCATTTCCTTGGTAATAGCCAAAACCTTTGCAAGAATTTTCTACCGTAACGCAATCAATATCGGTCTTGCAATCGTAGAATGTGAAGAAGCTGCCGAAGCAATAGAAAACGGACATAAGGTAGAAGCCGACCTCGATAACGGCATTATCTATGACCTTACAACAAATAAAGAATACAAAACTCAACCATTCCCTGAATTTATACAAAAAATCATCCAAAACGGTGGACTTATCGAGTCCATCAAAAAAGGAGAACTAAAATAATAATGGAATTTAAAACGCTAAAAATTTTAGAGACGGATAACGGCGTTGTAATAAAAAAGAAACCTCAAATAGGAACTGTTTTGTTTGTGTTGCTTATTCTTTTTTGCACTTTTTCAATTCCATTTATTTACGATAATTTTTGGAGCAAACCGATAATAGGTGTAACATACTATTTGTTTTGCGCAGTAATGAATGTATGGGTTGCTATTTCTGTTCTTTTTGGTAAAATAGTTATTTGTAAGCTTGATCGTGAAATGATTATCTATAACCCAATTAAGCGTACTATCTCATATAACGATATTACAAAAATAGAAATAGGCGGAAACGATTCTTATAAAATGAGATTTATATGTTCTAACAAAGCATATTCCTTCTTTATTGGCAGCAAAAAACAAGCAAAAGAAGTTGAAAGAATTATAAATTCTTATATACATTTAGATATTGAAAACGAGGACAACTAAAATGAACTACAATATAGCATTATTAAAGGGCGACGGAATAGGCCCTGAAATCATTGATAGCGCAGTAAGAGTATTAGAGGCTATCGGCAAAAAATATAACCATACATTTAACTTTACACCATATTTAATTGGTGGTAGCGCAATAGATGCAACAGGCGAGCCACTTCCAAAGGAAACAGTTGAGGGATGCTTAGCATCTGATAGCGTACTTTTAGGTGCAGTAGGCGGACCAAAATGGGATACTCTCCCTGGCAATATGCGTCCCGAAAAAGCATTACTTGGTATTCGTTCCGCTATGGGACTTTTTACCAACCTTCGCCCTGCTAAATTATATCCTGCTTTAAAGGATGAATGTCCACTTCGCCAAGATATCGTTGAAAACGGCTTTGATATTATGATTGTCCGTGAGTTAACAGGCGGTATTTACTTTGGAGAACGCGGAATGAGAGAGGGCAAATACGGCGAAGAAGCATACGATACAGAATGTTATTCCCGTATGGAAATTGAAAGAATTTGCAAGGTTGCTTACGAAACTGCGCTTAAGCGTAAGGGTAACTTAATTAGCATTGACAAGGCAAATGTACTTGACTCCTCACGCCTTTGGAGAAAAATAGTTCACGAAATGGAAAAGGACTATCCAACAGTTACGGTTAGCGATATGCTCGTTGATAATGCCGCAATGCAATTAGTTCGTAACCCTGCACAATTTGATGTTATTGTAACTACAAATATGTTTGGCGACATTTTATCCGATGAAGCATCACAAATCACAGGCTCAATCGGTATGCTCCCATCTGCATCACTTGGCGATAACACAAGAGGACTTTATGAGCCAATCCACGGCTCTGCCCCTGATATTGCAGGACAAAACAAGGCAAACCCAATAGCAACTATACTATCTGCATCAATGATGCTCCTTTACTCCTTTAACTTAAAGGAAGAAGCAGACAACATTGTAAACGCAGTAGATAAGGTTTTAAACTTAGGCTATCGTACAGCCGACCTATCTCACGGTAAGGAATATCTATCAACTGTTGAAATTACAGACAAAATTATTGAAAATCTTTGAGGCGTAAAATGTCTAAAATAAAAGAAGTATATTCAGAGCTTTGTTCCTTTAGCGTGTTAAGAGAAATGCTAAATAAGCCATTATTTAAAGCATTTTTTGAATACGCAAATGCAACAGATAAAAACGATAAGCTAAATAAATACGGCGCATTCGTTAGCGAAATATATAATGGTGGCGCTAATCTAACTACCTTAACAAGAAAGCTTTTATTTGAAAATGAAAATATTTTCGTGAAGCTAATTTCTCAAAAAGCAGAAATTAACAAAAATATAGAAATTTCAATTATAAGAGAGCTAAATAGCTTAACTAAATTTGCAAGCCTTACCTATGAGGATTTCTTTAATGATATTGAAAATGCAATATTCATTCCAAAATACGATATAGAAAAAGCAAATCTGTTAGAGGAATACAAGCAAAGAACAAAAAATATTGAAAAATACGGCTATGGCATATTTGCATCTAACTGTATGTTTTCAGTTAATGAAAATGGCGAAATTTTACCTATTGAAAGTGCAGATAGCACAAGCATTGATACATTTATCGGCTATAAAACAGAAAGACAAAAGGTAATTGATAATACCTTAGCGTTTTTAGAGGGACGTCCTGCTGCTAATATTCTACTATACGGAGATGCAGGCACAGGCAAATCCTCAACAGTAAAGGCAGTAGCTAATCATCTTTTTGAAAGCGGTATTCGTTTAGTGGAAATTCGCAAAAATCAATTATTACTTTTACCAAAGGTAATGGGAGAAATAAGCAAAAATCCGCTTAAATTCATTATATTTATTGATGACTTATCATTTAATCAAAATGATGATAATTTCAGTATGCTAAAGGCAACGCTTGAGGGCTCAGCAAGTGCCAAGGCTAAAAATGCAGTAATCTATGCAACAAGTAACCGCCGCCATATAGTGAAGGAAACATTTGGCGACAGAGAAGGTGGAGACATCCATAGAAACGATACTGTACAGGAAACACTTTCACTTTCAGAGCGCTTTGGCTTAACAATTCTTTTTGCAAAGCCAGAAAAGAAGCTCTATCTTGAAATTATTCACGAGCTTGCCGAAAGATATGGCATAGAAATGGATGCAAAGGAGCTTGAAACAAAGGCAGAAGCATTTGCATTAAACCGTGGCTATCGCTCCCCAAGATGTGCTGAGCAATTTATAGATAGCCTACTTTAAGGAGAAAAAACAATGTTAACACTTGATAATGTATATCGCGCAAGCTATGCTTTAAAAAGCGTAATCAGAAAAACTGATGTAATTCATGCGCCAAAGCTAAACATGGATTCAAATATATACTTAAAAACAGAAAACCTTCAAATAACAGGCTCCTTCAAGGTAAGAGGCTCATACTATAAAATGTCCTGCTTATCAAAGGAGGAAAAGGAAAGAGGCGTTATTGCATGCTCTGCGGGAAATCACGCACAAGGCGTAGCATTATCTGCTCAAAAGAACGGCATTAAAGCAGTTATTTGCTTGCCGGACGGAGCGCCGATTTCTAAAATCGAAGCAACCAAAAGCTATGGCGCTGAGGTTTGCTTAGTTGAAGGCGTTTACGATGATGCATACAAAAAAGCACTACAATTAAGAGATGAAAAGGGATATACCTTCATTCATCCGTTTGATGATGAGGATGTAATTGCAGGACAAGGCACAATCGCTCTTGAAATTGCTGACCAAATCCCCGACCTTGATGCAGTTATTGTGCCAATCGGTGGCGGTGGACTTATTTCAGGTATTGCCTACACAATTAAAATGATAAATCCAAAGGTTAAGGTTTACGGCGTACAGGCAAGCGGCGCGCCATCTATGTATAACTCAATAAAGGATGGCGAAATTGAGGAGCTATCAAGCGTTTCCACTATTGCTGATGGTATCGCAGTTAAAAAACCCGGCACACTTACATATGAAATTTGTAGTAAATATGTTGATGAAATCGTAACAGTTACAGACGATGAAATTTCTGCCGCAATCTTAGCGCTTATGGAGCAACACAAATTAGTAACAGAGGGCGCAGGCGCAATCGCAGCCGCTGCCGCTATGTTTAATAAGGTTGATATAAAAGGCAAAAAAGTAGTTTGCGTTCTTTCCGGCGGTAATATAGATGTTACTATCTTATCAAGAGTAATTAAAAGAGGACTTTTGATGTCTGGCAGAACGTGTCAGCTGATGATTGAGCTTGCAGACAAGCCGGGACAATTAAAGAATGTATCAAGAATTATTGCCGACCTTGGCGGTAATGTAATTTCCGTACACCACGAAAGAGCAAACGAAGGCTCAGATGTAAACGGATGCTACTTAAGAATTA
>JAZSHT010000124.1:0-20233 GCA_045533435.1 Eubacteriales bacterium | reverse complement strand
GTTCGAGCCCAGCAGGGGGAGCCAAAACAAAACACCAGACCTTGTGTCTGGTGTTTTTGTTTTGCTTTCTTTGTTGAGCTTGCATTAGCGATACTTGTTCAGTAGTCTGATGCCCTCAAAACCGAACTAAGCGAAGTAGTTTAGCGGCAAACGTTGCCAAAGGAATAGATTTTTAATTAGAAAAACGGCACTACGGGCTTTTTTTCTCTATATTCGCTTGGGGTAACATTACAAATTGACTTGAAATTTCTCATAAATGAATAAACTGAGGCGTAGCCACATTCGATTGAGCATTCTAAAATAGATATATCCGTGTTTTTCAATAAGTAACACGCTTTACTTATTCTAAATTGATTAACAAAGGAATTAAATGAAATGCCAAAGCTTTTTTGAAAACGCTTTGAAATATAGCTATACGAATATCCTAAATGATAAGCGGAGTTTGACAGAGAGCAGTCTTTCATATAATTGTTTTCTATAAAATCAAGGGCTCGGTCTAAAAAGTGAAGGTTTAATCTGTCCTTTTCAACATATTCTGTCGTTTCATCGAATTCAGCTACAAGTGAATAAAGTACCCCTTTTTTCTTTAGCAAGGAATCACTCTCTTTTGTGTTATAAAGCATATCTAAAACAGCCTTTGACGGAGTAAAATTGTTGTTTGTTGGAATTTTATATAACACCTGTGAGGAAAAAGCTTTTATAAGGTCTTGCGAAAAAATCCAATATGTATGCTTAGATCTTACACTACTAAATGAATGAACTTGATTTGGAAAAATCAAAACTGCTTCTCCTTTATTTAGCGTGTAATCAACCCCGCCAATGTTAACTGTGGTTTTACCTTCTGTAACGAGAAACATTTCAAAAGAATTATGCATGTGAGCATAGAAGGAGAGGTTTTCACCACTTTTAGTAAAGTAGTCCTGTGTTGTACCAAAATTTGAAAACTCGTAAATCATAAATACCTCAAAATAACAATTTTTGCAAGTATATTATACTACAAATGACAAGAAAAGTCAACTCGCATGTTGTATAATTAAACTGACGATAATAATTTTAAAAGGAGAAATATTATGAGTAAAAAAATCGCATTATTCTTTATGATTGTGAGCGTTTTTGTCTGCATACTTGCTATTTCTGCCGGTGCACAGACTATTATCCTTGACTCTTATGAGGAAAAAAATACCTTAACGTATGATACAACAGAATTAGTTACATTTGATGATGGTTGTTCCTATCCGTCATACTACATTTTTGGCGATTCTGTATCATTTACAACAAATTATGAGTGGTTGAACACTCAGACAGGAAAAAACTATAAGGATGAAAATGTTGTTGAACTGTGCGTACCAACAGGAGTTACAACAGGTGGATATTTTAAGAAGGATTCACCCTTTAAAAGCATAGTGAAATTAAACACCGGCAAAACCTTGACAAAGACAAATGGAGATTTTTATCAAAATCAAACACTTACTCACGTAACCTTTGGTCAGGGATATACAAATGGTGGTCTTGGTACATGGTTCTTTAACGGGGCTAAGGTTGAGTACGTAGTTTTTGATGATAATTCGGCAATTACCACGTTGCCTACGCAATTTTTTGCCAACTTAAATACACTTAAGGGCTTATATTTAGGACGTTCAATTACTAATATTGGCTCAGGTACATTTTCTAATATGGGTTCAACAAACGTGTTCTTGATGAATACGCCAAACGATACAGAGGCGCCTGAGGTTTACTATTTTAAGTCCAGCTTGGTTGAGGGCAATTTCTATAATTTCAAAACCAATTCAGCAACCAAGATATGGGTGTTTCCCAGTACGGTAAACGGCATTGGCTCCGGCTGGAATATTGATAGCTCATCAAATATACCAGAGAAATTTGTATTCTTAACAAGTGATGCAAGTAGCATCGTAGTTAATGATGCTATTGGTGGTAATAAATTCAACACTACAAATATGTATTTCCCAAATATAAGCTCAGAAAATGCCACTGCTATGTCCGTTACACCTGCCACTACATATTACTTTGGTGTAGATGCTAAGAAGGCTTCTTATAAAGGTAGCTGGGGAGAATTTACAGATATGCTTGATACAGATCATTTGCATGACGTATCAAGGGATGAAACAATAGATGCAACCTGCATAGCAAATAAAATTTCAAATACCTATTGCTTCTGCGGCGTTAAGATTAGCGAAGTATATGAAGAAAATACAGCTTTGGGTCACGACCACACCAAGTTTCTTGGCTTGATGTATGAAAGCTACCTAGAGGAAGGATCCTATAAGTATCAATGTACAAGATGTGACGATATAAAGGCAACAAAAGCTGACGCCCTCTTTACCTGCCTTGGCTATTCAGCGCCTGAGGACGGTAGAGGTGGAATTGCTATTGGTTATACTGTAAACAATGTAGCTATCAGAGAATATGAAGAAGCAACAGGAAAAACCTTAAAATACGGCGTATTTGCAGTAGCAAAAACAAAACTCGGCACAAATGACATTTTTAATAAAGAAAATGGCACAGCAGCAGACGGAGTGATTAACGCAGAAATTACAGGCTATGAATTTGCAGCATTTGAACTTAAAATAATTGGCTTTACTGACACACAGAAGGATATCAAGCTTGCTATGGGTGCATATGTGGCTGTAACAGATGGCGAAACAACAGAATATTCATATATGCAATCAGGTACACCTAACGAAAACGAAAAATATTGCTTTGTTTCATATAACGATATTGTAAATGCTCCTTCAACTGATGAAGAGGTAACACAATGAAATATATAGCACCAAAATATGAAAGCGTTCTTATGGAAACAAAAGACGTTATAACCTCATCGACTACAAGTAATAAATTTGAAATTGAGCAAGAGGATAACGGCAAAGGCAACGTTATAATGAAAGCATTAGACATCTTTAAATAAAGCAACACCCCGTACGGAAAATCCGCACGGGGTGTTTTAAATATATAAATTAATGCTTGAAATTTATAATATAATATGATATATTATAATTGGTAAGAAATAATTTTACAAAAAGAGGTTGACAAAAATGCGAAACAATGCGATAATCTCTTACAGACAGACAGACAGACAGACAGACAGACAGACAGACAGACAGACAGACAGACAGACAGACAGAGCTCTGTAGCTTTTGTGCGCTCAAAATTAAATAATATTTAAGCCATTTAATATGGGGATTTTTCCTATGTTATATGGCTTTTTATTTTTCTTGCAAAAGAAATTATAATTTCGGTATCCTGTGCATAGCACTTGGTATAAATATTTTATAAGGAGGATTCTTACATGAAGAACAGAAGAATCACAATCGTAGCGTTCTTGCTTATCGCAGCGCTCACACTCGGTTTTGGTTATGCAGCAGTAACCAACGTACTTGACATTCAAGGTTCAACAAGCGTTTCTGCAACAGAGGCAGAAAAGGAATTTAACGAAGATATTTACTTTACAGGTGTTAAAGATGCTGAAGGTAACATCGTTGCATCAATCTCTGATTCTGCAACATACGGTTACACCGCAAATATCAACACAAACAACAATGATAAGGCTCAATTTACAGTAACAGGTCTTTCAGGTAAGGGCGATTCAAAATCAATCACATTCCAAATTAAGAATGAATCTGAACACGAAGCAACTGTAACAGTTAAAACTGATACAAACACAAACACAGCTGACTTTAGCTTCACAAACGACATCGGCGCAGGCAAGACAATTGCTGCTGGTCAAACAGTTGAAGTAACAGTAACAGTTGAGCTTATTAAGCAATTAACATCTGCTTCATCTGCTTCATTCGTTCTTGAGCTTGATGTAACAGCTGGCGAATAATTTTATTAAATTACAATATTTTAATTTAATCAACTAATAAAAAATAAAACACGGAAAAAGGAGGAGAAATATGACAAGAGATAAAAAAATTTTATACGGTTTTTCTATATCAATAATGCTTCTTCTCCTTATTACCGCGTTATTTATTCCGACAGGCAGTAGCAGATACACTGCTGCTATGCTGCTACTTGCATCTGCCGGGTTATGTTATGTTTTTATCAAAAAAAGAAGCATACTGTCCTATAACAAAAATCAGGTTTTAGGACTTATGTCTGTTATAGCATTATTTTTTGTAATGCTGCTTTACCTAATGGGCTTATATTTTGGTTATATGAGCTCCTATTCATCCTTCGGTAAATCATTTTTAAGCTTGATTTTACCCAATACAATAATAATCATTGCAATTGAAATTGTAAGAAGCATAATGTTAGCGCAAAAAAACAAGATAGCAAGCTTTATTTGCTACATATCCTGTGTTTTAGCCGATGTACTGATTATGTATAGCTTATCAAGCGTTGAGACCTTTAATAGATTTATAGACATTTTAGGCCTTGCGTTTTTACCGGCTATTACCGCTAACACATTATATCATTATGTTTCCGAAAAATATGGCAAGCTACCAAATATCGCATACAGATTGATAATTACTCTTTATGCATACATAATGCCCGTTGTCCCCGCTATAACGGAAGCGTTATCATCACTTATCAAGGTGATGCTACCCTTAGTGGTGTTTGCCTTTATTGCCGGTCTTTATGAAAAAAAGAGAAACTACGCAGTAGCCAAAAAGAAAACGTGGATTTCTTCAATTTTATTAGTTATTACAATTATTCTTATGATTTCAATTGTAATGCTTATTTCCTGTCAGTTTAAATACGGAGCGCTTGTAATCGCTACCGGAAGTATGACAGGTGAGTTAAATAAGGGTGATATTGCAATTTATGAAAGCTACGACGGACAATTTATTGAGGTCGGACAGGTTATAGTCTTTAAAAAAGGCGAGTCCAAGGTTGTCCATCGAGTCGCAAAAATAGAAAATGTTGATGGCACATTGAGATATTACACAAAGGGTGATATCTACAAGGAGCTTGATGCCGGATATGTTTTAGAAGGCGACATCATAGGCTTAGCATATGTTAAGGTGCCGTATTTAGGCTATCCTACCATATGGCTACGAAATTCATTTAATTAATAAATCACGAATAAAATGTGAGGTGAAATAAATGTCTGAAGCAGAGAGAAAGAAAAGACTATCCTATAAGGAAAGAAGAAGAAAATGGATTATAGCACAGTCTATTATCCTTGCAGTTCTTGCTGTTTTACTTGTTACCTTTACTGTTATTTATTATCAGTTGAATAAGGAATACTATATCAACTATACAGAAAGCAGCGAAATTGATTATATGGTTCAATTAAAGCCAAACGATTATTACGAGACAGAGTGGCTTGGAAAGGACCAAGCATATGTTGCTTCTCTTGTAGAAAGCATACTTGCAGAATTTAAGTACGAAATGAATATGGAAGCGCATGATGTAGATTATAAATATTCATATTCCGTTGATGCAAAGCTTCAAATCGTTGATAACGATACTCAAAAGCTAATTTTGGACAAGCTTTACACTATTAAAGAAAAGCAAGAAGCAACAATGAGCAGTAACAGTAAGCTTGAAATTAAAGAGCTTGTGTCTATTGATTACGATATTTACAACGAGCTTAACAAGAGCTTCCTTGATGAAATGAAGATAAACGATACAACAAGTAAGCTAGTTGTATCAATGAGAGTAAACGTTAAGGGCTCTAGCGACTCCTTTGAAAGCGATACTGAAAACGACTATGTCGCAACACTTAATATTCCACTAACACAAAGAACTGTTAATATCAACATGTCATCAAGTGTAGCGGACAACGAAAGTAAGGTTTTAGCAAACGTTCAAGGCGTTAATCAAGACGTATTTAAAAATTCAGCCATTGTAAGTGCCATAGCATTAGCCGTAGCTCTTGTAATTTTCATTTTCTATGTTTACTCAACAAGAAATGAAGATATCAACTACTCAATCAAGGTAAAGAAGCTTTATAACAGCTACCGTTCATACATACAAAAGCTTGTAAACGGCTTTGATGATGAGGGCTATCAAATATTACAGCTAAGCGCGTTTATTGATATGCTCACAATCCGCGATACTATTATGTCGCCAATTCTTATGTATGAAAACGAAGACCAAACAATGACTCGTTTCTTAATTCCTACCGATACACGGGTGCTTTATGTTTATGAAATCAAGGTAGAAAACTACGATGAAATCTATAATAACGCAAATAAGAATGATACCGAGGTTTCTCCAATTCCTGTAACGGGACAAAAGAGATATGAAGTGAAAAACGCATTCTTAAAGCCAAAGAGCGTTAAGCAAAAAACAATTAGAAATATAGTTGAAATGGAAAATTGCGACGATAAAAAATAATTAAAATAATATCAAGCGACAGTATTGATTAACATTTGTCTGTAAGCTAATAAATTAAAGGAGGAGAAGAATGACAAAGGCTGTTAAAATTTCGATAGCTGTGGTGCTTCTCCTTTCTTTATGCACTATGCTTATCGGATACGCTCAGGTTACAAATACATTAAATGTTTCAGGCGAGGCTGATGCAGAGCCTCAAAAGAATGTATTTATTTCGTATGCATCAATAACGAATACCGCAAGCAATGATAAAATAAACGGATATGTGTCCACGGTTTTAAATTCAACCGTAAATTTATCAGATGACGGAACTGCAACAATCAATCTTACATTCTTTAATAACTCTAAATATGTATATAAGTTTAACAGAGTAATTGAAACAAGCTTAGACAATAGCAGCATTATCTATTCTTTAAATAATCTTGTTAAAGGACAGGAAATTCAGCCACAGGGTACTATCCAAGCATCAATAACCTTTAAGTACAAAAGCGGCACCCCATCAAACAAAATATTGAATTCAATTCTGAATTTTGAATTTGTTCCGAGCGATGAATATGTTGATGAATTTATCGCAACAGGTGGCATTGACCGCTTTGAGCAAATTCTTAATACCTCTATTGATTTTGATAGCTTAGTTGGACAGATGGATGATTACGATGATAACGGAAGACATAACTCATCTTATGTAGGTAACGTTGTAGGCTCATCAAGCGCTGACTCAAAGCTTCTTAATAGCTTATTTACAGTTGACGGTGTAAACTACTTAAAGCTTAATATCGGCGGAAAGGATGTTCCCGTAACCGCCATGGTTAAGCGTGAGGATGTTGACGGAAACTCACAAAACGGTACAAACGGAGCAGAAATGACTCTTTACTTAACCACCGAGGACCCAAGTAAAACAAGCTGGCTTGACAGAAGCGTACAGGTATATGCGGCGGTTTATACAAAGGATACCGAAAACAGCCAATGGTATCTTGTAGGTCAAATGTATGAGGGCGAGGCAACTGCCAACAACTATTCCGGTTGGGGTACAAGTAACTCATTTAATACAGATACATGGAAATCTACCGTAAGATACTATAACCAAAATACCGGCAGAACAATTGAGCAGTTAATTACAGCCGCACCAAAGGGCGGAGTTGTAATTGCAGAAACCTCATTCCCACCTAATCAAGTTGGTGGATGTGTAATCCAACCCTTTGCCAACGGTAATAAATTACAATCAAGAATTGATTTAACAACCAATGAGGATAACACAATTACTATCAATTTAGTGTTCTATAACAGAGCTTCAACGACATATAAGTTTAACGGTGTAACGATTGACACATCAGTTGCAGGACACTATACAAACGATAATATCATATACACCTTAACAAACCTTGATGTGGGCGATACTATCGCGTCTCACGGCACAATCAGAGCAAGCATTACATTCTCCTATAAGGATAATGCATTTAAGGGAGATAGCGAATTAAGGTCAAAATTGATATTTGAATTTTCTGAAAGATAATCAATAAAGAACTGGCGCATAGCGATTTTATATCACATGCGCCATTTTTTAAAATAATTATGTAATGTTTTTATTGCACAAGAAATAAATATATGTTAAAATATATAAAGTAACAGTAAATATAATCACTCAACCGTTAATAACAAAGACAAATGGAGGATATATGAAAAAAGCCATACTTATATTTTTAGCTTTATGCTTGGCTTTTATGGTTTCTTGCAAAATAAGTATAGATAAGGGCGATACGGATACAGACAAAAGTGTCTTGACTGATTTTGGCTCAAACACGGGGAAGGATACAAGCTCTGATGATACAATTATAGACACAGAGTCAGACATAACCACCGACACCGATAAACCCGACACCGATACAGACACAGATATATCTACTGATACGGACATATCTACCGATACGGAAAAAATATATGTAATAACAGTTAAGGACCAGGATGGACTCCTTGTTAGTGATGCTATTGTTTCAATATACGATAGCCTTGGCGATGTAATCAAAACCCTCACAACAAACAGCGAGGGAAAAGCGATATGCTCCTTAAAGGGAGAATATTATGTTGATATTGATTCCCTTCCAAGCGGTTATATTGATAGCGCGCCTTTTACGGAGTTAAAAGAAAACACCGTTATCACAGTTGCTAACAATAATCCTAACGGAACCGAAAAAAGACCCTATTCGTTATCGAATGGATTAACAACGGTAGGAATAAACGCAAATGAGCGAATTTTTTACACCGTAGGCACCGGCGATAACAGAACGTTCAGAATACGAAACGCTAAAGGTATAAATGTCCTTTACGGAAGCGATACATATAAACCAAACGAAAAAAATGAAATCAGCTTTCTTATGGGCAAAAACGAGCAAAGGATGTTGGTAATTGAGAATACATCTAGCGAAGAGGTAAGCGTAACCGTTGAAATTTTCTATCAAAGAACAGACATGGAAAAGGCAGAGACAATTAAGCTTCATACCGAAACAGAGGCTCTTATATCGTCAGGAGAAACTAAATATTTTAAGTGGATAGCTGACAGAAGCGGCATGGTAATGGTGTATTCACAAACTGAAAATAATAATATCAGACTGTATAACAAGACATTAAATATGTGGTCGCAAGAAACAAACGGCGGCATGTGTCAATATATGTATGCTAGCGAAAATGATGAAATATATATAGCGGTAAGCACACTCTCCTATGAGGCAATTAGCGTTACTTTTGCAATTTACAGCTATGATGCCACAATAATAGATGACCCTATACCGTTAATGAATAACACAACCGTAACCCTACTTGAAAACCAAAGACTCTATTTCATTATAGATGCACAAGAATGTAATATTAAAATTGAAGGTAAAGGCAAGCTTCACTATAACGACACAGAGTACGATATTTCTTCCCTTGATAGCTTGAAATTGGAGTCTTCGCAAAGTGGTATGCCAATCTTTTTTGAAATTGAAAATACCGAAGACATATCACAACCATTTAAAATTACCTATGAATAAAAATTCACACCTTCGGGTGTGAATTTTTTTATAATATATATTGCACGCGCAAGGATATTGTGATAAAATAAAAAATGGATAAAAATTTTCATTTGCGAGGTACAAAATGAGCATTCAATTAAAGCAGCTATCATCACTTGCAAAGGTGTTCGGCGATAAAATTTTCGGCAAATCAAAAAAGCAAATAAGAGCAGCAAAGGGACAAACAGTTTCCTATCAAATAGCATATAAAGGCGAGGGAGAATACTCCTATAAAATCAAATCATCTCTTAAAAAACATATAAAGGTATATCAGCTTGGCTTTGTGCCTTGTCAGCTACCAACATACGAAAAATGCAACGACGGTATGTATCAACGCTTAGACAAGGATGTAATGTATCCCGATACATTAACACCAAAATCTAAAAATAAAATCAAGGCAGAAAAATCATATAACGCAATTTGGCTTGAAGTAGCCGTGCCAAAGGATATTGAAGCAGGCAAATACCCTATTACCGTTATTTTTAGCGACGGACAGGAAAAGACATTTACAGTATGCGTTGAAAATGTTACCTTTGAGGAAAAGGAAATCGTTTTTACACAATGGTTTCATACCGACTGTATTGCCAATGTGCATAAAACTGAGGTTTTCTCAAGCAAGCATTGGGATTTAATTGCAAAATATATAAAAATGGCAACCGACCACGGAATAAATATGATTTTAATTCCTGTTTTAACTCCACCTCTTGATACTGCCGAGGGCGGAGAAAGAACAACAGTCCAGCTAGTTGACATTACATACGAAAATGGCAAATACATTTTTGACTTTGCAAGCTTTCGTAAATTTATTGAAATTGCAAGAAATAACGGCACAAGATACTTTGAAATCAATCATATGTTTACCCAATGGGGCGCAAAGCACGCTCCAAAGGTAATTGCAACCGTAAACGGTGAGAAAAAGCGTATTTTCGGTTGGGAAACAGATGCCTCATGCGAGGAATACAAGGAATTTTTAGGATGCCTTATTCCAGCTATTATCAAGGAATTAACCTCTATGGGCATTGATAAGGAGCATATCGTATTCCATGCATCCGATGAGCCGAATATGTCTAATATCGAAAATTACCGCATAGCAACGGAAATTTTAAGGCCACTTCTTGATGGTTGTGTGCAAATGGATGCACTTTCCGACCTTGAATTTTACAAAAATGGACTTATAAAGCGTCCCGTTTGTGGTATTGACCATATTCATAAATTCTTAGAAGCAGGCGTGCCTGATATGTGGGGATACTACTGCTGTGCCCAAACATGGGAGGTATCAAACAGATTTTTCGCCATGTCCTCTGAAAGAACAAGAATTATAGGCACACAAATTTATAAATTCGCATTAAAGGGCTTTTTACAATGGGGCTATAACTTCTATTATACCCAATACTCAAAAAAGAAGATAAATCCATATAAGGTAACCGATGCAGGAGGAGCATTCCCATCAGGCGATGCATTTTCCGTATATCCATACCGTAACGGAGTTATCCCATCACTTCGCTTAAAGGTATTTAAGGAAGCGCTTGATGATGTATCACTTCTTTATATGCTTGAAAAGAAAATCGGCAGAGAAAAGACAATAGAGCTTCTTGACAAGGTAGCAGAAACAGATATTACCTTTAAGGTATTCCCAAGAAACGAAGAATTTTTCGATAAGCTTAACGATTTAATATTTGATAATCTTAAATAAACAAAAAGAGGTATAGACTATGCTTTTTGGAAAGCACATAAATAAATATTACCTGAAGCATTTGCCTATGCTTCTTTTAGGACTTATTGCTCTTATAGTTGTTGACTATTTTCAGCTTTTAATTCCAGAGCTTTACAGTATGGTAATAAACGGCATAAACGATGGCTATGTTGTTATTGATAGTGTGCCACATCAGTTTAATATGGAGTTTTTACTTGACCGCATTTGCTTGCCACTTATTTTCGTTATTATATTCTTAGTAATCGGTAGATTTGTATGGCGTATATGCTTTTTTGGTAGCGCAATCAAGGCTGAAGCAGACCTTCGTGGCAGAATGTTTGATAAATGTAAGGACTTGCCTCAATCCTTCTACCATAAAAACAAGGTGGGCAATTTAATGTCCCTCTTTACAAACGACCTAGAAACAATTCACGAATGTCTTAGCATGGGAGTTTTAAGCTTCCTTGATGCATCAGTCCTTGGGGTTTGGTCATTAATAAGAATGTTCCAAATGAACAAAATGCTCACACTCCTATCACTAATTCCAATGACACTAATGCTAATAATCGGCACTATTGTCCGTAAGTATATGATGGAAAAGTGGAGAAAGCGACAGGAAGCATTTTCAAACATTTCCGACTTTGCTCAGGAAAATTATTCAGGACTTGCAGTAATAAAGGCTTTCGTTAAGGAAACAAAAGAGCTACTTATGTTTAGATGGCTTAACCGCAAAAACGAGGAGGCCAATGTAAGCCACACAAAAGCATCAACGCTTCTAAATGTTTTCGTAACACTTTTTGTGGAAAGCGTAATTTGTGTTATCTTAGGCTACGGTGGATACTTAGTTCACGAGGATGTATTCAACGCAGGACAGTTCATTGAATTTATCGGCTACTTTAACTTAATCATATGGCCAATTACCGCAATTTCTCAGCTTATTGAAATGCAATCTCGCGGTAAGGCTTCACTTGAAAGAATATCCAAGCTACTTGATGGAGAAACAGAAATTAAGGATAGCGAAAGCGTAAAGGATATTACAAGCTTAAAGGGCGAAATTGAATTTAAAAATCTAACATTTAGATATCCCGACTCCGAATACGATGCATTAAAAAATGTATCCTTCAAAATTAATCAAGGAGAAAATATAGGCATTATCGGCAAAACAGGTGCAGGTAAAACAACAATAGTTGACCTTATTTTACGCACCTATAATGTGGCAAACGGTACAATTTTCTTAGACGGCATAGATATAAACGAAATTCCAATTAAATCAGTTCGTAAAAACTGCGCCTATGTGCCACAGGATAATTTCCTATTTTGCGATACTATTGCAAATAATATTGCATTTGCATCAGACTCTAATGATGTGTTTACCGTTGAGGAGGCTGCAAAAATTGCCGATATTCACACAAATATAATTGAATTTACACACGGCTATGACACTATTTTAGGTGAGCGTGGTGTTACTGTCTCAGGCGGACAAAAGCAAAGAATTTCCATAGCAAGAGCCATTATGAAAAACGCCCCAATCTTAATTTTAGATGACTCTGTATCAGCAGTTGACACCAAAACGGAAAAAAGCATTTTAAGCGAGCTTAAAAGAGTAAGAGAAAACAAAACCACAATTTTAATTGCCCACCGTATTTCCACCGTTGAAAATATGGATAAAATTATCTTTATTGAGGATGGCGAAATTTCCGCAGTAGGCAAGCACATAGACCTTTATAATACAAACGAAGCATATCATAATATGGTAGAGCTTCAAAGACTTGAAGAAGAAAGAGAGGGAGAATAATGAAAGAATTTTACCCTCTAATAGTAATAGGAGCAATAATAGGCGCTTTATCTATAATTTTTGTAATCGCCTTTGCTCTTATGAAGGACAAAAAAACCGCCATCGGCTTTGATAGAAATATGAAGGATAGCGAGCTTGTAAGAAGGCTTCTTAAATATGCAAGACCCCACGCGCTTAGCTTCCTTTTCGTGCTTTTCTTAATGATATTTTCAATTTCCTATGATATTATAGCGCCTCTTATGGTTGGTCATATTGAGGGAATGATAAAGGAGGATTTTGAGTTAAACAAGCTTTATATTTTAGTTGGAGCATATGCAAGCATACTTATAGTATCACTTATAAGCACATATTTCCAAGCGGTAATTTTACAAAAAACAGGACAAAAAATCGTGTCCAAGCTTCGTGAGGATGTATTTAATCATATTGAGAGCTTATCCCACGAGCAATTAAATCATATCCCAGTTGGTACTCTTGTAACAAGAACAGCCAACGATACAAATGCGCTTTCCCACATGTTTACACATCTTATTGTAAATCTTATTAAGAATGTGTTTGTGGTATTAGGCGTTTTAACCGCAATGCTTTGCCTTAACTATATGCTAACGCTTATGGTGCTTTGCTTTATTCCCTTTGTAATACTTTTTACTGTTATATTTAGAAAATTTTCAAGAAAAGCATTTAGAAGCGTAAGAGAAAAAATTACAAATATAAATGTTTACTTGTCCGAAAATCTTTCGGGAATGAAAATAATTCAAATTTTCAATCGCGAGCAGTATAAAAAAGCAGAATTTGATGCAAAAAACATGGACCTTAGAAAAGCAAAAAGAACTCAAATGTTTACATTTGGTATTTTTAGACCGATTGTTTATATGCTTTATGTTTGCTCAATTTTAGCGCTTTTCTATTTAAGCGGAAAGGGCTACATAAATAACACCGAATTTTTAGGACAGACCATATCAAGCGCAACGGTAGTTACATTTTATATGTACACAAACAAGTTCTTTACGCCTATCCAAAGCTTAGCGGAGCAGTTTAACCACCTTCAGCACGCGCTTGCCTCATCTGAAAAAATCTTTACTATTCTAGATATTGAGCCAACGGTAAAGGATAGTCAGGATGCAATAGAGCTAACTGAAATCAAGGGCGAAATTGAATTTAAAAATGTATGGTTTAGCTACATTGAAAACGAATGGGTATTAAAGGATGTTTCCTTTAAGGTAAAAGCAAACGAAACAGTAGCATTCGTAGGCTCAACAGGCTCAGGCAAAACAACAATTCTGTCCTTAATTTGCAGAAACTACGATATCCAAAAGGGACAAATCTTAATTGACGGCATTGATATTAAGAAAATCAAAATATCATCACTTCGCCGCCACTTCGGTCAAATGCTTCAGGATGTATTCCTGTTTTCAGGCACAATCAAATCAAACCTTACATTAAGAGATGATACATTTACCGATAAGGAAATAATTGAGGCTTGCGAATATGTAAACGCCGATAGCTTTATAAACAAGCTTCATAACGGAATTTACAGCGAGGTAAGAGAAAGAGGCAACAACTTCTCACAAGGACAAAGACAGCTTTTATCCTTCGCAAGAACAATCTTGCATAAGCCCTCAGTTATGATTTTAGATGAAGCAACTGCAAATATTGATACAGAAACCGAAGCGTTAATTCAAAATTCCCTTGAAAAAATTATGAATGTAGGCACAATGCTTATGGTAGCCCACCGCTTATCCACTATTCAGCACGCAGATAAAATCATAGTTTTATCCCACGGCGAAATTATTGAGGAGGGCAGCCATAACGAGCTTCTTAATAAAAAGGGCAAATATTATAACCTTTACACATTGCAATACAATAAAGAATTACTAAAAAAAGGAGTGTAAAATGGAAAATTTAATAGAAACCGTTGATATATCGCTTCTTGAAGAAATAAAATCAAATAACAATGAGCTTTTAACAATTGATGGTATAATCAAACAAAGAGCAGAAAAAGGCAAATATGCACACACCGAGGTATTAGCACCACTTTATGATATTCTTTGTGTATATTACCTATATATCAAAACGGATAACGAAAAATACGAAAGCTATGCAAGAGAAAAGCTTAACGCTTTAATAAACGAGCTTAACTATTTAAGATATGAATTTTTCATAAATCGTGATTTTGGTATTGAGCTTTTAAGTAATATTGACTTAAACGATATAACATATTTAAAGCAAAGAGCATTACTTCTTGGTGCATTAGACTTCCATAATAAAAATGTTGTTTTAGATTTACCAATCAAGCATACGCTTTTTGAGCTTGCCTCATACATAAGCGATGAGGAAAAAGCATTTGCAAACAGAGAAGAAACCGCTTATAGCGATGCGTTAGTATGCCTTGTGTGGTCGCTTGATAAATTGTGGTCAGATGCTTTAAGCTATCATGATAACAATGAAATGAACCGCCTTAGCGAGGAAAAAAGAAAATGCAGAATGTTAGCGTATGACTTAGGTCATCCTCTTGCCGCCCTTGAGTTATCTAAAGCGTATAAGAACCCAACAGATAACGAAAAATGCAAAAGCTACCTAATGGGCGCTCTTGGTACAATAGATGGCATAAGATACTTAGATAGCAATAAGCATATTATTTACGACTTCTGGGCATATAGGGGACTTATGGAAATTCGCCAGGAGTTTTACGATGCATATGTAGAAAAAACAGAGGATTTTTACCTTCTTTCCAAATGTGCAAAGGTAGCGTGTACTGAAAAATATGCTGAAAAAATTTCCACACTTATATTAAATAACGACCTTTCACTTATATGGAATACAGATTTAGTAGATATTAAAAAAGCACTCTATTGGCGTAGAAGCAAATACGATGAAGCATACAAAAAGGTTCTTAACCACCTTTGCGAAAAGGGACATCAAAACTCTATATACGAAAAAATCCTTGATGAAATTGATGAAGGAATAAATGTAGAGGAAAACTTTGAAAAACTCTATTCCTTTGAAACAGAGGAAGCAAGAACTCTTTACGATTATAAGAAAAACAAAAGATGGAACACCTACTACTTTGGAAGTAAATATAGCGACACCGCATTCCCAACCTGTTATAGAGAATATCAAAAGGGCAGACCCGAGGATGTTGAGAGCTTCCCTGGTAGATCCCTTAGCAAATGGGACCTTGATGATATAAAAAAATAAGGAGTAAATTATGAAAAAAATTATAATCCCCATTATAATTTGCATATTACTATCATTAATATGCTTTGCATCCTGTGGAGATGAATTAGAAAACGGTTTAAAGGGAACATGCATAAGTGCAACCTCATTCCAATGGAATGGCGACACGGCAAGCATATCTGTTTCAAAATCTACTGAAGTATTTTCATTTAACGAAAAAATAACCGTAGCTGAAAATGCAACATATATTGTCGCAAGCGATATAGAATGTAAGAATGAAATAGAGAGCAAAGAGGTAAATTTATCAACCGGAGACAACACATATTATGTGTGTGTAACAAATGGCTCAGCTAAAAAGGTTTATACCTTTATAATACACAGAAAAGCCACCTGCACAGTATCCTTTAACACAAACGGTGGAGAGGGCATAGGCTCTATGCGAGTTGAGGAAGGCACACCCATAAAGGCTGAACAAACATCTAAGCTTGGCTATACCTTTGATGGCTGGAGCGTAAACGGAGAAGCTGTTAGCTTTCCATACAAGGTATATAGCGATGTTACGCTTGATGCTATATTTACACCAATCAAATACGAAATTGAATATGTATTAAACGGTGGCGTAAATAACAGTAAAAACCCAAGCGAATACACTATTGAGGACATAATTTATTTAAAGGACCCAACAAAAGAGGATTGCGGCTTTGTCGGCTGGTACACAAGCGCTGATCTTTCAGGCGAAAGCACACGAGGAATATCCCAAGGCTCTATGGGAAAAATAACATTTTATGCAAGCTGGAAAACAGCGTATAAAATAGATTATGAATTAAACGGTGGAACAAACAACGAAGAAAACGCGTCCATGTATGAGCCAGGACAAGAGCTTTCGTTGCTAGCCCCAACAAGAGACGGCTATGAGTTTTTAGGCTGGTATAGCGACAGCGCATTTGAAAACAAAATTGAAAAAATCAGCGCTGATGCAACGGGAGCTAAAAAAATTTATGCAAAATGGACACCTTGCGAAAATATTCTTTCTTATGATGGTAATGGCGGAAGTGGAATAATGGCAAGCGTTACGCTATACACCGATGAGGAAATCAGATTAGATATTAACTTATTTAAAAAGGCTGAGTGTACCTTTGCGGGATGGTCAACCACACCAAATGGCGAGGTTGAGTATCAAAACGGCTCAAGCTTCAAAATGGGACCAAGCAATATCACATTATACGCTGTGTGGGAGGACAACGAGCCTGTTGATACAGACATCAATATTTTCAACGGTAGCGTTTCCGATTATACAATAGTTTATCCTAAGGATAATGAAATTATCGAAAGCCAAGTTAAAGATTTAGTATCTTATATTAAGTCCACCTACAATGTTCAAATGCAATATAAGGCAGTTGAAAAGAATATGGATGTAGGTCAAAAGGAAATTATTATCGGCGATGTAAGAGGTAAGGTGAGCTTTTCCACATCACAGATGGCTGATGTAAATGACTTTGTATTAGATGTTAGCGGAGATGATTACATTATCTATGCAGCAAACGATACCCTTTATTCCTATGCAATTCGCATTTTTAAGGATGATGTGCTATCTAAAACAGCAAATAACAAATTAACAGTTTCAAAGGATTATACCTTTATCTATAAGAATAGCGCATATAAGGATATTACATATTTAAGCTATCTTAAAACCAAGGTGGGTAGCTATAACAAGGACTTGCTTTGTGAGCTATTTAACGGCTTATCATATACCGCAGAGGATGGCACAACGCTAGCTTATAGATTATATGTACCATCAAATTATGATGCAAGCAAGGACTACCCTGTTATCGTATTTCTTCACGGTGCAGGAGAGCGTGGAACAGATAATATAGCACAAATGGGAAATATGCTTCCCGTTATGTTCAACCAACAAAATACAAGGATAGAAAATGCAATAGTAGTAGCCCCTCAATGTCCATGGAATAATCAATGGGTGGACACACCATGGGCAAATGGAAATTACAGTATTGATAATGTTCCTGAATCAAACGAATTAAAGGCAGTTGTTGAGCTTTTAAGCACAATAAAGAGCAAATATTCCACCGATGAAAATAAATACTATGCAATGGGCATTTCAATGGGCGGATTTGGCACTTGGGACTTAATTATGCGCCATACGGAAATGTTTGCAGCAGCAGTTCCCGTATGTGGTGGTGCTGATGTTTCCCAAGCAGAAAGCCTTAAATATATGCCAATATTCACAGCCCATGCATCAAATGACTGGTCTGTACCATATGCAGGCACAGAGGCTATGGTTGAATCGTTAAGAAATGCAGGAAGTACATCTGTAATTTTCAAATGTCATAAGGATGGCACACTAACTGGTGGTGGACATCTTATCTGGGATGAAATAGGCGGCAATCCGCAAATGCTTGAATGGCTATTCAATCAATCTAAGACTGAAATGTCTGATGAAAATGAGCTTCCAATAAAGCCCGTGATACCGAATAAAACGACATTTCTTCCTGAAAACTAAAAAATAACATCCTACTTTAAAAGGTAGGATGTATTTTTTTAAAACAACTGTTGTATTGTGTATGCTTTTATGATAAAATATAAATACTAAGCAAAAAGGAGTGTGCATATATGCTAATCGGCGGATTTCAAAAAATGACAATGCTTGACTACCCAGGCAAGGTAGCATGCACCATATTTACATACGGCTGTAATTTTAGATGTCCCTTCTGCCATAATGCAACTCTTGTTATTGATGAGGCAAGCTTGCTGTCTGAGGATGAAATTCTTTCTTACCTAAATAAAAGAAAGGGCATTTTAGACGGCGTATGTATAACAGGCGGAGAGCCACTTTTACAAAAGGATATATTTGAGTTTTTGGAAAAGGTTAGAAAAACAGGACTTTTAGTAAAGCTAGACACAAATGGCTCATATCCCGAAAAATTAAAGGAAGCCATTGACCGAGGACTTGTTGACTATGTAGCTATGGATATTAAGACCTCTAGGGAAAACTATTCCAAGGTAGCAGATGTAAATGTAAAAATTCAAGACATAGAAAAAAGCATCCAAATTTTACTTGAAAACAAGGTCGATTATGAGTTTAGAACAACCGTTGTAAGGGAGCTGCACACAAAAGAGGATTTTGAGAAAATTTCAGAGTGGATTAAGGGTGCAAAAAGGTATTTTTTACAATGCTTTAAGGACAATGAAAACCTCATTGGAAATAACCTTTCAGCCTATACGCCACATGAACTTGAAGGCTTTTTAGAGGTCTTAAAAAACAATATTGATAAGGTTAGCCTTAGAGGAGTTTAACACAATATCTTGTGATTTCTTAAAAAGAAAAACACAAAATATTGTGTTTTTCTATTGACAAAATCTATATATTGTGATAAAATTGAAAAGCACTAAAAATTCAAAAAATAAAGAAAGAGAGAAGAAAAAATGTACGACGTAATTAAACGTGACGGGAAAAAGGTTACATTAGACCTTACAAAGATTTCAAAGGCTATTATAAAAGCATTTGAAGCATGTGAAAAAAGCTATCATCAGGATGTAATTGACTTTTTAGTATTAAAGGTTACAGCTGATTTTGAACCAAAGGTGGTTGACCATACAATAACCGTTGAAAACATTCAGGATAGCGTTGAAGCAGTTCTTTCCAGAGCAGGCTATGAGGATGTTGCTAAGGCATATATTCTTTACCGTAAGCAAAGAGAAAAGGTAAGAAACATTAGCGCAACAATGGTTGACTATAAGTCTATTGTTGATGACTATCTTAAAATCAATGACTGGAGAGTTAAGGAAAACTCAACAGTAACGTACTCAGTTGGCGGCCTTATCCTTTCAAACTCAGGCGCTATTACCGCTAACTACTGGCTTTCAGAGGTTTACGATGAGGAAATCGCAAACGCCCACAGAAGCGCAGATATCCACATTCATGACCTTTCAATGCTTACAGGCTACTGCGCAGGCTGGTCATTAAAGCAGCTTATCAAAGAGGGACTTGGCGGTGTAGTAGGAAAGATTACTTCAAGCCCTGCATCCCACTTATCTACACTTTGTAACCAAATGGTTAACTTCCTTGGAATTATGCAAAACGAGTGGGCAGGCGCTCAGGCATTTTCATCATTTGACACATATTTAGCTCCTTTTGTAAAGATTGATAATCTTTCATATAAAGAGGTTAAGCAGTGCATTCAGTCATTTGTTTACGGTGTTAATACT
>JAZSHT010000050.1:0-19195 GCA_045533435.1 Eubacteriales bacterium | reverse complement strand
ACAACCTTGGCGGTTGATGATATACATCCCTTTGGGATGATGATATACAAGGCTCTGCCTTGATGATATGCACACCTTCGGTGTGATTTGCTTCGCAAGACAGGGGACGGGGGCGTGTCCGTGAAATCAAATATCTAATCTCGCTAACTGCTAACCGCTAACGGCTATGAGCGTAGCGAACCAAAAAAGCCCTGCTTTTTAGCAAGGCTTAGGTTTTTGAAAATTGAATGTTATATAAAAAAATCAATTGTGTAATCTCGCTAACCGCTAACTGCTAACCGCTAACGGCTATGAGCGTAGCGAATACTACTTAATAACAATAGTATTTATACTCTGCTTAGGTAAAAGATAGTTTTTACCCATAATTGTAATTGTTTCATCAAACTCATATGGATTATAGCATTCAACTATATAGCTTCCATCTGGATTTTTGAATGCGGAGCAGTTTGAGGAATATTCGCCCTTTAATTCAACATATTTTGCCCCACGCTTAATATAGTGTGAAAAATGCTTCATAAGATAGTATTCAGGAGTAAATACGCCCTTGCCGTCATTTACGGAAATAAGTGAGTTTTGTGTCCAACCCCATGTTGACGCACCATCGCCCTCAAGAGCAATATTCCAATAAACATAAGCAGATGCACCGAAGCGGAAATAATGGCGCATAAGTCTAAAAATATACATCGTTCTTTCCCAAGTGTTCTTACCATCGCCACATTCGCTTTCAGTTTGGATAAGCTCAAGGTTTGGATAATCATCTCTTGTCTGAGGTAATGCAAATTTACCTGCCCATTGATAGCCAACACCCTTAATATACTTTCTTGCTTTCTCATTTTGCATAGCCAAGCCAAGATAATGATAATACTGTGTCCAGTTGTATCTGTGGTCGTTTTCAGGACCGTTTATTGTGCCATAGAAAATGTCAACATTCTCGTTTTCAAGCATAGGACCAAGATATCCGCCAATAAAATCAGCAAGCTCATCTCCACGCCATACACAGGATGGAAAAACCTGATTTGAGCAAGGCTCATTTTGTGGATGAATATGAATAATAGGCACTCCTGCCTTATGATATGCTTGAACATACTTCTTAAAATATAGTGCGTATGCTTTTAAATTCTCCTCGGTTTTGTTAAAAACACCGTTACTGTATGTATTATGTGTCTTAAACCATAGAGGAGGACACCAAGGAGAAGCAAACATTTGCATGTCCTTTTGACGCTTAACGCCCTCTAAAATAAGTGGTAATAGATTTTCCTCATCTCTTGCAATAGAGAAATTTTTCATTTCATAATCGCCAGGAGTTTCATTATAGCTATAAAAGCTTGTGGCAAAATCACTAGCGCCGATAGGTGTACGGCAGTAGTTGAAGTTTGCCCCATCCTCTGAAAACAGTTCATCTAAAAATGCTTTTTTCTCTTCCTTGTCAATCTTATTTAATGCAATCGCACCAAGCTCACTAAAGCAAGTACCAAAACCACGAATTGTCTGCACCTCGTTACCAAAGGTAAGCACATGTCCTTGATTTTCTACTTCCTTACCATCTTGCCAATATGAATTTTCTGTACTTGTAATAATCATTTTTTGCACTCCTATGTAGTAAATATTCTAACACTACCATTTTACTATAAATTTACCACAATTTCAATATGTATTAAAAATTATTATTGCATTTAAATAGTGCTATAATTTGTTTATATACCATAAAGACAAGGAGAGACATATGAAAAAGAAAATTTTATTTACACTCTTAATTGTTTTAGCTTGCGTTATCGCTCTTACAGTAAGCGTAAGCGCAAAAACAGTAATATCGGAAAACAATCTTGATGCAAACGGCGATGGCGAGCTTGCAATCTCCTTTGCTGTTGATAAGGATGCATTAAACGAATATGAGCATTACAATAGCGAAAGCTTAAAATATGGCGCATTTGCAATAGCATATAAAAATATCACAGATGATGAAATTATAGACACAGACTCCGCTGTAATTGCTGAGGTGGAAAGAAGCTACGCTTCATTTGAAATGAAAATAACAGGCATTGAAACCGAAGCGCAAAGGGCGGCTGAAATTTCATTTGGCGCATATGTTATAGATAAAAACGGCAAGGCAACATACATTCAACCAAATTTACCAGTCGAGGGCGATAAGTACGCCTATATTACTTATAAAACAGTAGCAAACGCTTAATATACAAAATACACAAAAGCACTCTTTTTGAGTGCTTTTTTACATGGTTTTTGCTTAAATTGATAAACTTACTTTAATTTTAAAATAATCCTTGATTTCCTTGTGCTTTTGTGATATCATTTATATTACAAAATAATTTAATTTTTAAGGAGAAAATATGAAAAGAAAAGTATTGCTTTTTTTAATGGTAATCGCGTTAGTATGTATGCTTGCTATTTCCGTTAGCGCAGCAGAAACAACTGTTGATGATAATGATTTTGTAAACGGTAAGCTATATAAAAATACTACAAACGAATTTGGTACAGTAAACCATGCGGCAGATACATCAACAATGTATTACTATACAAGCACACTTGATACAACATCAAGAGTAGTTCTAAAAAATGGAGATAATACATATTCAACTTATCCAACACTTTATATAATGAAGTCTGTAAAAGATGCTCAGGGTCCAATGTGGGAATTCGATAAGCTAAATGCTGCCACAGGAGAAGATTATGACATTTTGTCAGTTGCACGAATTGAATTTCCGGAGGGCACTAGTCATGTAAGAGGCGGCAGCTTTGCGGGAAGCACAGAGCTTGTTTATGTTAAAATTGCAGCAACAGTTAATGAAATTAAGGGTAATGCATTTCAAAATTGTTCAAATCTTGCAAAAGTAGAGTTTAGACTTGATTTTGAAAAATATCCTGAATTTGGTTCTAATGTACAATCTGTAAACAATGGCGCGGTATTTAATAATTGTACTTCACTTACTGAGCTTATTTTACCTAACAGCGTAATCTCGGTTAATTCATCAGCAATTTCAGGTTGTACCAACCTTAAGATTTTTAATCCTGGTGCATCATTTACAAAAACAAATAATCAGCCAATAGGATATCCTAAAGAAGCGTTTATTATATCAGACGCTTACCAAGGCGACTATATGCTTTTTAGCTATGATAGAATTAAGAAGGCTGCAACTCCAGCAACTTTAGTGCTTTATTATACAGGTACTTTATCTCAAGCACAAGCGCTTCAAGAAAAAGAAACTCAATGTTATGAGGTTAAGTACGGAACTTTAGTTTCTTATGCTGAATTTACTTCTTCCACCTTTGTAAGAGATGAATCATTGCATTATTTTGTATATGGATACAATTATTGTGAAGCATTTTACGGCGGAAACCATCAAATGGAAACTGTAAACCCTTGTGTAACAAAATGTACTGTATGTAAAGATACTTTTAATGTTCATGCTGACCAAAAAGCAGAAAAGGTAACAGTAACATATTCAAATGGTTTTATGAGCGCAGGCGTTAAGCAAACATCATGCTCAAATGCAGATTGTGGCTATGCCGTTAAGGAAGAAGCACCTGCTATATTTTTTACAGATGGATATTCAATTCCTGAGGACGGTAGAGGCGCTATTGCAATTTGCTTCGCAGTTAATAAGGACGCGCTAGCTGATTATGAGTACTACAATAGCGAAAGCTTAAAATATGGCGCATTTGCAATAGCATATAAAAATATTACAAATGATGAAATTATAGACACAGACTCCGCTGTAATTGCCGAGGTAGGAAGAGAATACGCTTCATTTGAAATGAAAATAACAGGCATTGAAACCGAAGCGCAAAAGGGCGCTGAAATTTCATTTGGCGCATATGTTATAGACAAAAATGGAAAAGCATCATATCTCCAAGCAGGAGAGCCAACCGATGGCAATAAGTTTTCATATGTTACATATAATTTAATTGCCAACAAATAATATGCATAATTTACAAAAAGCACTCGCAAATCGAGTGCTTTTTTACTTCTTATTTGGTTAAATTGATAATTTTTCCAAGCTGTGTAAAAAAAGCTTTGACTTTCTTAGTTTTTATGATATAATTATAATGTATAACTATACAATAAATTTAAAGGAGTAAAAAATGAAAAAAAGATTTTTAATTGCAATGTTTGTTGTAATATGCATGTCCCTTTTAGTGGTTGCAGCATCTGCCGCAGCGCCAGTTCCACAAAAGCCAACACTTGATGTTGATTTCGGCACAGTTACAACAATCGATGGCTTTACACCGCCATCACAGCTCTATGTGAACACTACACAAAGAGTTTTATTAGTAGATGAAGAAGGTAACTACGTTACATATCCAACCTACTATGTAACAAAGGATAATGCAACCTTTGACTTTGATTTTAGTAAGCTTAATGCAGCACAAGCTATTCAGTATTCTAAAAAGTCAGTTGTAATGGTTGAAATTCCTAATGGTGTAACAACTATTTCAAACTCATATTTTGCAGGCACAGGCAACTTCCCACTTTGCGTATCAGTTCAATTTCCTGGCTCAGTTACAAGCTATGGCTCAAGCCTTTTCGGTGGCGCTAACACTGTAATTAAGGTGGTTGAATTCCTTGATGGTACAGAACCTATTACAATGGGCGATGGCATGTTTGGTGGTCAATGGAATGGTGGTGCTAATAGCATTTCATATGTAAAATTCCCAAATAACTTAGTTTCCATAGGTAATAATACTTTCGGTAAGACAAAGGGCGCTTCAAAAACTATAATTTTTGGCGAAAATCTTAAAAAGATAGGCACAGGCTTCTTTGGCGAAGGAACTCCAAGAAGCACGGATACATTTATGTATATCTCAGATAAATTTTTCTCTGAGGATGAGATGTTTGCCGATCTTTTTGGATCTGAGGCTCCATATCACGATAATAACCTAAGACTTACAATGTTCTATACAGGTACAAAAGCACAAGCAGAGGCTTTAGTAGCTAAAGGCTTAGCTGTAGATACAAATTATGTGTGGAACGAAGGCAAGGTTAAAATTGTAAGCGCGGATGAGTACGACTACAGCTCACATAAGCCAACAGCTGACAAAAGCATTACAATCGTTTACGACTACGGCAAATGCGATGCATTCTATAACGGCGTTCACAATACAGTAAAGCAAAACGCTTGTGTTGAAGCATGCACAAACTGCGGTCTTGGCGTAATTGAACATGCAGATGCTAAGGCGGAAAATGTTACTTTAACATATGCAAACGGCTTAGGCAATGCAGGTGTAAGAAATACTGTATGTACAAATGCAGGCTGTGGCTATAAATTAGCAGAGCAAACAGAAGCAATTTTCCAAACAGAGGGATATTCAATTCCTGAGGATGGAAGAAGCGAATTAGTGATATGCTATGTTATTGATAAATCTCTTTTAGCTGAATACGAAAAATTAAATAGCGTAACTTATACCTACGGCGTATTTGCAATAGCAGCTAACAACATTGAAAATAATGAAATTATCGACACAGATAAGGTTGTAATGGTTGGAGTGGAAAGAAGCTATGCTTCCTTTGAAATGAAGATTTCAGGCTTTGATACTGTTGAAAAGAAGAATGCAGAGCTTGCACTCGGCGCATACATTGAAGATAAAAACGGCAATATCGTTTATATTCAACCGGGCATCTTAAATGAAAACGAAAAATATTCGTTCATAACCTACGATACGATTTATAATAAAGCAGCATAATAAAAAAGCTCTCAACCCATCGGTTGAGAGCTTTTTATATTCAATTATGATAAAATTTAATAATGTCTAATAATACCGCAAAGCTCGCCACATTCCTTGCGAGTGGCAAGTCTGATTATTCCGTTTTTTACTAAAATAAAAAGTGAATAGCTTGAAAAAATATCCTCGCCGTAGCAAAACGGCTCATAAACATTATATCCATCCCATTTGATTGATTTTCTTATGCTATCATATCCGTGATTTTGCGCAAATCTTTTAACCTTTTCTTCCATTTTTAAAATTCCTTTCTTAGCTTTAAAATATGTAACTAGGGTTGATTTCTGATGTGATTATATCATTAAATTGATTTTCTATCAATAGATAGCTGTACCCAAAATGGTACATGATGTCTATAATTGAAGCTTCGTGTGATATTTCATTAGGTGTACTAATTACAGTACATGACTTCATTGACGCCGGTGGCAAAAGGTGGTAGTATAAGAATGTAATCAAAAACTTAAATAAAGAGGATATGAAAATGAAAAGAACAAAGAATTTAAGCTACGAAAAGGTAACAGGCTGTTCACTTAAGGGTGGCGACTATTTTGAAATTTTTTATTATAATAACGAAAACGAAGCATGCCCGAAAAAGGATGCAACACGCTGCATAATCTATGAAAAAATGAATAACGGCTCACTAGTTCACACCATTTACTCAGCTTTATAAAAGTCTTGATTTTAGTACAATGCTATGATATAATATATTTATCTAATACTTATAGTGAGGTGCTAAATATATGAATCCAGAGCATTCAAGAAAAATCAAGCTACTTAAATTATGGGAGCTATTAAATCAGGAAACTGATGAAAAGCATCCTATGGGAACTCAAACCATTATTAAAAAATTAGGCGAGCAGGGTATTGAGGTTGACAGAAAAATTTTATATAGAGATATTGAATTGTTAAATGAAAATGGATACGAGGTGCTTTGCAATCGCTCTACAAGCAATCAATATTATGTAATGGACAGGTCCTTTGATACAGCCGAGGTGCGCGTTCTTATGGATGCAGTACAGGCGGCAGCATTTGTAACCGAGAAAAAAACAGAGGTTTTACTTGATAAGGTATCTAATCTTGCAGGAAGTAAGCGAGGCGAGGTTTTAAAGGACAATATTACGAAGTTCAGCACCGTAAAAAGCACTAATGAAAATATCTACTATTTGATAGATAGTATCATTGATGCCATAGAGGATGGTAAAAAAATTCGTTTTAACTACTTCGATTATGGACTAAAAAGAGAAAAGATATTCAGAAAATACAAAAAAGATGAAACCAAGGATAGATATTACACCGTAAATCCTGTGGAAACAGTATTTAACAGCGACCAATATTATCTTATTTGCTATGATGATTTTCATAGAAATCTCATCAATTACCGAATTGACCGCATGGAAAACATAATAAAGCTTGATGATGATATCAATGAATGTGATTGGCTTAAGGGATATGATATTTCCAAATATAAGCGCCAGCAGTTCAATATGTTTTCAGGCGAGGTTAAAAATGTAACATTTATTGCTGACAGGTCATTAATTGATGTAATATTTGATAAATTTGGCTCACAGGTTGAAATGAGCGAAACCAAGGACGGCAAAATAAAATGTACCGTTGAGGTACAGGTAGGTAATATGTTTATTGCATGGCTATGCTCATTTGGAAAGAGCCTTAAGGTTGTTTCTCCGCCAACAGTAGTTACTAAGGTTAAGGAGCATCTAAAAAATACCATAGAGCAATATGATGAAGGAGGACAAAATGGCTAATAAATTAGATGGAAAATTAGTTGTAGGTATTTCCTCACGCGCGCTTTTTGATTTGGAAGAGGAAAATAAAATATTTGAAAATGAGGGCCTTGAAGCATATATAAAATATCAAGAGGAGCATGAAAACGATATTTTAAAGCCCGGACCTGCATTTCCCCTTGTTAAAGCGTTGCACAATTTGAACTGTGAGGAAAAGAAGCTTACAGAAATTATAATCATGTCAAAAAACAATACATCAACAAGCATGCGCATTTTCAATTCTATAAAGTATTACGGTCTTGATATTACAAGAGCCGCGCTTGTTAGCGGAATGTCAATAGCTCCCTATCTTAATGCATTTAAAACAGACCTATTTTTATCCGCAAGCGAGGAGGATGTTCAAGAGGCAATCAACGCTAATATTGCCGCAGGTATTATATGCGTAAAAGAGGGACTTGATATTGATGCAAATGCAGAAATTTCCCAAATCAAAATAGCATTTGATGGAGATGCGGTAATTTTCTCCGATGAAAGTGAAAAAATCTTTAAGGAGCAGGGATTAACCGCCTTTGAGGAGCATGAGGAGCTAAACGCAAAAAATCTTCTTGCTGAAGGACCCTTTGCTAAGCTTTTAAAAACAATATCATATGTTCAATCGCAGTTCAAATGCGCTGACCTTATGCCAATAAGAACAGCACTAGTAACTGCAAGAAACGCTCCTGCTCATGAAAGAGTAATAAGAACACTTCGCGCATGGAATATCCGTATTGATGAAGCGTTTTTTATGGGTGGCGTAGAAAAAAGCGAGATTTTAAAAGCATTTGGCGCACACATTTTCTTTGATGACCAAAGCGTGCATACAGATAAGGCTTCAAAGCTAGTGCCATCTGCCCGCGTTCCCTACAAAACCAACAATAATAAGGCGGAATAATTATGAAAAAAATCAAATTTAATAAATCATGGCTTTTTAGCTTAAATGATGGAGAGAAAAGCGAAATAAGCCTACCTCACGATTTTTCAATTTGTCAATCAAGAAAAGCAGACAATAAATCAAACCAGCACGGTGGATTTTTCTCAGGCGGTGTAGGCACATACGAAAAAAACTTTAAAGCAAAGAAAAATAAGAAATATTTCTTTATGTGCGATGGCTCTTTTGGACTTACCGAAATTTACATAAATGCTAACTCTGTGTT
This sequence comes from Eubacteriales bacterium, assembly GCA_045533435.1. Lineage (GTDB taxonomy): Bacteria > Bacillota > Clostridia > Oscillospirales > CAG-272 > RGIG2000. The sequence continues at coordinate 10,527 of JAZSHT010000050.1, read as the reverse complement.
TATAAATAAGTATCCCTATAACACATTTTATATTGAATTAACCGACTTTTTAAGATACGATAAGGATAATGAAATTAAAATAGTTGTAGATAATACCCATCAGCCAAATGCAAGATGGTACACAGGCGCAGGTATATACAGAGATACATATTTATTAGAATGTGGGGATACATATTTTAGTCCTCTTGGACTTTTTGTAAAAACAGAATCTATCCAAAACGATACTGCATATATGTCAGTTGAATGTGATGTGTTTTCTGACAAAAAAGGCGAGGGAGTGTTAGAATTTGAGGTTTTTGAGGACGGAAGCAAAGCACCAGTTGCCACCTTTAATAAGTATTATTACGCCGAGCAGGGCAAAAACACAATTATAACTAAATTCCAAATTGACTCTCCTAAAATCTGGGATACAGACACGCCAAATATGTATTCCATCAAGGCAAAGCTAAATTTTGACAAAATTACAGACACAGATGAGAGCGTTTTCGGTATAAGAACAGTTTTTATTGATTCTAAAAAAGGCTTTATCCTTAACGGAAAATCAATAAAGCTCCGTGGTGGATGTGTCCACCATGACCAGGGCGCTGTTGGCTCACGCACATATGCAGAGGTTGAATACCGCCGTATTGCAAAATTGAAGGAAGCTGGCTTTAATGCGCTTCGTTGCTCACATAACCCACAGTCTCAGCATTTTTATGATGCATGCGACCGCCTTGGCATATTAGTTATGGATGAGCTTTTTGACTATTGGACTGAGGGCAAGCAGCTAAACGATTACCACTCATATTTCCATGATAACTACGAAAAATGGATAGAGCTTATCGTTAAGCGTAACAGAGTACACCCATCGGTAGTAATGTACTCAACAGGTAACGAAATTCCACAAAAATCAGGCAGAGGCTATGGCTACCGCATCGCAAGAAGCATTGCCGATAATATTAAAAAATACGACACATCCCGCATTCTTTCTCATGCATTATGTAGCCTTTGGGACAATTCTGAAGCATACGAAATAGAAAAAGCAGAGCAAAATTTCCCATCATCAAAAATGGACTATTTCGCAAGAAAAACAAGCATTACAGCCGACACTGTGGATATAGTTGGCTATAACTATCTTGAATATCGCCTTGAAAAGGACCTTGAAAGATTTCCAAATAGAGTGATTTTAAATACAGAAACATTCCCAAAATGCGCATACACAACAATTAACCAGCTAAAGAATAATCCAAGAATTGCAGGCGACTTTGTATGGACCGCATACGACTACTTCGGAGAAACTGCCATCGGTCATGTTGAGCATACCGATAAGGAGGAGGGTCCATTTATGCTTGACTATCCTTATCATATTGCAGATTGTGGCGATATTGATATTATAGGAGTTAGAAAGCCACAGTCCTACTACCGTGAAATAGCTTGGGATTTAAGAAAAGAGCCTTATATAGCTCCACGACCAGCAAAATATGCAGGCGTTAAGTACAGAATAAGTGGTTGGGGATTTTACGAATGTGAAAGCAGCTGGAATTATGAAGGCTATGAGGGAAAGCATATTGAGGTTTATGTATTTGCCGAGTGTGATGAAATAATCCTTTATGTAAACGGAAAAGAGGTAGGCAGACAAAGCCGCACGGATAACGGCGTTTACCTATTTAGTACCATTTATGAAAGAGGCGAAATTTCTGCAACAGCAATTTTAGATGGCAAGAAGTACACCTCTAAAATCACAACCGAGGGCAAGCCAAGTAAAATTGCACTTGTTAAAGAAAAGTCATATCTAACAAAGCATACTAAAAAGCAAGACGACAATATCGTTTTTGTATCCGTTGAAATTCAAGACGAAAATGGCAAATTATGCACACAGGATGACAGATTTATAAGCTATAAGGCTGATGGCGCTGAAATTTTAGGCGTTGCAAGTGGCAATTTAACAACAGAAGCAATTTACAGCGAGCCGAACAAAGAGGTTTACCGTGGCAGAGCATTAGTTGTTCTCAAAAAGCTTCAGAAAAATGCTACTCTTATTGCATCAAGCGTAGGCATGGCTGATGCTGAAATTTCACTTTAAGCAAAATATTTGAACGGAGAAAATCAAAATTCTCCGTTCTATTTTTTTAGAATTATAGTCTAATGTCAATCTTAAACAATCAAATTATGTTGTTTTTGTTAAAAGTATGTGTTTGCTATATGTTATTAATGTGTAAACAATGTGAAAATTATTAAAGAAATTTATTGACATATGCACGCCATTAAGATATAATATTTTATTATTATAATTATGTGCGAAAGGAAAAACTATGAACGAGAATTTTTTATCCTTGAAAAGAAAAATTCTGGTTGGAATAATCATTAAGGCAGTTCTTTTGGGATTGGCGCTAGGCTCTATTGTGCCTGCAACAATCGCGTTGATAGAGAAGCTTGTGTATGACTCCATCAATATTAATCTTTGTATAATTTGCGGCTTGTCAATTTTTGTGGTTACTGCTTCACTTTACTTTTTGGTTTGTGTTCCAACAAATAAGCGTATCGCAAAAAGACTTGATAACTCCCTTTCTCTTAATGAGAAGGTGCAAACAATGCTTGCGTATAAGGATACTGACGGTGCTATTTTTGAGCTTCAGCGTAACGATACGGACAACTCCCTTTCCGGAGCTAAAATCAAAACGATAGGATTAAGGATTATCATCCCTTGCGTGCTTTGCATTTTGCTTGCGGTTGGTATGGTGGTGTATATTTTAAATATACCGCCAACAGTAATTCCCCCACCTGAGCCCGAGCCTGAGGTCCCCTTTGAAATCACTCAGCTTCAAATCTCAGCCGTTGAGGAGCTTATAGCTTATGTAAATGCTTCCGAAATGGACAGCCCATACAAGGAAAATGTTGCAAATGACTTAACCGTTATGCTTGATGAATTAAAAGCAGCCACTACGGAAAAGGAACGCGATAGCGCCCTTGATAAGGCGGTAAACGCTATCTTTGATGAAACCGACAATTCTTCAAATGCAGTTGAAATACTTAACGAGCTTTGGAAAACCAACACGGATGGAGCAAAGAAGCTAGCGAAGGCTCTTAACTATTACGATTGGCCTAAGATTGATGAGTGGGAAAAGTTCGTTGCTAAAATGACAGAATTTCGCGGTGCATTCAATTTAACCTTAAATGAGGAAGCAGAAAACCCCGAAGCGGAAAGATTAACTCAAACAAAAATGCTTTTTGCCTTGGTAAGCGAAAACATAATCACATCACTTAATAAAGCAGGCGCTAATGAAAATAGTGAAATTTATATTCAGCTTATGCGTTTAGCTAAGGCAAACGAAATAAACGAGGAATTTGGAACGAGAGTTTATGGCTTGTTTACACTCTATGAAAAAATTGAAGAAATGGGATATAAGGATACTCAAAGAGAATTTGATGCAACCTTAACCGCTTTAAACAATGAATTTTATAGAGTAATGTCTCAGCATGCAATCAATACCAATACAGGCGAATATGCTATGACGCGAATTTCATCATTATTCGGCTATACATTACCTAAGTTCAAACGCCCGAGCCTTGTTGATATGTCAACGGATGATAGCGGAGGCTCAGAGGGTGATGATAGCGGAGCAAGCGGCGGTATCGGCGATGGAACAGTTTACGGTAGTGATGACTTAGTTTATGACCCATATACAAATACATATGTTGAATACGGCACAATTCTTGATAAATACTATGCATTAATGTTCGGTAAGCTTCAAAACGGCACATTTACCGATGAAGAAAAAATAGCTATGGAAAAATACTTCGACATTCTTTACAGTGGCTTTGATGAAAGCAAAACGGAGAATGAGGGAACAACTCAGCAATAAATTTTGATATTAAAAGTGAGGAAAATAAAATGAGCAATTTAGAAAATAAAGTAGTAGAAGAGACTGCAGAAATCTCCGTAACAGGTAAAGAGGCTGAAATTGAAAGAGTAAAGATGTTCAGCGAAAAGGTAGCAAGAGTTAAAAGCGAGCTTGCGAAGGATGTAGTAGGTCAAGAGGAAATCATTGATAATGTTATCATTGCTATTGTAGCAGGCGGTAATGTACTTCTTGAGGGTATCCCTGGCGTTGGTAAAACCCGTCTTGTTCGTTCACTTGGTAGAGTTTTATCTCTCCCATTCTCAAGAATTCAGTTTACACCTGACCTAATGCCATCTGATGTAACAGGTACAAACATCGTTGAAAAGGATGAAAACGGCAAGCTTAATACAAAATTCCGTAAGGGTCCTATCTTCGCTAACTTAGTTCTTGCAGATGAAATTAACCGTGCTACACCAAAAACACAGTCAGCCATGCTTGAGGTAATGCAGGAGCATAAGGTAACTGTTGCTAATGTATCATATAAGATTGAAGAGCCATTCTTCGTTCTTGCTACTGAAAACCCAATTGAGCAGGATGGTACATATCCACTTCCAGAGGCGCAAATGGACCGTTTCATGTTCAAGCTTATCGTTAACTTCCCATCTGATGAGGAGCTTATCAACATCGTTAAAATGACACAAATTACAATGGCAGAAACTGCTGAGGCTGTTGTTACAGGCGAGGAAATTCTTGAAATGAGAGCGCTTGCTTCAAGCGTTCCTGTAATTGATGAAATTATTTCTTATGCAGTAAGACTTGTATCAAATACACACCCAGAGCTTCCAAATAGCTGCCCATCAACAAAGAAGTATGTAAAATACGGTGCATCTCCTCGTGCGGCTCAGGGCTTAATTACAGCCGCTAAGGTAAGAGCGCTTATGGAAGGCAGATTTAATGTTTCATATGATGATATTGACGCTCTTGCTTGCAACGTATTAAGACACAGAATGAAGGTTAATTACACAGCAATCAACGAAAAGTATAATGTTGATGATGTAATCAAGATGATCATAAAGGAAACCAAGAGATAAACCGAAATAGCAATCCAAATAAAAGAAAAAGGAAATCAAAGGCTACTAAATGAAAACTACGGTAATAGATGAGGCTTTCCTTTCTGAAATCGAAGCATTACAATCGGTTCTTAAAAACAATATAGCAGGTATGTTTGGCGGAAACCACCAATCAAAGAACTTCGGCTCATCCTGCGAGTTTGCAGACTACCGCGATTATATGCCAGGCGATGATATTTCAAAAATTGACTGGAATGTATATGCAAGATTTGATAAGCTTTACCAAAAGCTTTATCTTGATGAAAGGCAAATGCACACAAGAATATATATAGACGCAAGCCGTTCAATGCAGCACGGAAGCTTAGAAAAGTCCGAGCAGGCAATAAGACTTGCGGCAGCATTTGCATACCTATCCATAAATGAAATGGATAAGGTATCAATATATGCTATTCACGGCAACCAAATAGATGAGGTTATCTCAGGTATGGTTGGTAAGGATTCCTATTTAAACTGTGTTAACAAGCTCAACGAAATTGATTTTGATGGAGAGGCGTTAATCAGCGAGGCTATCGTGTCCTCAAAAATAGGAATGGGCGATGGATATTCAATCTTAATATCCGACTTCCTAACTGACCAAGACTATAACGGTGCAATTGACAAGTTCACCGAAAAGAGAAGAGATGTGCTTTGCGTGCAGGTTTTAGCCCGTGATGAATTAAATCCTCAAATTAGAGGAAAAATGCACCTTTTTGACTCTGAAAATGTGTCCGACTTTTTCCGTAAAAAGATTGACAAGGAAAGAGTAAGAGCATATAAGGAAGCATTAAAATTTGTAATTGAAAGAATTAAAAACTATTGCGAAAGCCGTGGCGGAAGCTACCTGTTAGTTCCTGCTCACGAAAAAATGTTTGATGTATTCTTTGGAAATCTTGTGGATTTGGGGGTACTTAAGTAATGTCATTTATGTTCCCCTTAGGATTACTTGGACTTATCGGTGTTCCTGTAATCATCATTATCTACATCATTCAAAGTAAATACACCGAGCAAACAGTAAACTCTAACTACCTTTGGCACTTAAGTGATAAGTTTATGAAGCGTAAAAACCCACTTAGCGGTATTACAGGCATTATCAGCCTTATTTTACAGCTTCTTATGGTAATTGCAATTTCACTTATTATTTCTCGCCCTATCATTACACTTCCCAACGCTGCAAAGGACTATTGCTTTGTTGTTGATGCATCAAGCAGTATGACTATGGTTGAGGGCGAGGAAACTCGCTTTGATATGGCAAAGGAAGAAATTGAGAGAATTATCAAAAAATCTAAAAACGGCAGTAGCTTCTCACTTGTTACTGTTTCTGATGACACAGTTCGTGAATTTGATGGCGTAACAAACAAGAAAACAGCTATTGAGCTTCTTGAAAAGGTTCAGCCAAGCCAAGCAAATGTAAATCATAATGATTTATTATCAACTGCCCAAAGCATTTTTGATAGTAATACATCAACGCTTATTTACCTTGTAACCGATAAGGACTATAATAATCACGAAAATATTGAAGTTATTGATGTAGGTAACGAAACAGTAGATAACTACGGCATTTTTGATACTGCCTACTCATTATCAGGCGGCAGATTAAAGGTAAATGCAAGTGCCATTTCCTATGTAAATAATGCTGACCTTACTATTAAATTAACAGTTGATGGTAAAGCAGCAGATGAAAAGAAATTCAGCGTTAAAGCAGGCGAAATTACTGAAATTAGCTTTGATGTGCCTTGCACCGCATTTAGTGAATTTAAATTAGAGGTATTAAATACCGATGGCTATATGCTTGATAACACACTTAATACCTACAACCAAAAGAGTGATAAATCATATAGCGTTCTTATCGTAAGTGAAACAGGCTTCTTCTTTAAGGCGGTTATTGATGCTCTTGTTGACTCAACAATTGATATCGTATCTCCACTTGAATACGAAACAATCACCGATAAATACGGTCTTTATATCTTTGACTCCTACACACCAAGCGTATTGCCAAATGGTGCGGTATGGCTTATCAACTCCGATAAGAGCGTTGAGGACTCAGGCTTTGGCGTAAGAGGTAAGATTGAGCTTACACCATCGGGCGTTATTGAAAAATCAAAATCCACCGCAACTAATGTGCGTAAGCTTTTAGAGGGCGTTGGAGATAGCGAAATTTACATTACAAACTATGTAAAATATAGCGGTATGTATTTAGGCTTCCATACATTATACTCCTATGATTCCAATCCACTTATCTTTGCAGGCGCAAACGGCCTTGGTAATCGACAGGTGGTATTCGCATTTGATTTACATAAATCCGACTTTGCTTTGTCAACTGATTTCGTCATTTTACTTAGCAATCTTCTTGATTATTCCTTCCCAAATGTTATTGATGAAACATCATATACAGTAGGGGATGAGGCTATTGTAAATATTCTTAAAAACTCAGAAAACCTAAAGGCAGAGTCTCCATCAGGCAAGGATATCTACCTTGAAACCGATGGTGCAACTGCCACCATGCGCCTTGATGAGGTTGGCACATATACTGTTAGCCTAACTCTTGGCGGCGAGGAAATGAAGTATAAGCTTTTCTCAAGCGCACATTCAAAGGAAAGTGAGCCCACATTAACCGAAGAGGAGTTCTCCTTAAGCGGTGAAAAAACAGAAGCAAACATTGATGGAAAATATGACCCTATGATGGTGCTTTTCATTTGTCTTGCTATATTATTTATTGCGGATTGGGGGGTATATTGCTATGAAAAATATCAGCTTAGATAATCCCTACCTACTGCTTTTAATAATCCCCGCACTTCTTGCTGTGATTATTCCATTCTTTATTGCAAGGAACAAGGATAATAAATCAGCACCTTGGCTAATTTCACTTTGTATCCACGCTGTGATTATAGTAATTGTAGCATTAGCCGCAGCGGGACTTTCCTCAGTAAGCGTTCTTACAGAAACTACTGTTTATGTGGTTGCCGATGTATCATATTCATCAGAGCAAAACCTTGATAAAATTGATGAGTATATTGCTAAAATCAAGGAAGAGCTTCCCGAAAAAACTAAGATGGGCGTTGTTTGCTTCGGTAAGGAAAGCATAATTTTAACTCCCGTTGGAAGAAAGCTCACAAGCGTAAAGGAAGCAAAAATTGATAATAGCGCAACGGATATTGCAGGCGCGCTTAACTATACCGAAACTCTTTTTAAGGGGGATTCCTTAAAAAGAATTATCCTTATTACAGATGGTAACGATACTGTAAGTAATTCATCAACATCAATCGCCTCAACGGTACAACGCTTAACAGAAAACGGCGTTAAGATTGATGCAATATTCCTTGATAATGCAGTTAAGGAAAACCAAACCGAGCTTCAGCTTTTAGATGTTGAATACTCAAAATCTATATATGTAGGACATGAAAATAAGGTTAAATTCCTTATTCAGTCATCTATTCAAGCAAATGCAGTTGTTGAGCTTTATTCAAGACTTGCCAATGATGAAAATGCTGTGCTTGAAAAGGTTGGACAAACAATTTTGACAGTTGACCCAGGCTTGACTACGGTTAATATGGACCTACCATCTAATATTGAGGGCAAATACGAGTATCAGGTTAAAATCGTTAATGAGGATGATATGTCATCCTACAATAACACGCGCTCATTCCTTCAAACAATTGTTGGTAGAGAAAAAATTCTTGTTATCACAGGCGATAACAAGGATGTTGCCTTGCTTGAGCTTTTATATGGCGAAAACGCTGATATTGACTCCTATGTTGTAAATTCATCAGGCACAAGAGTGCCGTTTACACTTGAAGCACTTGTAGCATACGATGAAATCGTAATTTCTAATATGGATATAAGAAATATCCGTAATGTAAATGCGTTTATTGACTCACTTGATATGGTAGTTTCCCAATACGGAAAGAGCCTTATCACAATGGGCAATTTACAGCTTCACACTAACTCTGATGACTCTATTTTCCAAAAGTTTTCTGAGCTTCTACCTGTAACCTTCGGTAGCACCAAGCGCGACGGTAAGCTTTATACGATAGTTCTTGATGTATCCCATAGTATGTTTATGGCATCTAAGTTCACCACCGCCAAGGAAGCGGCGAAGAACCTTATTTCAGTTCTTGATGAGGAGGACTATGTTTGCCTTGTAACCTTCTCAGGCGAAATCAAGGTGGAAACACCAAGAAAGGTTAAGGATTGTAAGGACCATTTAGTGTCATTTATCAATTCGCTAACCACAGGACATGGCACCGATATCGGTATGGGACTTGAGGAAGCACTTAAAACAATCAAGGCATTAAACCTTACGGAAAACCAAGTAATGGTTATTTCCGATGGCTTTAGCTTTGAAAGTGAGAGGGAAGCCAAGGATGTAGCTAAGGAGCTATACGATGCAGGCGCAACCGTATCAGCAATTACAACCTATATTCCATCTGATGGTAATGGTGGCGCAAGAACAATGCGTGATATTGTAAACGCAGGCGAAATCGGTAACTATTACGAAATTTCCCGTCCCGAGGATGTAGTTAAGGTGGTATTCGGTACTATTGCCGATAACTTCTCCGAGGTTATTATTGAAAAGGATGCTCAAATAACGATAGCAAAGCACAAGGATGACATCGTTAAGGATATTACATCATTCCCTGTTGTTTCAGGCTATGTTCTTTCACTTGAAAAGTATGATGCCATAGTGCCTCTTACAATTACATATCAAAAGAATAATGGCTATCAGGAAACAGTTCCATTCTATGCATACAGAAATCACGGTAACGGCAGAATTGCTTCAATTACAAGCTCCTTAACAGGCGCATGGACAAATAAATGGTCAAGCGAAATTAAGGAAGTGTTCGTTCAAAATCTTTTTGTAAGCAATACACCAAAGGAAAGAGTAGATTATCCATTCTCAATCAATATTGATAAGAATGAAAACACAGCATACCTTGAAATTTTACCAAGTATTCTTAATCCCGAGGCAAAGACTGTAATTGAAATTACATTGCCAAATGGCAAGGTAACAAAGAGAACATTAGCCTTTGACTCAAAGAAATATGTTTATACATTCACAACAGGTAAGGTTGGCTCTTACAGAATTAAAATCAACTATTCCTATGAGGACCAAAGCTATAACGCTGAAGCTTCATTTGAAATCCCATACCTTTCCGAGTATAATGCGTTTGCAACCTTTGATAAATTCAAGGTTTACGAATTTATGCGCGGAAACGGCGAGGTGCTTGTTGATGAAATTCCAAGCATGGAATACGAAAAGGACAAGATTACCACATATAAGGTAAGCTATGTAATTCCATTACTTATTGCGGCAGTATCAATCTTTGTGGTTGATGTCTTTATAAGAAAGCTCCGCGTTAAGAAAAAAGCACACAAGAAAAGCAAGTAGAAAGGGGAAAAGATGAAATTATTTAAGCAAATTGTTGTCTTTACATTATTATTTATAATGATGTTCTCCTTAGTCGCTTGCGATGGAGAATATCACTACGGTCAAGGCGTTGGCAGTAATAACGATTCAAGCACCAACACCGACACGGATATTGACTCAGGAAGTCGGAGGGGCCAAGCGGTCTTAGGAAGACAAGCAAGTTGTTCAACTC
>JAZSHT010000042.1:0-19765 GCA_045533435.1 Eubacteriales bacterium | reverse complement strand
TCTGCGAAGCAGACATGTTATTAGTGGTTCGCTGTGCTCACAGCCGCTAGCAGTTAGCTGTCAGCTGTCAGCGAGATTAGATTACCTAATTATCTAACTATAATCACGCGGAGCGTGTATATAATCAATCCGCAGGATTGTATATCATCACGCCAAAGGTGTGTATATCATCAAGGCATAGCCTTGTATATCATCAGCCAAGGGCTGTATATAGTGGTCAGTGGTCAGCAGTCAGCACGCACCGAAGGTGCATATCGCGCTTTCGCTTGGCGAAAGCATATCGCGACCGAATTTATTCGGTTATATCGCGACCGTGCGAAGCGTGGTCTATATCGCGCGTACACAGTACACTATATCCCTCTGCGAAGCAGACATGTCAGCTTACAGCTAGCGGCTGACAGCTCTTTTGTGATGACTTTGTGAAAAAACTGAAAATACTGTGAAGTATGCTTGAATGTTTTTCCAAATCCAACAATTTTTACAAAAAGTGTGATATATTAGTAGTGCAAGAGGCGAGGGCAACGAAAAAGACCCCGCTAAAACCAATTTGTTTACGGCAGAAAAGCCAAAAATCAACAAAATACATATTTGACAAGTCGCAAAATTAGTGAAAATCAACAATAATTAAATTTTATTTTCCGTTGAATTTTGACAAAAATTGTGCAAGTTGCCAAAATGTATTCACAGGTCGCAACAAGAAATAATTTTTGTTGCAAACACACACTTAAAATGCTATAATATAAAAGTAATGGATTTACTTAAAGGAGGTAAATATGGATTTTAAGGATTTGGTGAAGCCCTTTAAAAGAAAGGTTATCATCGAGGCGTTTGTAAGAGCGATTGCTACCGGCTTACTTTTCGGTTCTGGCTTATCACTTTTACTTGCATTTATTTTCAGAGTTATTGCAAAGAGCGATATGACAAATATTTTTGTTGTTATCTCAACTATCGCTGCAGGCGTAGTATGTGCAATAGTTATGGGAATTATCACTTACAAAAAGCGCTATGCTGCAAATGCAGATAAGGTTGCTAAGAGAATTGACTCTTTAGGACTTGATGAGCGCTATACAACTATGATGGAGTACCGTAAGGATAAATCATATGTTGCAAAGGTACAAAGAGAAGACACACAAAAGAGACTTGAAAAATTAGACTCTAAGAATCTTAAGGTAAAAACACCTTATGTAAGATTAACAGCGGTTGTTGCAATGATCGTTGCTATCGTTCTTCTTTTCTTAATCCCTGTTCAAGCTGATAGCTCATTTGATCAGCAAATGGAAGATGTTCAACAAACAATTGATGATGCTTTCCAAGAGATTGAGGACAAGATTGAGGAATCCGAGGTTGATGAAGAAACTAAGGAAGAAATGAAGGAAGAAATGGAAGATTTCAAGGAGCAGCTTGAGGATATGCTCAAGGAGCCACTTGAAAAGGATGAAACAATCCAAGACAGAATTGAAGAGGTTTACGAGGAAATCAGAGAAAAGGAAGAGGAAATCCAAGACCAGCTTGAAAAGGATCAAGAGATCATCGATGAGCTTAAGAAGGATGAAACCACTGAGGACTTAGCTGATGCCCTTGATAAGCAGGATAAGGAAGAAATTTCCGATGCCCTTGAAAAGATGGAAGAGCAATTAACAGATGAAAACCTCACAACTGAGGAAAAGAAGGAATTACTCGACCAAATCCAAGAGTCTCTTGAAAATGCTATTAACAAGGATGAACAAGAGCTTAAGGAGCAAATTGATGAAATCATGAAGGATGAAAACCTCACAGAGCAAGAAAAGCAAGAGCAAATTGAGGAAGCAATCCGTAACGAAAACCAAGAGCTTCAAGAAAAGATTGAGGACATCATGAAGGATGAAAACCTCACTCAAGAGGAAAAGCAAGAGCAAATCGAAGAGGCTATCGACCAAGATAAGAGCCAGCTTGAGGAAGCACTTGAGGACTTAAAGGAAAACCTTGAAAAGGCTGAAGAAACTCTTGATAAGATGGAGCAAAACGATAAGGAGCTCCAAGATAAGCTTGATGAAATCCAAAAGGATGAAAGCTTAACTGAGCAAGAAAAGCAAGAGCAAATGGATCAGGCTAAGGAAGAAAACCAAGAGAAGCAAGAGCAGCTTGATGAGGAATACAAGGAACAAATCGACAATGCTACTGACCAAGCAAGAGAGGACCTTCAAGAAACAGTTGATGAAAATCAATTAAAGCAAGAAATCGCTGATGTTCTTGATAAGCTTGAAGAGGACTTAACAAGCGAGGAAGACAAGAAGATTGATGATGTTATTGAAGAAAACCGTGAGGAAATCGCAGATTCTGAGCTTGATAAGAGCGAAAAGGATGAGCTCAATGACATGCTTGATGACCTTGAAAACAAGCTTGATGAAATCAAAAAAGATGAAACAATGACCGATGAGGAGAAGACCGAAGCTAAAGAGGATGCTGTTAAGGATGCTCAAGATAAGATAGAGGACGCTCTCCAAAAGGAACAAGAAAATAGAGAAGAAATCGCTGAAAACATGAAGGATGCTGCTGAAAAGAACGAAACAGCAGATGAGCAGACTAAGGAAGATATGAAGGACTTAGCTGACGCGATTGAATCAGGCGATAAGGAAAAGGTTGAAGAGGTTCTTGACCAAATGAAGGAAGACCTTAAAAACTCAACCGACCAACAAAAGGATGCTCAAGACATGGCTGACATGATTGAGGATGCTATGAAGGATATGCAAGACTCCGAAATGAAGGATGCTCTTGATAACATGAAGGAAAATCTTGAAGAGGTAGCTGACAAGGCTGAAAAGAATGACCCTTCAACAGACCAAAAGATTGAGGACACCTTCGAGCAAGCAAAGGATGAAATTACCGATGCTATGGAAAAGGAAGAGGTTCTTGATAACATGAAGGAAAACTTTGATGACCTCCGTGAGGACTTAATCGGCGAAACTGAAAAAGAGGTTGGCGACTTAGTTGAGGACCTTGAGGATATCGTTGAAAACTCAAAGGATAAGGTAAGCGAAGAAACCTACGAAAAGATGGAAGATGTTCTTAATGACTTAAAGCAGGATCTCCAAGAAAAGCTTGAAAACGATGCTTCTAATATGGAAATTAACAACTCCATTAACGATGCTAAGGAAGAAATCAAGGATATGCTTGAGCAAGAACAACAAAAGCAACAGGATGCAAGCGACGCTCTTAAGGATAAGTTTGAAAACTTAGCTGATGCTATGGAAAAGAACGATACAGAGCAAATGAAGGATGCAATGCAGGATATTAAGCAGGAATATGAAAACCTCCAAGGCAGCGAGCTTAAGGATAAGCTTGAGGAAATCGCTAAGGACTTCAATAATGCTGCTAACGAAATGGAAAATCCTGAAATGTCAGAAATCTTCAAGGATTTAGCAAACGAAATGTTTGATGCATCTGAAATTCCAGAGTCTGGACCATCTGAAAAGGATGAAGAGGCTAAGGATAAGGCTGACTCAGCACTTGATGATGCTATGGAAAAGCTTGAAAACCAAATGAACCAAAACCAAGAAAACCAAGATGCAGCTCAAGATATGGTTGACAGAATGGAAGAGACTCAAGAGAACATGATGGGTCAAGCACCACAACAGCCTCAAGAGCAACCACCACAAGACAGCCAACAGCCAAGCGATCAACAGCCTGAAAAGCCAAGCGATCAACCTTCTGAGGAGCCACCAAAGGAAGACCAAGAGGGCGGTATAGGCGGAAACGGCGATGTTCAAATCGAGGAAGAGGTTTACATCCCAGGTAGAGGAATGGTTCCACTTTCATCACTTGGTGAGGAAATGGCAGCTGAGCTTGATAAGATGTACGAAAAGGGTGAGCTTGATGAAGAAACATACAAGGCTATCCAAGCGTACTACCAAATGCTTGCAGGCAACAAAAACGAGGATCAAGGTACTGAAGAGTAATTTTCGTTGATTTGCCAAAAAAGCGAAAAATAAAGAAATTTGAAAAAATTTCAAAAAACTTTTTAAAAAATGCATAAAATGTCCTCAAATACGCTGAAAAAAGCGTATTTGAGGTTTGGCATTACAAAATTGAAAAATGAAAATTAGGTGAAAATTGCTTGAATTTGGCATGAAGTTCATATGAAAAGCGTATGAAAATTGTATTCAAGCTCAAAAAACATTTTCAAGTAAATTAATATTTTAGGGAAAGAATTAGTTAGAAAAATTCCTACATATATTTATTAAAAATATAAACAGCTTAGGAAGGTCTAACAAAAAATGTATTTGAGTGGACCATAGGTCCATTAAAAATAGAAAAAAATAAATCTAATATACGGAGAAAGATTATGGGATTATTTAATAAGAACAATGAAGCGAAGAACGCTCCAGTGGTTGAAGCAAAGGCTGAAGCCGTAGAGGTTAAGGAAGAAGTAAAGGTTGAAGAGCCAAAGGCTGAGGTTAAGCCAGCTCCAAAGGCTCCTGTTGTAAAGCTTGATGCAGCTGAAGAAAAGGAATTAAAGCTTTTTGCAGAAAAGTGCGACAGAATTTTCCAAGAAATTAAGAAGGATATGATCGGTCAAACAGAGGTTGTTCAACAAACAATCATCGCAATTATCGCAGGCGGTAACGTACTTCTCGAGGGTGCGCCAGGTCTTGGTAAAACTCGTCTTGTTCGTTCACTTGGTCAAGTATTTGATCTTCCATTCTCAAGAATTCAGTTTACACCTGACTTGATGCCTGCCGACGTTACAGGTACAAACATCATCACAAGAGATGAAGATGGTAACTCAAAGTTTGAATTCCAAAAGGGTCCTATCTTCAGTAACATCGTACTTGCCGATGAAATTAACCGTGCTACACCAAAGACACAGGCTGCTCTTCTTGAGGCCATGCAGGAGCATAAGGTTACAGTAATGGGTGTAACTCGTAAGATGGATGAGCCATTCTTCGTTCTTGCTACACAGAACCCAATTGAGCAAGATGGTACATACCCACTTCCAGAAGCTCAGATGGACCGTTTCATGTTCAAGATTTTAGTTCCAAATCCATCAGCTGAAGAGCTTGGTCAAATCGTTGCAATGACACAAAAGACAATGGAAGAAACAGCTTGCGCTGCTTGTTCAGGCGAGGAGCTTCTCAGAATGAGAGAGGTTGCTAAGAAGATTCCAGTTGCTTCTGAGGTTCTTGAATATGCAATGGTAATGGTTGCTTCAACTCACGCTGAAAGCGAGGTTGCTACTGAAACAGCTAAGAGATATATCCGTGACGGAGCTTCTCCTCGTGCTGCTCAGGCTCTTATCACAGCATCTAAGGTTCGCGCTCTTATTAAGGGTAGATACAATGTTTCATATGATGATATTAACACACTTGCAATTCCTGTACTTCGTCATAGAATTAAGCTCGGCTTCGAGGCTGTAACATCTAAGATGAATGCAGATGATGTAGTAAGATCAATTATCGCAGAGCTTAACAACCAAAAGGGTGCAGCAGCTGTTTTAAATAAGAAGAAATAATAGGCGGTAAAAATGAAAAGAAGAATATTAGACGGTGAATTTCTAGACCGTCTAGATGCCGCCGCGTTATGTCTTAAATCTCAAATGACAGGTTATTTCGGAGGAACAAGAAAAGCAAGAACATACGGTAACACCGTTGAATTTGCCGACTTCCGTGAATACTTCCCAGGCGATGATATTAGAAGAATTGACTGGAATGTATATGCTCGTTTCGAAAAATACTTCATTAAATTATTTACAGATGAAAGACAAATGCAAAATCAGATTTTGATTGACTGCTCAATGTCAATGGCATGCGGAGAGCCTGAAAAGGCAGCA
This sequence comes from Eubacteriales bacterium, assembly GCA_045533435.1. GTDB lineage: Bacteria > Bacillota > Clostridia > Oscillospirales > CAG-272 > RGIG2000. The sequence continues at coordinate 13,959 of JAZSHT010000042.1, read as the reverse complement.
GCAGCGTTGAGAATAGCGGCAGCATTTGGATATCTATCGGTTTGCTCAATGGATAGAGTTTCCTATAAGCTACTTAAGGGGGATAGAGCAGTAGAGCTTCCACTTAATGTAACAGGCAAGGATTCCTTCTATCGTGCAGCTCAAATTCTTGAAACAACAGAGTTTGAGGGCGATACTGACCTTGAAAAGTCAGTATTAAACATCGGCAAGCCAGGCTACGATGACGGTCTTACTATTATAATCTCTGACTTTTTTACAGAGAGTAATTGGAAAAAAATGATAGACTTCTTAGTTTACAGAAAAAGAGAGGTTATTATGATTCAGGTATTATCTCCTGATGAATTATACCCTGGCTTTGATGGTCGTATCGACATGCAGGACTCAGAAAGTGCTGATAGAAACATGAAGATGATGGTAACTAAGAAATCAATGCAAGCCTATCAACAGGCGCTTGATGATTATGAAAAGGAGCTTATTGACTTCTGTGCATCCAGAGGCGTAACATTCTTTACCGTATCATCAGATGAGCCTATTGAAAAGGTAATCTTTGGAAAGGGCTTTGAAGCGGAAGTAATCAAATGAGTTTTTTACAACCTTTAGGATTACTGGGACTTATTGGAGTACCTATCATTATTATAATTTACATTATAAAATCAAGATATGTACAAAAACCAGTTGCCAGTACTTTTATCTGGAAACGAAGCTTAAAGTATGTTAAGCGTAAGATTCCACTAAGCGTAATTTTATCATTATTGCTTATATTACAAATACTAACGGTTGTAGCAGCCAGCTTGGCTATCTCAAGACCAACCGTTAAGCCGTTAAAATCTAACGAAACAATTTACATTTTAGATGCATCTGCTAGTATGCAGAATACAATGGATGGACAATCCCGCTTTGAAATTGCTAAGGAGTATATCCTTACAGAGGCGGAAAATATCGGAAACAACAGCCGTGTGTCTGTAATTTTCGCTGACACAAAGGTTGCTCCCGAGGATGTCCTTGTTACAAGAACTGAGGATAAAATTGATATAAGATATCAGCTTGAGGATGTTACATGCACCGATGGCGATGCTGATATTGAGGGCGCTCTTGAGGAAGCAAGTAAAATTCAAGAGCTAAATGCAGGCGCTACTATTAAGCTAATTACCGATAAGGACTACGAAAATGTAGAGGGACTTGAGGTAGTTAATATTTCAAGAGTGGGCGAGCATAATGTATCTATCCTTAGCGTAGTTGAGGAAACTCTCTTAACAGGCGATTACCAATTTACAGCTGAGGTTGTAAGCTATGGTAAGGGCTCTGAGTGTGTTATGGGTATTTATGTTGATGGCGCGTTTATGGGCTCTAAGAGCGTAATTTTACCTAACACAAACATGAACGAGGGCGGTACTGTAAGAGTAATCTTTACTCCTAACATTTTAACTGAATCCTCTGAAACACAGGTAATTGTTCCAATTACTAATATTAAGGAATACAAGGAGGTTAAGGTTGTTATTGAGGCTAAGGATGGTATCCAAGCCGATAACCAATTCTTGCTTTACTCCTTAACAAAGACAGCACCAAGAATTTTATTCGTAAGCAGTAAGTTTAAGTCAGGATCTGACGGAACAGTTGACTCAACAAAGCCAACATCACTCACAATCGCATTAGCCTCAAACGGCTTCGTAACAAAGGGTGAGGATATGTTCCTATCTGTTGATGCAGTATTAGATAGCGGTAGATCCTTCAGCGGATATGACCTTTACATCTTTGAGGGCGTTGAGCCACCTGAGGGCGAGGACTTCCCAACTGATGGCGCTGTATGGCTATTTAATCCATCTAAGATTCCTGATGTAGTATCAGGCGTTGAAATCTTATATGACAACGAACAAAGCGGCGATTTTGAAATGATGCTTGCATCACAATCACAGACAAATGTTTATACTACTATTACAAAGAACCTTGATTCAAAAATCGGTCTTGGTAAATATAAGCCAATGAGCCATCTTGGTAACTTTGAAAAGATTTTCTCCTGTGATAATAACCAGCCTGCAATTATTGCTGGTACATCAGGCGGAGTTCGTATGGTAGTTACAAACTTTGACTTTAACCATTCAGAATGGCCATATAAGGTAACTGATTACATTATTCTTATGAATAACCTAATGACCTATTCACTTCCTGATGTTTTACCATCAAGAGACTTTGAAATCGGTCAAACAGTACAATTTAACGCGCCAGCAGGCGCAACACAGCTCACATTTAAGTATGAGGGCATCATTCTTGATGAAACAACTGACCTTGACATGAAGTTCGTTCTTGACAAGGTTGGCGTATATGAGGTTGAGGTTCTCTTTAATGATGAAACAACAGCTTCATACATGCTTCCAACTCATATTCCAAATGGAGAAAGTAATATCGTTATAGTGGGCGAAAATGTAGTAGCAGCTGAAATCCCTGCGGATTCAGTTGTTGAAGCAGAGCCAATTGAAATATTCCCATATTTAATCGCGCTCTTAATTCTCTTGCTTGTAACAGAATGGGGGGTATACCATCGTGACGGAGTTTAATTTTGAGATTGCACGCCCTTGGTTGCTTCTTATTGTAATACCTGCTCTTATCTTAGGTGTTATTCCATTCTTTAAGCTTCATAAGAAGAGAAGAAAAGCAACTAAGCACATTATTCCATTTATTATACATATGATTTTAGTGGTTTTACTGTCCTCACTTTTAGGTGGCTTTAGAATCACAGAAACAACAACAGCTCCAACCGATACAAATATCGTATTTGTAGTCGATGTGTCCAAGAGTAACGAGGTTATGAAGGACGAAATGAATAAGCTGATGCATGAAATTGTAACAGCCTCTAAAAATGAGGACGGTAACGTTCAGTTCGGCTATGTTCCATTTGCCAACGAGGTAATGGAGGATGATGTTAAAAAGTTCGGCGAGCTTGATATTGATGCTTCTGACTATATTAAATATAGTAGCTCAGCAGAGGTTTCCGAATCTAACATTTATGCGGCTTTAAAGTACGCTCAGGGCATGTTTACCGATGAAAGACAAAATAAGAGAATAGTTCTCTTATCAGATGGTCGTGAAACAGAGGGCGAGGCAAGAACAGCCGTAAGAGGTATTCTTGATGCAGGAATTAAGCTTGACTGTGCTCACTTTGATTTAACAAATAGTGGCGAGGCTGAAATTCAGCTTATCTCCATTTCAACAAATGGTAAGGTTTCAGTAGGCGGCGAGGTTCTTATCAATGTACAAATTAAGAGTACAGATAATGTAAAGGGTACGCTTACAATCCATGATGGCACATTTGAGCAAGAAGAAAAAATCAACCTTGTTAAGGGCGATAACAAATTCCAATTCTCATATATGTCTCAAGGCGCAGGTATCCATACTGTTTATGCAGAAATTGAGGTAAACAGCGATACAATCGTTGAAAACAACCAATTAAGCTCATGGTATAAGGTTGACGGCATTAACAAGATTCTTGTTGTTGATGGCGATGGCGAGCAAACACGCCAAATGGGCGAAATCTTAGCCGATATCGGTCAAGAGCATGAATATTCAATCACACGCCCTCAGGACTTCCCATTAACAATGGTTGACCTTCTTGAGTACGATGAGGTTGTTCTCATGAATGTTGACTTTACAAAGATGCCTGTTGGCTCAGATGCTTTAATTAAGAGATATGTTCAAGAAAACGGCAGAGGCTTAGTTGTAACATGCGGTAATAACGCTTACGACTATTCAAACGATGCTTATAATGATTCTCCAATTAAGGATATTCTCCCTGTTGATTTGAAGATTGAGGATGAAAAGGAAACAGTAGCTATCGTTATCGTAGTTGACTTATCATCATCAATGAGAGAAAAGATGGGTAACGAGGGTAAAACAAGATACGATGTAGCTCTTGAATCAGCTAAAAAGGCTCTTGACGGTCTTGATGAGGAAAAGGACTACGTAGGTATTATCGTGTTTGACGAATCTGCTCACGTTGCAGTTCCAATGTCCCCACTTAAGGGTAACATAGATGCTATTAAGGATAGAATTGACTATGAGTTTGAGCATTACTACCATCTCCACTACTTAAATGAAGACGGTACTGAATCAGATATCAGAGTAAATCCTAAGGATGGCGACACTTATACAAAGCAAGGCTATATTGACCCAAGAACACTCCAAAGCTTCAGCTTAACCAATGATGATAAGGGTACAGCAGCCATGGGACATGATGGCGACTACATTAAGGCACACGGTACTAACTATCGTTGGCCAATCAATGAAGCAAGTAATATGATTTCAACCGCAATGCAATCAATTAAGCTTGATATCAAGCAGGTTGTATTTATGTCAGACGGTGCGCCAAACGACTCAGGCTCAGGCTATGACGGAGTAGTAAGCCTTATGACAAAGGCGGGTATTGTAACATCAACAGTTGGTATCGGTAGCGACCTTGACGGTAACGCTATCAATCAGCTTGAGCTTATTGCTACTAAGGGTAGAGGCGAGCTTGTAGTTGTTAAGGATGCGCAAGCGCTTCCTGAAAAGCTTTACGAAATTGCAAATGCAATTCAAGGCGACTACTACAATGTAAGAGATGTTAAGCCAATTATGTACACAGAGAGCGACATTTTAAGAGGTGTTGAGGACTTTGATATAATCGGCGGTTACTATGGTACAACAATTAAAGAGGGTGCAGACCTTGTTCTTTATGTTGATAACCTAAAGCCAATCGTTGCTTCTTGGGAAAATGGTCTTGGTAAGGTAACTGTATTTATGAGTAACCTTGGTAATGTATGGACAACATCAATGTTTGATGATGAGGATGGATATGCAAATAAGCGCCTTGTTAAGAATATTATGTTATCTGCACTTAACGAGCAGGTTGACTCAACAGGTATCAAGATTAATAGCACTAAGCGTGATGGAGAAAAGACAACTATCAGAGTTGAATTGCCTACAAATGTAAGAAAATCAGAGGTTCTTAAGGCTGTTGTTAAGGATGTAAACGGAAATGTTGTTTCCGATAATACAATCTTTATCAAGTCAGCTAATAAGAAGTACCGCGCAACAATTTCAACACCTGATTTAGCAGGCACATACATTATTGAGCTTGTACTCGCTAATGTTGAGGGCGTTGAGGATGTAGTATATGATAAGACAAACCTTGCAGTAGTTGGTTACTATGAGGATGAATATGATATATTCAAGGTTGACGGTAAAGCTGTTCTTAACGATTTAGTTAAGGTTGAATCACTTTCAAACAAGCTTTTAGCTAACGCAGAATCATTCTTTGACATTGAAAAGCAGGATGTGGTACAATACTTCCACGATGCTGAAACACCTTTTGCTATTGCAGCATTAATTCTCTTTATGCTTGCAATCTTCTTTAGAAACTTCACTTTCCAAAAGACAAAGCAAAAGAAGGTTATGTCAGACGAAGAACAATATCAATCAATGCGTAGCAGCGGTAGATAAAACAAAAAACTCCTTGCAAAAAAGCAAGGAGTTATTTTGTTTAACTCTATTCGCCTATGGCGAGTGATATTTGCTGCGTAAGTTATCTGCGAATAGAATATCGCTGAAGACGCAAATCTTCAATATCGCTTCCCGTAAGGGAAATATCACTCTTTGCTAGAGCAAAGAATATCACTATAAACAAAAACTCCCAAATTTTCGGGAGTTTTTTGTTTGCTAAATTTATCAAGATGAGCTAAATTTGCTTGTAAGCTAAATGCGAATTTAAATTCGCTAATGAGAAAAAATCATATAGGTAATTTTGCTGACCGCTAACAGCTAACGGCTGACAGCTAGCGACCTTGTCGCCTAATTAAAGCAATTCTTCATCATATATCGCGCGAATTCCGCCAATGAATTTTGGGCGTACACGCGCGCAAATAATGCTTGCTTCTCCTATTTTATCGATAGAAAGTCGCACAGGCACGGCAACCTTTTTAAGATGCATACCAATAAGCGTGCCACCAATATCAATACCGCAATCCGCCTTGATTTCCTCAATTACGATAGGATTTTTAAAGGAGTGATAAGCTTTAGTTGCAAGAGAGCCACCAGCCTTTTTTTGTGGTACAACATTTACTCTCTCAGCGTAAGGCACGGCTTCCTTTTCTACAACAATGGCACGGTTTAAATGCTCACAGCATTGTACCGCCATATAAATTCCGCGGCTGCATAGTGTTTCATAAATTGCATTAAACACAACCTCAGCAGTATCGAAATCAGAATTAGTGCCGATTTTTGAGCCTACAATCTCACTTGTTGAGCAACCGATAACCATAATATCGCCCTTAGTTAATTTGGCTACATCGCAAAGCTCATTTATTGCTAAAATACATTGATTTCTAATATCCATATTACACCTCAGTCAAACATATATATTGTATTTTAACATTTTTATAATAAAATGTCAACTATAATACATTCGTTCTTGATTTATTTGAGGTTTTGGTGTATAATATTTAGGATACAGGGTATAGGATATAGGGGATAGGGGCGACTTTGTCGCAGAGAAATCAAGTGATTTATTCTTCCCTGTGAGCAAGGCGAACCCCTAATCCCTATCCTCTATCCCCTAAAAATTTTGTAAAAATTTTTTATATATAGGAGAAACAAAAATGGCAAAGCTTCTTAAAAAATTAGCAAATCCAATCGGAGTTAAAGGACCTGTTCTTACAATCGTAATGGACGGTGTTGGTCTTGCACCTGCAACAGAGGGCAACGCGGTATATAATGCATACACGCCAACACTTGATATGATTATGAAGAAGTATCCATGCGTTAAATTAAAGGCTCACGGTACAGCAGTAGGTCTTCCAAGTGATGACGATATGGGTAACTCTGAGGTTGGACACAACGCTCTTGGCTCAGGACAAGTATTCGCACAAGGCGCAAAGCTCGTTTCACAATCAATCGAAAATGGCAAAATGTTCGCTTCAAGCACATGGCAAAAAATCGTTTCCAATGTTAAGGATAACGCTAGCACACTTCACTTTATCGGCTTATTCTCAGATGGTAACGTTCACTCACACATTGACCACTTAAAGGCTATGCTTGCACAAGCAAAAACTGAAGGCGTAAGCAAGGTAAGAATTCACATTCTTATTGACGGACGTGATGTTGGCGAAACAAGCGCATTTGAATATATTGACCCATTTGAAGCATACCTTGACACACTTCGTTGCGACAATTTTGATATCAAGATTGCATCAGGCGGCGGCAGAATGGTAATCACAATGGACAGATATGAGGCTAACTGGTCAATGGTTGAAAAGGGCTGGAAAACTCATGTTCTTGGCGAAGGCAGACAGTTTGCATCTGCACACGAGGCAGTTGAAGCATACAGAAACGAATATAAGGTTATTGACCAAGATTTACCACCATTCGTTATTGCTGAAAATGGCAAGGCTGTTGGCACAATCAACGATGGCGATAGCGTAATTTTCTACAATTTCCGTGGCGACCGTGCTATTGAAATTTCAAAGGCATTTGATGATAAGGAATTTGACAAGTTTGACAGAGTTCGTTATCCAAATGTAGTATATGCAGGCATGCTTGAATATGATGGCGACCTTCATATTCCATCAAATTATCTTGTAAACCCACCTGAAATTACAAATACAATGGGCGAATATCTTGCAGATAATGGCGTATCACAGCTTGCTATCTCAGAAACACAAAAGTATGGACATGTAACATACTTCTGGAATGGTAATAAGAGCGGCAAGTTTAGCGATGAGCTTGAAACATATATTGAGATTCCATCAGATGTAGTTCCATTTGAGCAAAGACCTTGGATGAAGTGCGCTGAAATTACAGATAAGCTTATTGAATGTCTTGAAAGCGGTAAGTACAACTCATTAAGAGTAAACTTCCCTAATGGCGATATGGTAGGTCATACAGGTAATATTCTTGCTACAAGATGCTCAATGGAAGCACTTGATTTACAGCTTAAGAGAATTTTAGATGTTGTTGATAAGCTTGAGGGTGTGGCTCTAATTACAGCTGACCATGGTAATGCAGATGAAATGTACGAACTTGACAAGAAGGGCAATCCAAAGCAAGGCAAGGATGGCAGCTTTAAATCAAAAACAAGCCACACATTAAATCCTGTTCCATTTATTATTTACGATAACTACTATCAAGATAAATACACAGTTAAAGCAGATAACGGCGAATTTGGTCTATCTAATGTTGCCGCAACCGCAGTAAACTTCTTAGGCTTTGAAGCACCTGAAATGTGGGATACATCAATTATTTCTGCGAAATAATTGATAGCTATTAGCGGTTAGCAGTTAGCAAGATTAGATTAACGCTGAATTTTAAGAGGGGTTAAGCCATATGATAAAAATTTATTATAACGATAGCGATATAGTCGTTTGTGAAAAGCCTTATGGCGTATCCTCTCAAAAAAGTGGCGGGGACAACATGGTAAATATGCTTAGTGAGCAGCTAAAATCTGAAATTTTTCCTGTTCATCGCCTTGATACAACCACCACCGGAATAATGGTGTTTGCTAAAAATGAAAAGAGCGCAGCGGTGCTATCACAGCATGTGGCAGAGCGAAAATTAATCAAGGAATATTTGCTAATTTGCCATGGATGTGTGGATAAAACGGGTAAAATGCAAGATTTTCTCTATCATGACAGACTTAAAAATAAGTCCTTTGTTGTGGAAAAAAAGCGCAAGGGAAGCAAGGAAGCAATTTTAGATTATACCTTAATTTCCTATGATGAAAAAAGAGATTTATCCTTGGTTAATGTTGTTTTGCAAACAGGCAGAACACATCAAATTAGAGTTCAGCTTTCCTCAAGAAAACACCCCTTATACGGCGATGGTAAGTACGGCGCTAAGGATAATGACAAAATTGCATTACATTCATGCAAAATATGCTTTAACCATCCAACAACAGGCGAAAAAATGATGTTTGAGTCAATTCCTGATAGGGAAATATACAATTTTTAGACAAACAGCTTCATTAAGAAGTAACCAAAAATAAAACAAATAGGAAAGACGGCAGCAAAGCTTATTAAGAGCTTGATTGCTGTCTTTTTGTTTATTTTTTGCTTTTCAGCAATACCTGAGCCCATAATTGATAAGCATTTAATATCCCCCGTGCTAACAGGCATACCTAGCATAGAGCATATGAACAAGGAAAAATATGTACCAATATCAGATGAGAAAGCAATTTTGTCCGTGATTTTTACTATATCGCTTCCAACTAAATTCAAAATTTTTTTGCCACACATAAGAGTGCCAAGCATAAGCACAATTCCAACCGACAAGGATAAAAGCATAGGTCTTTTACTACTCAAATTAATAGATAAAAGGAAGCAAAGAATACCTAAATATTTCATTCCACCTTGATATCCATGCATAAATGAATTAAGGGCGCAGAACAATCCTTGAAGCTTGTTATAGCGCAAATTTTTCTTTAAAATCAGCCTAATTAAATAGCTGATAAAAAAGGATAAAGCACAGGAAAAAACCGCAAAAACAAACACATGTCCCAGCTTTTTTAATACACCACCATTATTTGACAAGCAAAATGTAGCCCCAGCTAGGCTTGCAAGCATGGCATGACTTTCACTTGTTGGAATACCGAAAAATGATAAAATCCAACCGAATAAAATCATTACAAGAAGCGAAATGCATATTGCATAACTTACATAGCTTCCAAAATTTCCAAATGAAAATACAAATTCAGCCACAGATGTGTCTATAAAACAGCCTATTACAGCACCTAGCAGATTACATATTGAGGAAAGTAAAATCGCTTTTTTGTAGCTCATTGCTTTTGAGAAAATTACGGTCGCAATAGAATTTGGCGCATCTGTATAGCCATTTATCAAAAGAACCCCATAAATTAAAATTATTGAAATTAGCATATGCACTCCCTTCATCACACATAAAGCAATCACAACCTGTTGGCTTCTACATAAAATATAGTGTAATGGGGGGAACAATATGATACTTGAAAAAACATACAACCGAGAAAACGCGGTAGCATACGCGAGAAAATATGCTCTTGTACGAAATCCACTAAGGCGCCCTTGTGTAAAGGGAGCTGTCAGCTTGCTGACTGAGGGATTGTTTGAATGTGAGGCTTGTTTATGATACTTGAAAAAACATACAACCGAGAAAACGCGGTAGCATACGCGAGAAAATATGCTCTTGTACGAAATCCAATCTTTTACACCTTTGAGGGAATTGGTGGAAACTGCACAAATTTTGTGTCTCAATGCATTTTGGCAGGAAGCTGTGTTATGAATTATACGCCTACCTTTGGATGGTATTATTTATCGCCTAACAGAAGAAGCGCTTCATGGACTGGGGTGAACTTTTTTTATGATTTTATGGTAAATAATCAAGATGTAGGACCCTACGGCAGCGAAATATCCTTAGAGGATGCCGGGATAGGCGATGTTATTCAGCTTAGCAATGGTCAAAGCTTCTATCATACGCTGATAATTTCAGAGATTACTGAAAACGAGGTTTTAGTCTGCGCTAATTCCGTTGACTCCCTTGACCGACCCTTGTCAACCTATGATTATGTGTCATATAGGGCAATTAAAATAAACGGCGTAAGATATGATACAAGATATCAAATTGATTGCTTTGATGCTCTTTACGGAAGCAACACGAATTGATTTTTAAGGCGCTCACGCCATGTGTAAAAAAATGCACAGAAATTTAAGCAAAATTTGAACAAAATTGTTAATAAAGTATAAAAAGTATTGACAAAGCTACCATTTTATAGTATTATATATTCGTGTACAAATCTATAAATTGGTTTGTTAAAGTTCATTCGGATAAAATGTAAAGTTCGAATAAAATCGGAGGAAAACAAATGAAAACAAAGCTTTTTGCATTGCTTTTAGTGTTAGTGGCTCTTGTTATGGCATTTTCTTTAATGTCATGCGATTGCAACGGCGACGGTAATACCGATACCTCAACTGATACAGGCAATACAGACACATCTACAGGTACAGATAAGCCTGATACCCCTGGCACAACCATTAACGCTAATACAGCTAAACCGGTTGTAAAGTATTTAAGAATACTTGAAATCGGCGAGAACAAGGTTACTATTAGATTTAATGCAATCGGTTCAAACATGAAGTTTGATATCAGATATAGCGATAGCGAAATCACAGATGAAACCTTTGATAGCGCGACTAAGGCAGATTTTGTTATTACAAACGATAAGGAAACTCATGTCGCTGTAATTAACAACCTTAAGGCAGACGCTGACAATAAGCACTTCATCGCAGTTAAGGCGTATGTAGAGTACGGCTCTGCAACTCTTTATAGTGAAATGAATACAATTCGCGCAGGCGGTATTGAAATCATTCCTTTGGATACAAGTAGAAGTGACCTTATCTACTGTGGCGAGGTTATTAAGGGCTTTACACAGCTTGTTAATGAGCAAAATGTTGCTGACCCACTTCATAACAACATCAGCGGTATGCCAATCTCCAAGGTTCCAAAGTACTATTGGGGCGCAGGCGAGCTAACACCCGGCTCATATGTACCTCATGAGACAACACACTCCAAGTACGGTATGACACTCCGTCCAATTATTGACCTTGAAATGGACTACTATGTAGAGGCAATTTATGTTTACTACGGTAACGAATCATATCCTATTTCAGTTAACACATCATCAAAGGCTGCTAACTATGATACACTTGAGGCTTGGGATGGTATCCACTATACCAACGAAGCTCCTGCACCTAAGGGCTGGACTAGAATTGATGTTAAGAAGGTAACAAAGTACGTTCAAATCGTTTACTGCGATACAACATTACAAGAAGATGTTTCACAAAGAGTTGAATCACAAGCTCCAGTTGAAGTATTGATTTACGGTTATGCAGTTGGCGAGGGCGATACAGTAAGCAACAACACACAAAGAGATCTTCCAAAGTTTAACGAATTCATGGGCGCATGTGGATTTACTGCCGGTGGTGGTGGTAATACAACACCAACACAGCTTGGTTGCTTCGGCGTTCTTCGTGAATATGTAAACTTAGGTTGGGTATATAGCTGGGCAGGCTTCCCAAAGAAGGCGGCAACAATCGCAACATCTTCAATGGCAGACTTTGACTGGAACTATACAAACAGATATAGCGACCTTGTAATTCTTCCTTGCTTACAATGGAATGAGGGCTCTAACCCTGCAAGACTTTACGATAGAATAAACAATAAGCTTTCAGCAGAAATCGCATCTGAGGCTGACAAGTTCAAGCCTGAAACATATGCGGCATACGCTGATGTGGCATATCAATATGCAGCAAGATATGGCTCATCAAGAATGGGCTACTTACTTGATAATGTAAGAGCGCACTCAATGGGTACACCAAAGGTTGGTCTTAACTGCTTACAATGGATTGAGCTTGGTAACGAGCCAAACGGTGAAGACCAAAACGGTGCAACACCATACCAGCTTGCAGCTTTAACATCAGCAGCATATGATGGACACCAAAGAACAATTTTAGCAGATGTATTCAATCCAGATAGCTTTGATTACTTCCTTGGCGGTAAGAATGCAGACCCAGACTTCAAGTTTGCAATGGCAGGTCTTGCTGGTATCGGTAGTAACTACATCACATCAATGGTATATTGGATGAAGGCTAACCGTACAGATGGATGTATCGCTATGGATGCATTTAATGTACATACATATTTCGGTAAATACTTTACACTTAACGGACAACAAATTTGTGTTGGCGTAAGCCCTGAGGAATTCGGTCTTATCGATGCAATGGCAACTCTCGTTGAGTTCAGAGATAAGTACTATCCAAATGTTGAGGTATGGATTACTGAGTTTGGTTGGGATACAAACCAAAGCTATGAAACAATGACATCTGCTCACGCTTATGGCGAATACAGCGGTCGTGAAATTCAAGCTATGTGGCTTGCAAGAGCATACCTTGCACTTGCTGCTGCCGGCGTTGATAAGGCTACTATGTACATGGTAGAGGACATGGCTGATGACAGATTTACATACGGTAAGTACGGTACTTGTGGTGTTTACGGTCCAGAAGTAATTGATACATACGATGAAACAACAGGTAAGCTTATCGACCACAAGTCGACAGGTAAGATGATACCAAAGGAATCATATTACATTCTTTACACAATGAAGAGAGCTTTAGGAGAGATGAGATTCCAAAGAGAGCTTTCATCAGGTAACGATGATGTATGGATTTACGAGTTTGCTGACGATAACGGCAACTACGGCTATGCACTCTGGTGTCCAACCTCTGATGGAACTAAGGTTGATGGCTACAAGCTCTATGTTGGCGACACAACAAAGAAGATTACAGAAATCTCAAACAGATTTGAAGACCACAGAGCAGTTAGAACTGAGTATGGTCAAGTTCTTGAAGAGCATACATACACAATCAGCGGCGATGATGTAAATCTTGTTGCGGAAAACGGATATGTTTCAGTTGATGTATCTGAAAACCCAATCTATGTTATCATCGGTAACGCAGCTGACAAGTACACAGCTGAACAAGAAGAGGCTGCTAGAAAGCCACAATAAACAAATAAAACCACGGAGAAATCCGTGGTTTTTTGTTTATTGTGGCTTCACCTGTTTTGTGAAGCAAAACAATTTACCTGCGGGGCATAGACCCGCAATTTACCTATGAAGCGACGCTTCGTAATTTACCTAAATGCTTAATGATTAGCAAAACAAAATCAAGGCACATTAACAATGTTATTTTTTGGGGTAAATTGTTGCTCCGCAACAGGTAAATTATTGCTCCGCAATAGGTAAATTGTTGCTTCGCAACAGGTAAGTTGAATTTGCAAGCAAATTCAGGTATATAGTAAAAGCAAACAAAAAAGCGACCTCAGTCGCTTTTTCTTGCTTTTACTATAAGAAAGCAAGGCTTAATATATTCCTTGACAATATCGGGATAGATTTTAATTGCTTCCTCG